>JBEKEB010000013.1:0-34502 GCA_050014055.1 Anaerolineales bacterium | reverse complement strand
AGAGACCAGGAAAATGGTGGAGGAGGAAGTAGTTCCACCGATGCCAAACAATTGCAAGATCACATTAATGATGTAACCCAGGACTGCCACTACACCCAAAAACAAGGCTCCTGGCAGGGTGATACGCCGTTGCACCTTGGTCAGGTATTTCTGGGTGGGTGCCCCGCGGTTTACGCCAGGGATCTGCGCACCGGCTTTCTTCAAATTCTCGCCATAATTCTGTTGGGAGAACATCACATCGGTATAGAAGAATGTAAAGCTAACCACCATGAGGAAATACAACAGATAGTAAATCCCGCCGCCATTGGAAAAAACAGACTGTGTCGATTTGGCAAAACTGGCCACCGCCGCATTCGCATTATTAACAAAGTAGCTGGCGATGATGGCCGGGAACTGCAGGATGGCGCTGGCAAAGATGAGCGGGATCATGCCAGCCAGGTTGACCATCAAAGGCAAGGTGCCCTTGACCGGCATGGACATGCGGCTGCCAACACGCCGCCCGGGATACATGACCGGCACATAGCGTCGGCCTTGTTGGACGTAGACGATCGCATAGATGACCGCCACGATGACTATCACCATCGAGATGACCAAAATCCACCCATGTTGCTTATCTGCCAGAAGGGAAACAAAGCTGGCCGGCATGCGGGCAACAATACCTGCGAATATGATTAATGACAGACCTTGTCCACGAATACCATACTCTGAAATCAATTCACCCAGCCAGATGGCAAACATCGTCCCGCCAACCATGGTCAATAGCAGGGTCAGAGAAGAAATCCACAGGGTACTGGTAAACCCAAAAGGCACAATTGGGCCCAGTCCCGCCTGATTGGAATAGGAGTTGAACAGGTTAATTTGGCCAAGAGCAGAAAGTAAAGCCATCGGGATGGCCAGGTAATAGGTCCATTTTTCCTGCCATTTACGGCCTTCGCGCGGATCTTCTTCCATTTTGCGCTGGAGAGCCGGGAAAATGGGGGTGAGCAATTGCAGGATGATCTGGGCCGTGATATAGGGATAAACGCCCATGGCCAGCAAAGAGAAATGCGAAATGGTACCGCCAGAAAGCAGATCAAGGAAGGCAAAGAAGGAGCCCGAACTCGACAATAAGGTTTTCAGAGCAGCGCCATTAATGCCCGGCACAGGGACATTGGCCGCCAAACGGAAGATAACCAAAAGAACCAGGGTTATGAGTAGCTTCCGGCGGATGTCTTGTGATGTCCAGAGATAACGCCATCCCGAAAATGCGTTTTTCATAAAGGGTCTCCTCGCGTGGACGAGTTATGCAATTAATTCCACCGAACCACCAGCAGCCTCGATTTTGGCTTTGGCGCTCTTTGTAACACGGTGAACACGGACTTTTAAGGCGGTTTTTAATTCGCCGCGGCCCAAAATTGCAACCGGGTTGCGCGGATCGCGCAACAGGCGGGCTGCCTGGAGCAATTCGGGAGTAACCTCAGCGTTGGCTTTGAAGGATACCAACTGGTCAAGGTTTACTTCATTGAACTCGACTTCGTAAGGCGGGGTAAAGCCTTTACCACGGACGAACGGCAAACGGCGGAAGAACGGCAGGTTGCCACCTTGCCGGTAGAGACGTCCGCCTGAACCAGTGCGCGAGCCCTCGCCTTTGGTACCACGGCCGGCCGTCTTGCCCTGACCGGCAGAAATGCCATGTCCAACACGCTTGCGTTGTTTCTTGGGATTGTTGGGGGTAAGATCGTTCAGTTTCATCTTGATGCCTACTCTTCAATGCGAATCATATGAATAACTTTGGCAAGCATTCCGCGCAAGACGGGCGTATCCTCGCGTTCGACGGTTTCATGTAAACGGTGAAAGCCCAGAGCCCGCACGGTTGCCTTTTGCGGCTCCGGAAAGCCAATCGGGCTGCGCACCAGAGTCAGCTTAATAGTCTTACCTGCGGCTTTCTTAGCCATGCTTCTTTCTCCTTTCCCAGTACGGCAGCAAATCATCCACCGACTTGCCGCGCCGGGCGGCTTCTTCCTGTGGCGACTTAAGCGCCTCAAGCGCATGCATAGTGGCCTGGACGGAGTTCAGGACATTCGAGGACCCAAGCGACTTGGTCAGGATATCATGGATGCCAACTGCTTCAAGCACGGCACGCACGCCGCCACCAGCAATAACGCCCGTACCGGGGGAAGCAGGCTTCAGCAGTACGATGGAGCCACCCACCTTGGCAGTGGACTGGTGCGGGATGGTTGTCTTCGAAAGATGGATCTCATGCAAATCTTTGCGGGCACGGTCAGTCGCTTTACGCATGGCATCCGGTACGGCATTGGCTTTGCCAACACCCATGCCGACCTTGCCGTGATTATCACCCATGATCAATGTCACACGGAATTGAAAACGGCGGCCGCCTTTTACAACTTTCGCCACGCGCGCAATCTCAATCACGCGCTCGTCGAGCGCCTCGCCTTTCTGATCATTTTCGGTTACCTGGTAATTCATCATAACGTTCTCCAATCAGGCCCTAGAATTCCAGGCCGCCTTCGCGGGCGCCATCGGCCAGGGCTTTAACCCGGCCGCTATATTTGAAACCGCCGCGGTCGAATACGACCGACTGCACACCTTTATCCTTGGCGCGCTTCGCCAGCATTTTCCCGACCAATTTTGCCTGCTCGGATTTTTTCAGGCCGTCCATTTTTCCCCGGAGTTCCAGGTCGATAGTCGAGGCCGAAACGATGGTGCTCCCGGCTTTATCGTCAATGATCTGGGCATAGATTTCCGAGAGACTGCGGAAGACACTCAAGCGAGGACGTTGCTGCGTGCCTCGTAGATTAATCCGCACGCGTATGTGGCGTTTGACACGGGCCTCGGAACGATTTTTCTCAGCCATAGATTACTGTGCTGCCTTTCCGGCCTTGCCGGCCTTGCGGCGTATCTTCTCGCCCAGGTAATGTAACCCTTTACCATGGTAAGGTTCGGGCGGTCGCACATTGCGGACATTCGCTGCAACCTGACCTACCAATTCCTTATCAAAGCCACGTACAAAGACATGGCGGGTTTTCTGGTCCACATCGAAGGAAACACCGGAGGGCGGTTCCATTTCCACCGGGTGTGAATAGCCCATATGCAAGACGAGATTCTTGCCATTCATCTCAGCCCGGTAACCGACGCCTTCGATTTCCAGAACACGTTCAAAACCAGCACTGACACCTTGTATCATATTTGCCAGAACCGCACGAGTCGTTCCATGCAAAGCTCGTTCGGCGGGCTGGTCGGATTTACGGGTTATTACGATTTGGCCATTCTCCATAGCAATCCCAATCAAGGGGGAGAACGTCCGCTTCATTTCACCTTTCGGACCTTTTACACCTACATTCGCGCCACTGATGTCCACCTGCACACCGGTCGGGATGACCACGGGCATACGTCCAACTCGAGACACTTTTACTCTCCTCTCTTACCAGACCTTGCAGAGGATCTCTCCGCCCACACCCAACTGGCGGGCACGCTGACCGGTCATGATACCCTTGGGTGTGGATAAAATGGCAACGCCAATACCCGAAAGCACCCAGGGAATATCCTGTTTCTTGGTGTATACACGCCGGCCAGGGCGGCTGATGCGCTCAATGCCAGTCAACACCGGCCTACGCTCACGCCGCTCACCAAAGTACCTGATCTTCAGGCGCAGGATCTTCTGGCTCGGACGTTCGCCATCTGCAACTTCAAAATTTTCCAGGTAGCCTTCTTCTTTCAGGATCTTAGCGATTTCCACCTTGACCTTTGAAAAAGGCATAGCCGTCATAGCCTGACCACTCATCATGGAATTACGGATGCGGGTCAGCATATCAGCGATAGGATCAGTCATGCTCATTTCTTACCTCCACCCGGTCACCAGGATGCCTTCATGACGCCGGGGATTTTTCCTTCCAGCGCCAACTCGCGGAAGCAAATCCGGCATAGGCCGAAACGACGAATATAACCGCGCGGGCGGCCGCAAAGCGTGCAACGGTGGCGTATTTGGTTAGGATACTTGCGGCGGAGTTCACGATATTTCATGCAAGTGCTTGCCATAGTTATGCTTCCTTCTTGAACGGCATGCCCAGTATTTGTAACATCAGCCGTGCATGGTCGTCAGATTTGGCAGTGGTCACAATGGTGACCTCCATGCCTCTTAACTTGTCGATCTTATCGTATTCGATCTCCGGGAAGATCAACTGGTCACGCAAACCAAGCGTGTAATTACCACGCCCATCGAAAGCGTCTGGAGAAACACCGCGGAAGTCACGCACACGCGGAAGGGCTGCGTTTAGCAACCGGTCCAGAAAAGCCCACATTTTGTCTCCGCGCAAAGTAACCTTGGTGCCAATGATACGGCCTTCACGCAATTTAAAATTTGCAATGCTGGTGCGGGCTTTTGTCATGACAGGCTTCTGACCGGTGATGGTGGTCATGTCGGCCATGGCGGCTTCAAGAGCCTTGGCGTTATCCTGTTCGCTGCCGAGGCCAATATTAAGCACGACCTTATTGATGCGTGGGACCTGCATGACATTCTTATATTGAAACGCCTTCAACAGGGCCGGGACAGCTTCATTTTGGTATCGTTCCTGCATTCTATTCATTGATCATTGCTCCACCGGTGCCTAATCTATCAACGCCTGGCATTTTTTACAGACGCGATGAACGCCGTCATCGTTACGCTGGACACTTACACGAGTCGGTTGGCTGCACTTGGGACAAATCAGCATAACATTCGAGATGTCAAGCGGGGCTTCAAATTTTAAACGACCCGGGTTAATGGTGCGGCCCTGTGTCTGGACTGCCTTCTGGTGCTTGGTATGGATGTTCAAGCCCTGGACAACCAGGCGGGTCTCATCTGGTAATACTTTGATAACCTCACCGCGCTTGCCCTTCTCCTCGATCTTTCCGCTGATAATTTCAACGGTATCACCTTTACGGATCTTGACTTTCATCGTTCGCTCCTCACTTGGCCTAAAGCACTTCCGGGGCCAGCGAAACAATCTTCATAAAACCTTTTTCACGCAGTTCGCGGGCCACCGGCCCAAAAATGCGACTGCCTTTGGGGTTTTGGCCGTCTGTATCCAAAATCACAGCGGCATTATCGTCAAAGCGGATTGTGGAACCATCCTCCCGGCGCCATTCTTTTGTACACCGCACAATCACCGCCTTGACAATCTCAGACTTCTTGACCGATCCTTGTGGTGTCGCAGAATGGACTGCTGCAACCACAATGTCACCGATAGCGCCATAATGACGGGTTGACCCGCCCATGACATGGATGACCGTCAGTTCACGAGCGCCAGTGTTATCGGCAACTTTTAACTTAGACTCGTGCTGGATCATGGCTGGGCCTCCTGCGGGGCTTCGCCAGCTATGACACCTGCCTCAGCCGGTTCGGCAACAATCTCAGGCACGACAGTATCGGCGCTACGGACTTCGTGCTTGACAATTGCCTCGATCACCCAGCGCTTATCACGAGAAAGCGGGCGGCTTTCCACAATCTGGACCTGGTCGCCGATCTGGCAGCCCAAGGTGTCGTGCGCTTTGACGCGCTTGCTCAAATGGACAACCTTGCGGTAGAGCGGATGCCGGAAAGTCCGGCTAATTTCGACCACTACGGTCTTGGTCATCTTATTGCTGGTGACAACACCAGTAATTCTTCGACGGTCATTCATGCTTCACCTTCCTGTGCAGCCGTCTGCTGAGACTCATTCAAGATGGTCTCAAAACGAGCAATATCACGACGCAGATAACGCAGGCGGTTGGTATCAGTTAATTGACCGGTCACCTGCTGGAAGCGGAGTTTCATTAACTCATCGCGGCTATCCGTCAGCTTGACCTGAATTTCTTCGACAGACAATTTGCGAATTTCTTGCGACTTCATGCCGGCTCTCCTAAGGTCACATCATGGCGGGCAATGACCTTGGTTTTAATGGCAAATTTTCGCCGGGCGAGACTCAACGCCTCACGGGCAGTTGCCTCATCCAGACCGCCCACCTCGAACATAACCCGGCCCGGCTTGACGACGGCAACCCAATACTCTACATTCCCTTTCCCCTTACCCATACGGGTTTCCGGGGGTTTCTGCGTATAAGGCTTATCCGGGAAAATACGGATCCAGACCTTGCCGCGCCGCTTCATGGCATGAACGAGCGTTCGACGGGCTGCTTCGATTTGACGGGCAGTCACCCAGCCCGGCTCCAGAGCCAACAAACCGTATTCGCCGAAGGAAATCTCGACACCGCGCGATTCCTTTCCTTTCATGCGACCACGCATCTGCTTGCGGTACTTCACACGTTTTGGCATTAACATAGCATCTACCTCACTCCACAGACACCGCGGCTACTCACTGACATAGACGCCTTCGGTCGTCTCAACTTTTTCTTCCACTTCAGTCTTCATATCACCATGGTAAACCCAGACCTTGACACCAATCTGGCCGTAGGTGGTTAAAGCTTCGGTACGGGCAAAATCTATATCGGCACGCAGGGTTTGCAGGGGTACACGCCCATCGCGCAACCAGACCGTCCGGGCCATTTCTGCACCGGACAACCGTCCAGCCACTTCGATCTTTATACCCTGTGCACCCTGGCGCATGGCCTGTTGAATGGCACGCTTCATGGCACGTCGATAGCTGATACGGCGCTCCAACTGATCGGCGATATTTCGAGAAACCAGATAGGCATCACAATCCGGCGCCTTGATTTCCTTGATATCCAGGTCAACTTTCTTGCCTGTCAACTCTTCCAAGCTGACACGAATTTTCTTAATGCCTTCGCCCTTGCGGCCAATCAGGATACCCGGTTTTGCGGTGAAAACAGACACCTTCAATTTGCCGGGATAGCGCTCCACGTCAATCCGGGAAACACCCGCACGGCCGGTTTCGGTGTAAATCAAATCGCGGATGGCAAAATCCTGTCCCAACTGCTCACGATATTGGGCGCCTTCGGCAAACCAACGACCGCGCCAATCCTGATTAACATTAAGGCGAAAACCAATCGGGTGAACTTTTCGACCCATAAGATCTCCTTCGTCCTTTCTTTGCCGGTTAGGCAGCTTCGCGCTCTCGCAGGACAACAGTCACATGCGACGTTCGACGCAGTATCGGCTTGAAGCGGCCGCGTGCTCCGAAGCGACGCCACTTGCGGGTGGGGGCTTCATCGGCGAAGATCTTGGCTACAAACAGGTCATCGCGGCTGACACCAAAATTCTCTTCGGCATTGGCAACAGCAGAGGCCAGCAGCTTAGCCACCGGCCGGGCTGCGCTCTGGGGTGCGAAACGCAGGATTTCCATCGCCTGCACCGCACTTTTCCCACGCACCAGGTCGACAACCAAGCGTACCTTCTGGGCTGAGATGGTCAGCGAACTTAACTTAGCATGAATATCGTGAGGCATCTCAATGCTCCTACACCGCTGGCTTTGACGCCTTTTCAGCCGCCTGGTGACCACGGAACAAGCGGGTTGGCGCGAATTCGCCCAAACGATGGCCTACCATATTTTCGGTGATGTAGATCGGCACATGGCGCCGGCCATCATGAATGGCGATCGTGTGTCCCACCATTTGTGGGAAGATCACACTGGCGCGACTCCAAGTGCGGATGACCTTTTTCTCGCCTTTTTGGTTCATGGCTTCAATCTTCTTCAATAGTTTCGGGGCAATGAAGGGCCCTTTTTTCAATGAACGAGACATATCTGCTTACCTCGCATCCTACGTAGCGCCCTAGCGGCTGGCCTTGCTGCGGTGGCGCACGATGTACTTATCGGTCCGCTTGATACGGCGGGTCTTGTAACCACGGGCGGGTTTACCCCAAGGGGTTTTCGGGCCCGGCATGCCGGTCGGCTGGCGGCCTTCACCACCACCATGCGGATGGTCACGCGGGGACATGGCGGTACCACGCACCGTGGGGCGGATACCCATATGGCGTTTGCGACCGGCCTTGCCTAATTTGACATTGTTATGATCCAGATTGCCGACCTGACCGATGGTGGCATAGCAGGTTTGACGGATCAAACGCACTTCACCAGAAGGCAGGCGGATCTGGGCGTATTCGCCCTCTTTGGCCAGCAACTGCGCTGAACCGCCCGCGGAACGAACCAGCTGTGCACCCTTGCCTTCCTGCAATTCGAGCGCGTGTACGAGTGTGCCAACCGGAATATCTGAGAGCGGCAGACAATTGCCAGGCCGGATTTCAGCATGCGGTCCGGAGATGAGCGTATCACCAACCTTGATTCCGAGTGGAGCGATGATATAGCGCTTTACGCCATCCGCGTAGAAGAGCAAAGCCAAGCGACCTGTGCGGTTCGGGTCATACTCAATTGCTGCAACCTTGGCGGGAATATCATGCTTCTCGCGCTTGAAATCGATGATACGGATATATTTGCGGTTACCACCGCCACGATGGCGTACCGTGATGCGGCCGGTCGTATCGCGCCCACCATATCCGTGTGGATGAACGATCAGGCTGCGCTCTGGAGTGGACTTGGTAATTTCTTCGAACGTATATCCGGTCATCCCCCGCTGGCCGGGCGTCGTGGGTTTATATTTCTTGACAGCCATTACTTCACCCCTTCAAAAATCTCGAGGGTGCTTCCCTCGGCCAGGGTAACGATTGCTTTCTTTATGCCGGGAGACCGGACTGACAGACGTCGGTTGCGACGGCGGCCGCGCTTGGCAGCCGTATTAATGATATTCACTCGCACAACCTTGACGTCGAATAGAGTCTCCATGGCATCTTTCACCAGGGTACGGGTGGCTTCAGAAGTCACTTCAAAAGAATACTGGTGAAGCTTGTTGGACTGATAGTTCGACTTCTCGGTGACCAATGGGCGGCGGATTACATCATATATCGTTGTCATGCTGCCTTCCTACACCAGAAAAGACTTCAAAACGTCCAATGCCTTGAGAGGCATGACGAGTTTGTCGTAGCCAAGCAAATCCCGGATATTCAGGTAGCTTGCCATAATCAATTTGGCATCCGGGAGGTTGTTGGTTGAGCGGATCACCATGTCATAGGCGGCGTCTTTCTCTGCCGCCAGGACAAGAACGGAAGCATCCCCGACCAGTGAGTTTAGCGCTTGCGCCATCAGACGAGTCTTGGGTTCGTCGAGCACAAGTTCGTCCAAAACAACCACACCAGCCTCAGCCGCCTTGGCAGATAATGCGCAACGCAAGGCTGCACGGCGCATTTTGAGCGGCATGTGTTGGGTATATTTGCGCGGACGCGGCGTGTGGATTTTGCCACCGTGCACCCACTGGGGAGCACGCGTGGATCCCTGGCGGGCACGGCCGGTGCCTTTTTGTTTCCACGGCTTGCGTCCACCACCGGAAACTTCACTGCGCGTCTTGGTCTTATGCGTACCGAGGCGTGCATTGGCCATCTGCTGGATGTAGGCCTGGTGCATCAAATCTACATTCACCGGGGTCTCAAAGATCTCGGCCGGAAGTTCCACGGTCTTGACCTTATCGCCTTTCATGTTGAAAACATCTACTTTCATAATACCCATACTCCCATCATCGGCGCTTACTGCTTGCGCGCGTCCTTAATCATGACCAATCCGCCTCTTGGCCCGGGGACAGCGCCACGCACACCCAAAAGGTTGCGCTCAACATCCACCAGAACAACTTTCAAACCCTGAGATGTAACACGCCCGTTGCCCATATGTCCTGGACGACGGCTGCCTTTATAAACGCGACCTGGTGTGGTCGTAGAACCATTCGAACCGGGCGCGCGTAAGCGATCGGAGCCGCCATGCGTCTTGGGGCCACCTGCAAAATGGTAGCGCTTCACCACACCGGCGAAACCCTTGCCTTTACTGGTGCCAATCACATCCACGTGTTCACCGACACCAAAAACCTCAACGGTCAATTTATCTCCGGCCTTAAGCCCGGCATCTTTTGCGCGAAATTCACGCAAAAAACGCAGCGGGGGCAATTCGCTCTTCTTGAGGTGACCCAATTCGCCTGAAGTCAGGCGTTTGGTCTTGGCCTCGCTGAATCCGAGTTGCACCGCTGCGTAACCTTCCTTTTCCGGAAGGCGTACCTGCGTTACATAGCAAGGCCCAGCTTCGATCAGAGTTACCGGTACAGCCGCACCGGTCTCATCGAAGATCTGGGTCATGCCGATCTTCCTGCCAATCAGCCCTTTCAACATGCTCGGTTTTCTCCTTCGTAAACGTTTCTCAAGACTGTCAGCCTGGGCAAGGCTGCATCATCTTGGTCACAGCACAGTCAACCGGTCTGCCGCGGCACACAGGGTAGTAGGGCCCACGAACAGAACCGTTCTTGTGCTGCCTATCCAGTTCAATTGGTCTGACAGATTCATGGGTCAGACCAGCTGGAAGAATAGACAATATTATTAAATCTTGATCTCGATATCCACACCCGCTGGCAGATTGAGCCGCATCAACATATCAATCGTCTTGGAATCAGGATCAAGAACATCGATGAGACGATTATGCGTGCGGATTTCAAAATGTTCGTGCGAGTCTTTGTCGATGAAAGTCGAGCGGCGTATTGTAAACCGTTCTTTCTTCGTTGGCAAGGGTACAGGGCCTACGACATGCGCACCTGAACGTTCGGCTGTTTCGACAATCCGCTTGGCAGACTGGTCGAGGATACGATGGTCATAAGCCTTGAGGCGGATGCGGATCTTCTGCTTCGTCATATTCTTTATATACCTATTCGATGATCTTGGTGATGACACCCGCGCCGACGGTGAGACCGCCTTCACGGATGGCGAACTTGGAACCCTGCTCGAGCGCCACCGGGACGATCAGGGTCACGGTCAGGTCGACGTTGTCGCCTGGCAGAACCATTTCCACGCCGGCAGGCAACTCGACGTTGCCGGTCACATCCATCGTGCGGATGTAGAACTGCGGCCGGTATCCGTTGAAGAAGGCACTGTGACGACCGCCTTCTTCCTTCTTCAGCACATATACCTTCGCTTCAAACTTGGTGTGCGGGGTGATCGAACCCGGCTTGGCCACCACCTGGCCGCGCTCCACGTCGGTGCGCTCAATGCCGCGCAGCAACAGGCCCAGGTTATCTCCGGCCATGCCTTCGTCCATCATCTTGTGGAACATTTCCACGCCCGTCACGACCGAGTTTTGGGTCTCGCGCAGGCCGATGATCTCGACCGGCTCGCCAATCTTGATCACGCCACGATCCACCCGCCCGGTCACCACCGTGCCACGACCCTTGATCGAGAAGACATCTTCGATCGGCATCATGAACGGCTTGTCCATCTCGCGCTTCGGCTCGGGAATGTATTCGTCGATCACGCGCAACAGTTCCTTGATGCTGGCATATTCCGGCGCATTCGGGTCGGTGGAGGTGCTCTCCAGGGCCTTCAGTGCGCTGCCACGCACGATCGGGGTGGTGTCGCCCGGGAAGCCCTGCTTGGTCAGCAATTCGCGCAGTTCCATCTCGACCAGTTCCAGCAGCTCCGGGTCATCCATCTGGTCAATCTTGTTCAGGTACACCACGATGCTCGGTACTTCCACCTGGCGCGCCAGCAGCACATGCTCGTGCGTCTGCGGCATGGGCCCATCCGGGGCGGCCACCACCAGGATGGCGCCATCCACCTGGGCGGCACCCGTGATCATGTTCTTGATGTAGTCACGGTGACCGGGCATGTCAACGTGGGCATAGTGACGCTTGTCGGTCTCGTATTCCACGTGGGCAATGTTGATGGTGATGCCGCGCGCCTTCTCTTCCGGTGCATTGTCAATCGAGTCGTACGCACGGAACTGCGCCTTCCCGAGAAATTGACTGTACTTCGTGATCGCCGCCGTCAACGTGGTCTTGCCATGGTCAATGTGACCCATCGTGCCCACGTTCATGTGCGGTTTGTTGCGGTTATATTTCTGCTTCGCCATGAATAATTTCTCCTTCCAGAACCAAAGAACTATGCGTTTAAGATTTCCTGCGCCACCGATGCGGGTACTGGCGCATAGTGATCGAATTCCATCGAGAAAACGCCCCGACCTTGCGTGGCCGAGCGCAGTTCGGTTGCATATCCGAACATTTCACCAAGCGGCACAGTTGCATTGACAGCCTGAGCATTGCCTGGTCGCATTTCCATACCCCGGATGGTTGCCCGCCGGCCATTCAACCCGCCGATGATCTCTCCCAGAAATTCCTCCGGGCCGACCGCTTCCACTTTCATGATCGGCTCAAGCAGGACCGGCCCGCCCTTCTGGACGCCTTCCTTAAAGGCAAAGGTTGCTGCCATCTTGAAAGCCATTTCGTTCGAGTCAACTTCGTGGAACGATCCATCGAACAATTTCACTTTCAGATCGACCACCGGGTATCCCGCCAGCACACCACTTTCTGAGGCTTCTTTGATACCCTTTTCCACTGCCGGGATATACTCACGCGGGATTGCGCCACCGACAATTTTATTCTCAAAAACGATCCCGCTACCCCTTTCGCCGGGTTCCAGCGAGATAACCACATGACCATACTGGCCGTGGCCACCCGTCTGTTTTACGTACTTATAATTGACTTCTTTGACCGGCCGCGTGATTGATTCCCGGTAAGCCACGCGCGGACGACCCACATTGGCCTGTACGTGGAACTCGCGCATCATCCGATCAACGATCACTTCCAGGTGTAACTCGCCCATTCCTTCAATGATCGTCTGACCGGAATTTTCATCAGAGTGAACACGAAAAGTCGGGTCCTCCTCGGAGAGTTTTCGCAAAGCCTCACCCATACGGGCCTGATCAACATTCGTCTTGGGTTCAATGGCGACGCTAATGACCGGCTCTGGGAAGGTGATATTTTCGAGCACTACCAGTTTATTTTCGCACAGAGTGTCACCAGTAAAAGTTTCCTTGAAGCCCAAAACAGCCGCGATATCTCCGGCGCGCACCTCGGTTACATCATCCCGGTGATCCGCGTACATGCGCAACAAACGTCCGATACGTTCACGCTTACCTTTGGTGGAATTGGTAACCATCTGGCCCTGGCTTACCGTTCCGGAATAGACACGGAAGTACGCTAGGCGTCCCACGTAAGGATCGGTAACTATTTTAAAGACCAATGCGCTCAACAGCGCGTCATCCTGGGGCGGCAGTTGGATGACCTCACCAGTTCGAGGGTCTGTGCCGGTAATCGCAGGGACATCCAACGGTGAAGGCAGGTAATCAATTACTGCATCCAAAACCAGTTGAACACCCTTATTGCGCAAGGAACTTCCGCAAAACACCGGAGCCGCTCTACTTTCAATCACGGCCCGCCGGAGGGCGTCCTTCAACTCAACATTGCTGATTTTGCCGCCTTCAAGATACTTGACGGTCAGATTATCATCCAGTTCAGCAATGCGCTCCACCATGGTGTGGCGACGTTCTTCCGCTTCAGCCTTAAGGTCAGAGGGAATTTCAGCCTCACGCGGATCCTTGCCGAGCTCATCATCCCAGTAAACGGCTTTCATTGTCATCAGGTCAACAACGCCCTGGAAGGAGGCTTCCAATCCTATTGGCATTTGCATTGCAATGGGGTTGGCTCCCAGGCGCTGTTTGATGGTCTCGATAGTACGCTCATAGGATGCCCCCACCCGGTCCATCTTGTTCGCAAAACAAATTCTGGGCACGCCATAGCGGTCGGCCTGACGCCAGACCGTCTCGCTCTGCGGTTCCACCCCTTGAACAGAGTCGAAAACAACCACGCCGCCATCCAACACACGCAATGACCTTTGCACTTCCGCGGTAAAGTCAATGTGACCGGGCGTATCAATAATATTGACCTGATACCCTTTCCACTCGGCTGTCACTGCCGCAGAAACTATTGTTATGCCGCGTTCGCGCTCCTGCTCCATCCAATCGGTAACAGTGGTACCTTCATCCACGGAACCAATGCGATGGGTCATGCCCGTGTAGAACAGGATCCGTTCGGTGGTAGTCGTTTTACCGGCATCAATATGAGCAATGATGCCGATGTTTCTATACCGTTCGAGCGGGAACGCACGTGTCATAAATGTCTGCTTGTTAAGGTTCAATAACCGCTAATTACATGCGGTAATGAGAGAAGGCGCGATTCGCCTCGGCCATTTTGTGGGTTTCTTCACGTTTGCGAATGGAGGCGCCTTCGTTCTTATAGGCATCCAATAATTCGTCCGCCAATTTTTCGGCGAACGATTTACCAGCGCGGGCCCTGGCCGAATCAAGCACCCAACGGATCGCCAGAGTGGTGCGGCGGACCGGGGGGACTTCCATCGGAACCTGGTAAGTGGCGCCACCTACGCGGCGGGGTTTCACTTCCATGGCAGGCGCGACATTTCGCATGGCGGTATCAAAGACCTCAACCGGGTCTTTACCACCACTGCGCTCACGGACAATATCCAGCGTATCGTACATCACATTCACCGCCGTGCTTTTCTTGCCACGTTGCAGCATATGGTGAATCATGGTCTGGATGGTTACACTGTTATAACGGATATCGGGAAGGATCTCACGCTTTTCTGGCTTCGATCGACGCATATTATTACTCCATCAAATCAACTAGGCAGCTGTTTCTTTCGGGCGCTTGGCACCGTACTTTGAACGGCTCTGCTTCCGGTTATTAACGCCAGTAGTATCAAGCGAACCCCGCACGATGTGATAACGCACGCCTGGCAGGTCCTTCACACGACCGCCCCGCACCAACACGACAGAGTGTTCCTGCAACTGGTGACCTTCACCTGGAATGTAGGCTGTGACTTCGATACCATTGGTCAGACGCACGCGGGCAATCTTGCGCAACGCTGAGTTAGGCTTCTTTGGAGTCGTAGTGCGGACAACGGTGCATACGCCGCGCTTCTGGGGCGCACCTTTAGGCTGGCGCACACGGCGCTGCTTCTTGGTATTCAGCGTATACAGCAACGCCGGGGCCTTGCTCTTAATTTTCTTGGACTGGCGTCCTTTGCGGATCAGTTGATTAATTGTTGGCACATTCGCCTCCGGAACAAATTTCCTTGCTAATAACGAATTCTTGTCAATAAGTGAGGCCATCGCAAACTTGCCTGGATGGCCTCACTCCAACGAAACAACGCAGTGGGCAGTGCTACGCAGCAGCCCTTTTAGGCAACGAAAGGCAATTCTATCATGATGGGGGGAACCCCGTCAAGACGAATCAACTAGTTTCCTTGATTTCCTTAGCTTTAATCAGGTCTTCACCTAGATCCATCAGACCGGTTGTGTACTTTGGCGGATGAACTTTTTCTTCATCCTTGCCGAACTTGATGACTTCTCCAGTATCGCTGACAGCTTCCACGGCCAAACCTAGCGATTGCAATTCCTTGACCAAAACGCGGAAGGAGGCCGGGATACTTGGCTCTTCAATGGGATCCCCCTTCACAATGGCTTCGTAAGCATTCACGCGTCCCTGCACATCATCAGACTTTACTGTCAGCATTTCCTGTAAAGTATATGCCGCGCCGTATGCCTCCAACGCCCAGACTTCCATCTCACCGAAGCGCTGGCCTCCGAACTGGGCTTTCCCACCCAAAGGTTGCTGCGTGACCAAGCTATAAGGTCCGGTGGAGCGGGCGTGAACTTTATCTTCGACCAGATGGTGCAATTTAAGCATGTTCATCACGCCGACGGTGACAGGCTGGTCATAGGCGGCACCCGTCTTGCCATCCCGAAGAACTTGCTTGCCCAGCGTCGGAGATGGAATGCCCCATTCCAACATCGCAGCTTTCGAGGTGGCTTCGACATCTTTGTCAGGAACATTATCGTGGCCCAATGTATGCAGCCAAAGTTTTGTGCATATATGAATGGCGTTCTCGTTGAACATATTCCGTTTGGAAGGCGCCGGGATTTCATCGGTAAAGACGGTCACCGGATCAACATCATGATCGCGCAACCACTCGGTGACCGTAGCATGGCGGGCGAAGTTCTCTTCTTTCAACCGGTAAACATCGTAGCCGCGTTCACCGAGCCATTGTTCCAGATAGAGGCGGCGGACTTCGTTGTCATCTTCAATCGATTCAGGAGTGTACTCCTGGGTTTTGAGCCAATCCCATGCCGCGCTGGCAGTCTCTTTCCAGGCATAATCCACCATCCAGGCCCGCGCCAGTTCAGCTTCGATCTCATTTTCCCGGGCTCCATCAAAAACCGGTGTGATGGCACGAAAACCGAGTTTCTGCGCCGCCCAGCCCAGATGGACTTCCAGCACCTGTCCGAGATTCATACGGCCTGGAACGCCTGTCGGATTCAGGACAATATCGACCGGGGTGCCATCATCCAGGAATGGCATATCTTCTTCACGGACAACGCGGGAAACAACGCCCTTGTTGCCGTGGCGACCGGCCATCTTGTCGCCCGCAGTGATCTTGCGGCGCTGCGCCACAGAGACACGCACCATCATATCTACTCCGGCGGAAAGGTCGGCGTTATCCTCACGGGTAAAGACTTTCACATCCACAACCTTGCCGCGTTCGCCATGTGGCATACGCAGCGAGGTATCCTTCACATCCCGTGACTTCTCGCCAAAGATAGCCCGCAATAGGCGCTCTTCAGGAGTCAGTTCCTTTTCACCTTTGGGCGTAATCTTGCCAACCAGGATATCGTTCGGGCCTACTTCCGCGCCAATACGAATTATGCCGCCCTCATCGAGGTCTTTTATGGCATCCTCACCAACATTCGGAATATCCCGGGTTATCTCTTCCGGACCGAGCTTGGTGTCGCGTGCTTCAACCTCGTATTTTTCAATGTGGACTGAAGTAAAGCGATCCTCCTGAACCAGACGTTCAGAAATCACTATCGCATCTTCGAAATTGGCACCTTCCCAGGACATGAAAGCCACGGTAACGTTTTGGCCCAGGCCCAATTCGCCACTTTCGGTCGAGGAAGAATCAGCAATGATATCGCCCTTGTGGGCAACCTGGCCCTTGATCACTGCTGGACGCTGGTCGATGCAGGTGGACTGGTTCGAGCGCTGATACTTGCGCAGCTTATACGTGTGCAAGCCACCGCCCTTCTCTTTGATGACAATGGAAGAACCGGTCACCGAGACCACATCGCCATCCGCCTCAGCTACGATCACTTGGCCCGAATCCAGAGCCGCGTACCGTTCCATCCCGGTCGAGACAGTCGGGATCTCGGGACGTACCAACGGCACAGCCTGGGCCATCATGTTCGAGCCCATCAAGGCACGGTTGGCATCGTCATGTTCCAGGAAGGGGATCAAAGCCGCGCTGATGCCAACCACCTGGTGAGGGGCAACATCCATGTAATCCAGGTTTTCCGGTGCAGTGAAGATGAAGCCGGAATGGTATCGGCAGGACACACGCGAGCTCTCGTACTCACGGAATTCATTCAGCACTGCGTTCGCCTGGGCAATCACGTACTTATCCTCGGCGTCGGCGGAGAGATATTCGTACTCATCCGAAACGTAGGGGAGAATTGCAACATCCTTCTTGGTCCTGGCAATCGCCTTGAGCATTTTATTCGTGATGCGTTCCCCGGCTTTGATCACTACTTCGCCGCTCTTGGGGTCGGTTAAATCTTCACGCAAAGCATGGCCTTCCAGGGCAGGGTTATCACAAGCCATCTGCCGGATGACACGCCGATAGGGTGTTTCAATAAAGCCATATTCATTGACCCGTGCAAAAGATGCCAGGCGGCCGATCAAACCGATGTTTGGACCTTCAGGGGTTTCGATTGGGCAGATGCGCCCATAGTGGGAGTGGTGAACATCGCGCACATCGAAGCCGGCGCGTTCCCGCCGCAACCCACCCGGACCGAGCGCGGAAAGTGTGCGCTTATGGCGCAATTCGGCCAGAGGATTGGTCTGATCCATGAATTGTGAGAGTTGGCTTGAGCCAAAGAACTCGCGCAGAGCCGCCACCACCGGACGAATATTTACCAGGGTTATCGGGGATAGCTGCTCCTGGTCACGAATGGACATGCGTTCCTTGATGACCCGCTCCATGCGGCGCAGACCAATCCGCAGTTTGTTCTGGATCAGTTCGCCAACGGTCTTGACGCGCCGGTTGCCAAGATGGTCAATATCATCGGGAGGTTCCACCCCATTATTAATGAGGATCATCCGCCGCAGCAGGCGAATAATGTCTGCTTTGGTCACCGTGCGGTGCGGGATGGGGATTTGCAGGTCGAGTTTTTGATCCAGTTTATAGCGGCCCACGCGCTCCAAATCATAATGGCGCTGATCGAATAATTGCTCTTCGAGAAAAGCGCGCGCATTATCGAGGGTGGCCGGGTCGCCGGGACGCATGCGCTTGAAGAACTCGATCAAGGCCGCTTCGGCAACCGTCAATCCACTGGAAAGGTCCCATTCTGGTTCCTGGCGTAATGTCGAAGCAATGAACATGCGTTCAGGATTGGTATCCACATCTTTAAATAGGTTGATGAGTTCCTCATCTGTTCCGGAGGTAAGCAACTGGTCAGCGCTATTCCCATCATCCACGGTGGACAACGCCCGCAAGAAAACAGTGATTGGCACGGTGCGCTTGCGGTTGAATTTTAAAATGATGTAATCGCTTTTACGGGTCTCGAATTCCATCCAGGCACCCCGGTCGGGGATGAGCTTCGCCATAGCCAGCGGGCGACCGGTAGCCCGGTCAGTGGGCGCTTCGAAATAAACACCTGGGGAGCGAATCAACTGGGAAACGACCACGCGCTCGGTCCCATTAATGATAAAAGTGCCCTTATCGGTCATTTCAGGGAAATCGCCCAGGAAGATATCCTGTTTGATGGGTTCGGGAACATCTGCTCCGGCTAACAATACAGAAATATAGAGTGGGCTGGCGTAGGTAAGGTCACGCTCAACGCACTCTTCAATATCGTGCTTCGGTTCACCAAACCAATATTTCAACCCCCACTGCTTTGATTCCGACCCGCGACTGGGAAAGAAAAGTTTCATCCCCTTGTTGTATGATTCTATCGGTGAAATTTCATGCAGGAGATCCCCCAATCCCTCTGCCTTCAATCGTGCGAACGAGTCAAGCTGAACTTCGATAAGGTCGGGCAACTTAAGCGTAACCGGGATACGTGCATAGTTCTTCTCGGGTAGGACAGATGCCATAGATTTCTCCTGGATTTTGGTACTCTGGCGGAAAGACGGTGCCGCATGCAACATCCCACTGGGGGCAGAAGCAACGACAGATATGCAAAGGTTCATTATACCCATCTGACAAGGCAAAGTCAAGTACCAAAAGACATTTTTTAGGAATTTTTCGCTCCCATTTTACCAGAATCGTTGACAAAAAAGCATCCCCATAGTAACATCGAAGCCGCTTGCCGAGGTAGCTCAGTGGTAGAGCAGGGGACTCATAAGCCCTTGGTCGTGGGATCGACTCCCACCCTCGGCACCAAGATCCAATGGTTGCCCTATATTGGATTCAAATACAGGGTATCATCCCCCTCCCAAGCCCGCTCAAGCGCGGGCTTTTTTTGTTGTTTCCCAGGGCAGACCTAGATTCCCAACCAACCCGTTTCTTCAGGCAAGTCCAATGTGGATAAATACCTATCTATATCGGCTTTTCAGTTGAACAACTTGATTGCATGGCAGTCTGTGGGAAACTGCCATTTTAACAATAGCCAGCCACAGACCCGGCTTCCCCCTGGTTACATGGGAGGTACCATCTTGCAAGAGTTTAACCACCAGGCCGTTCCCATCCTGAATTATCCACCCCCTTGCACCTCTCCCGGCAGGACGTGTGCCCTTTAGGGTAGATGGGCAAGGGCGCTGAAAGAGCTATTTCCCGGCGATAAAATCCTCGGTCTTGAGGCGGGCGATATCGTCAGTGTACTGCTCGGCCGGGGACTTCATGAAGTAGGAAGACGGGGCCAGCAACGCGCCAGAGAGGCCGCGATCCATGGCCAGCTTGGCGCACCGGACTGCATCGATCACCACACCGGCCGAGTTGGGGCTGTCCCACACTTCCAGTTTGCATTCCAGGTTCAGAGGCACATTGCCGAAGGTTGTGCCCTCCATTTTAATATAGCAAAACTTGCGGTCGGTCAGCCACGGTACATAATCCGACGGGCCGACGTGGATGTCATCGGGATTCATCTCAAAGCCCACCATAGATGTGACCGCCTGGGTTTTCGAAATCTTCTTGGATTCCAAGCGCTCGCGCTCCAGCATGTTATAGAAATCCATGTTGCCGCCGAAATTCAGCTGGTAAGTATGATCCAGGCGCACGCCGCGTTCGCGGAACAGGGTGGTCAGGACACGATGGGTGATGGTGGCGCCGACCTGGCTCTTGATATCATCGCCGATGATCGGAAGGCCGCGCTCAATAAAGCGCTTTTGCCAGTAGGGCTGGGAGGCAATGAAAACCGGTATGCAATTAACGAAACCACAGCCCGCCTCCAGGATCTGTTCCACGTACCACTTGGTGGCTGCTTCCGAACCGACTGGCAGGTAACTGACCACTATGTCGGTTTTGGTATCATTCAGGATCTTGACAATGTCTGCGGTTGGGCCAGGCGCCTTCTTTACCACCGTGCTTAGATATTTGCCCAGCCCGTCATGGGTCATGCCACGCTCGACTTTGACACCCAGGTTGGGTACATCCGAGAACTTGATCGTGTTGTTCGGGAAGGCGGCGATTGCTTCGCTCAGATCCAGGCCAACCTTGGTATCGACCACATCGAAAGCGGCAGAGAACTCGATGTCATGGATGTGGTATCCGCCCAGATTGACGTGCATCAGACCTGGGACCTTTTCGGTAGCCTTGGCATTCTTGTAGAACTCGACACCCTGCACCAATGAGGAGGCGCAGTTGCCCACGCCAACTATTGCCACACGTACTTTTTTGCCTTTTTGTTTAGCCATTTAATTTTTTCTCCTTGAAATTAGATGAATTTCTTTTACCTGCCATACCTTTAAGATATAAACTCGTTTTACCACAGCATCTGCCAGTATTTGGCTGCAGACCGCACTGATTTGCCCGGCACTGGAAATGTGTGTCCATCATCCACCAGCCGGAAATCGGTCAGACCCTGCGCTTTACAAAACGGCAACCGGGTTTCCAGCGCATTTTCACCAATTGAGACAGCTTAGTTTGTCATGCCGGATCCGTTTTTTCACTGCACAGGGTAAACGGGAGGCCGGCCTGTTCGAGTTTTTTGACCCAGGCCGGGGCGAGACCAGTATCGGTGAAAAGGCGGGTAATCTGGTTCAGGTTGGCAAAGGAGGTCAGGTCTGCCCGGCCGAATTTGCTCGAATCGATCAACGCAACCAGGCTGCCTGAACTGGCGATAAACTTGCGCTTCATTTGCGCTTCGTAGATATCCACTTCCGTGGGGCCGCTCTCGAGGGTGAAGCCGCTGCAGGAAAGGAAGGCCGTCTTAAGGTGATAATCGGTGAGGATTTGCTCCGCCAGAGGTACGTTAATGGCGGTGCCGTCCACGCGCAGTACGCCACCCAGCAGAATGACGGTATTGGAGGAATTCTTTGCCAGCTCACGGGCAGATTCGATACCATTGGTGATGACGGTCAGGTCACGGCGCACCTTCAGGCAGCTGGCCAGGAAGAACGAACTGGTGCTGGAATCCAGTAGGATGGAGTCGTTGTCCTGGACCAGGGCGGCAACCTGCCAGGCGATAGCTTGTTTGGCAATGCTGTGGGTCATGAGGCGGGTGGAGAAAATGGGACTGCGGCTTTGCTGCTCATTGAGCAGCACTCCGCCCCCCCTGACCCGGGTCACCTGCCCAGACCCAGCCAGGGAGTTGAGGTCGTTACGAATGGTCCCCTCAGATACATCCAACAACACAGCCACCTCCGGGACGCGGATCCCGGGCTGCTCTCGCAGGATGGTGATCAATCGCTGGCGCCGCTCAAAAGATATCAAATTTTCTCGCAGTCGAGGGAAGGTAAGGAAAATCAGAACTCTGTCATCGTACCTGTTTTGTTGAAATTTGTCAATATTTATAAAATACAATAAATTTCAACAAACGCGCTTTCCGTTTGCGAGATACTCGTAATTCAGAATTTCGCAAGGGTATTCCCAATTCCAGGTTTTTTTACCTTAGATAACCGCGGAGGTAAACGTTTTTCCCTTTGATAAATCCGTGAGAATCTGTGTTGATCTGCGGCGAATTCATCCGTCCAAATTCGGACCATCTTTCTGCAACTTCACACATTTAGAACCCAGGTCTGAAGAATGCCCTCCTATTGACAAATTGGATAAGGCAGGTAGAATAATTTTGGCGCAAGCCTATTTTATTTGGAACCTATAAACACCTACCCAAAAATACAGGCAAAGATTGCATTTTGCGAGTGTACGGCCAAGCCTCACACATGCAAAATGCGGCTCACCCATAATTTTTGGATAAATACAAAGTTATCAATGGACCTGGACAAAACCCTTCCCCTGAATATCATCGAATCCATCCGGCGCGCTCTGGCTGAAGATATCGGTTCAGGCGACGTTACCACCGACAGCATTGTCCCGGTAGATGCAAGCATGCGCGGGCAGATCATCGCCAAGCAGGCTGGCGTGGTTGCCGGGTTGGATGTTGCCCGGGCGGTTTACTTGACGGTGGACCCGAAGGTGGATTTCCAATCCCGGGTGGAGGAGGGCAGCCAGGTGGATAACCGCCAAGTGCTGGCACTCGTATCCGGCCGGACACGCAGCCTGCTAACCGCCGAACGGACCGCCCTCAACTTCCTGGGGCGCATGTCGGGGATCGCCACGCTGACCAGGCAATTCGTGCAGGCAGTGGCAGGGACAAAGGCGATCATCCTCGATACGCGCAAGACCGCCCCCGGCCTGCGGGCGGTGGACAAACTAGCGGTGGCCCGCGGGGGCGGACAGAATCATCGAATTGGCCTGGATGACATGATCCTGATCAAGGACAACCACATCGACTACGCCGGGTCGATCACCGAAGCTGTGCGGCGCGCCGGAGCGGCAGCCAGCGGGCTGGAGGTGGAAGTTGAGGCGCGTACACTGGAGCATGTGCGTGAAGCCCTGGCAATCGGCGTCAAGCGCATCCTGCTGGATAACATGACGGCGGAAATGATGGCCGAGGCAGTTCAATTGACCGCCGGGAAGGCAAAATTGGAAGCTTCCGGCAACGTAACGCTGGAAACCGTCCGGCGGATTGCCGAGACAGGCGTGGATTATATTTCTGCCGGCGCCCTGACCCATTCGGCCAGGGTGTTCGACGTATCGTTCGATTATATTTCCTCACCCCCTACCCCTCTACCCTACCGGGCACACGTCCGAAGGGAGAGGGGAGAGGATGAGCAAGAGGAAAAATGAATTCACAGGAAATGTACGAGAAAATGAAATCCCGGCTTGAAAAAATCGTTCCGGATGTGGAACTGCGCATCAAGGCCGAGATTGCCGTGGAAATCGAAGAATTAAAGGTACAGAAGAACGCCGTCATCCTTGGTCACAATTACATGGAACCGGCACTGTTCTATTCCATTCCGGACTTTACCGGCGACTCGCTTGACCTGAGCCGCAAGGCCGCCCAGACCGATAAAAGTGTGATCGTCTTTTGCGGCGTGCGTTTCATGGCCGAGACAGCCAAGATCCTGAACCCTTCCAAGACCGTGCTCCTGCCGGCCGAAAAGGCCGGCTGCTCGCTGGCAGCCAGCATTACCGCACAGGATGTACGCGATCTCAAGGCGAAATTCCCGGGCGTACCGGTGGTGACTTACGTAAACACCTATGCGGATGTGAAAGCGGAATCGGATATCTGCTGCACCTCATCCAATGCGGTGGCAGTGGTCGAATCGCTCAAGACGGACACGGTCATCTTCCTGCCAGATGAATACCTGGCGAAGAACGTGGCCAATGAGACCGGCAAACACATCGTATTCCCGGCATCCGGACCTGCCACCCTGGCGCTCACCCGCCACCACTCTACCCTACCGGGCACACGTCCCGAAGGGCAAGGGGAGCTGGCGGAGCTGGATTACCAGATGATCGGCTGGCACGGACGCTGCGAGGTGCACGAAAAGTTCACAGTGGCGGATATCCAGGCCGTGCGCGAGCAGTTCCCGGATGTGGTCGTGCTGTGCCACCCAGAGTGCAGCCCGGAGGTGGTGGCGGCTTCGGATTATTCCGGCAGCACGAATGCCATGATACGGTATGTGCAACAAACCAAAGCGCAGCGTTACCTGGTGCTGACCGAGTGCGCGATGGGCGACAATATCGCGGCGGCTAACCCGGAAAAGGACATGCTGCGGCTGTGCATGGTGCGCTGCCCGCACATGAATACCATCACTATGGAAGAAACACGCGATGCACTGAAATTCAACCGCTATGTGATCGATGTGCCGGAAGAGGTGCGGGTGAAAGCCTTCCGGGCAGTGCAGAGGATGATCGAGATTGGATGAGGAGAGAAAAGAGAGTAGAGAGCAAAGAACAGTGTGTGAAAAAAACTGCTCTCTGTTCTCTGATCTCCAGATAACTGGCTTATGAAAACCACTGACGTGCTCATTATCGGATCCGGGATTGCCGGGGCAAGCGCAGCGCTCAAGCTGGCGCAAAACCCGCAGCGGAAGATCGTACTGCTGACACGCGAAACAGACCCGCACGAATCGAACAGCCGTTACGCCCAGGGCGGCATCATCGGGCGCGGCGTGGATGACAGCGCCGATCTGCTGGTGGAAGATATACTGGCGGCCGGGGCGGGCGCCTCGCTGCCGCGGGCGGCACGCATCCTGGCCGAGGAAGGGCCAAAGCTGCTGCAGGAAGTGCTGGTGCAAACTGCCGGGATCAGCTTCGACCGCCTGAGCAACGGCGACCCGGATTGGGGCCAGGAAGGAGCGCATTCCCGGCGGCGCATCCTGCATGTTGGCGACGGAACGGGCCGGGCCATCATGGAAGGACTGGTGGCGGCATTAAAGCAAAAGCCGAACGTGGAACTGGAAACGAATTACACCGGGGTGGACCTGATCACCTTTCCGCATAATTCACGCGACCCGCTGGCAGCTTACCAGCCGATCACCTGCCACGGCGCATACATTTTCGACCGGGCCGGCAAGACGGTTCACCGCACCCTGGCGGCGGCCACCATCCTGGCCACCGGCGGGCTGGGACGCATCTATCGCAACACGACCAACCCCCCGGGGGCACGCGGCGACGGCCTGGCCATGGCCAGCCGGGCGGGGGCGCGCATCACCAACGCCGAATACATCCAATTCCATCCGACCGCGCTGTCGGTGCCGGGCGCGGAGGGATTCCTGATCAGCGAGGCGGTGCGCGGCGAAGGCGGGGTGCTGCTGACGCCGGACGGCCAGACGTTCATGGAGAATTACTCGCCCGAATGGAAGGACCTGGCGCCGCGCGACGTGGTGGCGCGGGCGATCCACACGGAAATGGAAACCCACGGCTATTCGTATGTTTTGCTGGATATTGCCACGCACATGGCAGCCGAAGAAATCAAGACGCGCTTCCCCAACATCCATGCCGAATGCCTGCGGGTGGGCCTGGATATAACGCGCGAGCCGATCCCGGTGGTGCCGGCGGCGCATTATTTCTGCGGAGGGGTGGCCGTGGATGAATGGGGGCGCACCAGCATCCAGAACCTGTACGCAGTGGGCGAGGTGAGCTGCACCGGGCTGCACGGGGCCAACC
The DNA here is from genome assembly GCA_050014055.1 of Anaerolineales bacterium. Taxonomy (GTDB): domain Bacteria; phylum Chloroflexota; class Anaerolineae; order Anaerolineales; family Villigracilaceae; genus UBA877. The sequence continues at coordinate 8,969 of JBEKEB010000013.1, read as the reverse complement.
GGCTGGCTTCGACCTCGCTGCTGGAGGGGCTGGTGTGGGGACAGCGGGCGGGGACCGATATCGAAGCACAGCTCTCGACAGACCAGCGACCGGAACTGCCCAGCCTGGAGGATGTGCCGTTATGGGATGAAAGCGGGCTGACAACCGACTCAGACCCGGCCCTGATCCAGGGCGACATGCAGACCATTCAGAACGTGATGTGGCATTACGTGGGACTGGTGCGCTCGGGCGAACGGCTGAGCCGGGCGATCCGGGAACTGAGCCACCTGCAGAACGAGATCGAGACCTTCTACCGGCGCACCAAGCTGAGCGACGGGTTGATCGGCCTGCGCAACGCGGTGGAAGTGGGGCTGATCGTGGCGCAGGCGGCCCGGCATAACCGGACGAGCCGCGGCTGCCACTACCGCACGGACGCGGTGCAGGCGGGAGACAGGCTGCTCTAGATTGAGGATTGGGGATTGAGGCGGTCTTATATCCTACATCCATTCCCATTCCCGTTACCCCGCAGCCGTTTGGCCAGCCCGGTTAATGATGCGTTTTTCGGCAGAAAACAGCAGCAGCAGGAAATTAATATCCACCGGCTTGGTTAATACCGTTTTGACCCCTTCCGCCATACCCTGCTGAATCAATTCATCGGCCGCATAGGCCGTCATGAAAATGGTGATGAGCCTGGGGTAAAGTTTCCTGGTTTCCCGGTAGAGCTCCAATCCATTCATTTCCGGCATTTTCACATCCGTAAGCAGGATATCCACCGGTTGTTCCCGCAGGATCTTCAGCGCTTCCGCTCCGGAAGCTGCCGCGTGAACAGAAAACCCCTTCACCTCCAGGATATCCGCCAGGGTGTCAGCCATGGCCGGATTATCATCCACCACAAGAATGCGTATCGTCTCGCTCATCACTTATCTGCTTTTACCGGTAAATACAGCGTGAACGTGCTGCCTTTCCCAACCTGGCTCTTCACTTCGATCCGGCCGCCATTCGCCTCGGCCAGCTTCCTGCTGACAGCCAGCCCCAGCCCGATGCCCTTAGCCTTGGTACTGAAAAGCGGCTCGAACAGTTTCTCCATATTCCCGGGGGTGATGCCTGTACCGGTATCTTTCACGGCGATAGCCACCATCTGCTTTTGCCGGTCCCGGGACTTAACCGGGACTACCTGGCGGGCTGTAACTGTCAGTTTTCCGCCACCGCTTATAGTGGCTGAACCTGCCTCTATATTTAATGAAAGGGAAGACATAGCCTGGCAGGCATTCGTGATCAGGTTGCCGAGTACTTGCTCTACATGCAGCGGGTCGGCGTAGACAGGTGGCAGGCCGTCCGGGATTTTTAAGCTGATCTGGATGGAGGCGGGCACCGGGAAGTGGCTGAGTGTTTGCTCTATAATATCGCGCACAGATCCTGGCTGCGGGTCCGTGGATATTTCGCGCGCATAGTCGAGCAGATCGTTGACGATGCGCGTTGCGATATGCAACTCCTGCTCGATCATGGCATGGTGTTTCCTAATCTTTTCGTTCGCATCCGGCTGCACCATTTTCAGGTAATAGACCGAGTTGCTGATGACCCCGAGCGGGTTGAGCAGTTCGTGTCCCACGCCGCCGGCCAGTTGCCCCAGCACGGCCAGTTTCTCCTCGCGCACCAGTTGTTCGTGGACCTGGCGCAGGTCACGCGTGCGTTCTTCGACGCGCTGCTCGAGGTCAGCATTCATTTTTTGGATTTGTTCTTCTGCCTGCTTACGCTTGGTAATGTCACGGCTGATGCCCATCACCGCTGTTACAGCCCCTGATTTATCGCGGAGTGGCACCAGCGAACTGCTGACCCACATCTGGTGCTCGCTGAAACGCAAGAGAATGTCATAAGCGGCTGGTTGGCCGTTAGCGAAGACAGATTGCAACGACTGAGCTTGCTGCATGGCAATATCGGGAGGGAATAAGGCCGAACGCGCCTGGCCGATCACTTGCTCCGGCGTCATACCAAACTGCTGTGCAGAGAATGTGTTGACGTATTGGATGCGATCAGCACGGTCAATTACAAAGATAATGTCGGAGGAGGCTTCTGCCAGCGTTCGATAGCGCTGCTCACTCTCCCGCAGCGCCGCTTCCGCCTGCTTGCGTTTGGTGATATCGTGTGCCACCCAGATGACAGAATTTTCCGATAGTCTTGAAGTGCTGCTTGCAAACCAAATTTCCTTACCGTCAATTTGCAGGGCATATTCGCCAAGGACCGTCTGTTTTGTCTGAATGGCCTCGCCGATTGTGGCGATGATGAAGTCGGCTTGTTCCTTTGGGAGAACTTCCTGTACAGTTTTTCCAAGCAAGTCCTCCGGTGGATGGTAAAGGTTGATGGGGTTGGTTGGAGCGATCCTGAGGTAGCGGCCATTTCCATCCAAAACTATAACAACGTCTGTCATACCCGCAAACAGCACACGCAACTCGTTCTCAGATTCGCTTAGTTTTTCTTGCGCCAACTTGCGCTCGGTTATATCAACTCCATATATGTTGACATCATTTCCCTCAGGCGTAGGTCCGATGGCAATCGAGAAAATGCGCCCTCCACAGGTCAATTCAACCGTGTTTGTCGTTCCAGTCTTAAAAACTTCCTGGATCGGATCACTCAATACCTTGGGAACAGGGCTGAAAAATTCCAATTTCCATTCCTCCAGCTGGACCAGAGCCGATTCATTGGCGTAGAGCAGGTTTCCACCCCGGTCGATCCGCATCACTGGATTGGGATTTTCGGTTGGGAAGCGTGCCAGTTCGTGAATGGCTCCTTCCGATTGCTTGCGCTCGGTGATGTCGTGGATGTTGCATTGGATCACTTCTAATCTGTCCATAATTGTTATGTCGGCAGGATAATCCCCTCCCTGACTGGTTGGAATCGTCGTGTCGACGAACCCGACAACGCCCTGCTTTTCCAATTCTATGGATATCCGCCTGAATTGCCGTCGGTCTTTCAGGATGCCGAGCTCCCATAGGTTCTTCTTGAGAAGCTTCTGGTTGGAATAACCTAGCGAATCCTGCGCAGCCCGGTTGGAATTAAGTACCTGCCCGCTTATTTTATCGACCAGGAGCATGCTATCAGAGGCGGTCTCGAAGATTGCATGAAATTGCTTCTCGGAGGCCTGCAAAGAGCGTTCCAGTTCCATGCGTTGGGTAACGTCTTCAAAGGCCAGCAGGATCCACTGCGCTTCTTTCGGCGGCTTGGGTATCCGCCTTGCGTTCAGCAGCAGGATGCGCCTGCCGATGACGGGAAAGTCGTGTTCCACGTTGAAGTCATTGAAGAGCGCCTTTTGAGGCAGGATGGTTTCCAGCAGGAGCCGCAGGCCGGGGATATCCCATTGGCGGTCCCCAAGGTCATAGACCAGGCGCCCGATCGTTTCCCCCGCCTTCACTTTGAAGAATTTATAGAAACTGCGATTGGCTGCCAGCACGCGCAGGCTTGCATCCAGCACCAGCAGCGGTTCCCGGATGGTCGCGACGATATCTTTGAAGTATTCAGCCTGGGTGAGAATCGATTTTTCAAGCGGATCGGTCATACTCTTCTCCATTTTTAAAAGAGACACAAGCACATTCGCGCAAAAAGCCTACCGGCCTTCCGCCCCTTGCTTAATTGTGCTCGCTTTAATGATAAACGTATCCGCCTCGGCGAAGAGGTCAATGGCTCTTATGGTATTGCTTCAGGTTAATCATACAGAGATTGCTCTTCGGTTACATCCACCAAGTGGGGAATATTTGCCTCCGCCAGTTGGGGGAGGGCTATTTCACATCTTTTTCCCCTCTATCTTATGCCTATTTCTTGTCTTTCAACCAAAATCAGCAAACTTCCGGCGGACCCATCCTTTCTACCGGCAAAAGCAGCGGCAAAGGCTATTCTCCGGAATGGATCCTCTCAGATATGAAACGACTAAAGTCGTTACTACGAGTCTGATCATCTCAGAATGGGACTTCCACTTTTGGCATATACACGCGGATGGCGGCCTCGCCGCTGACGGGGCATTTGTACTCGCAAATACCACAGCCGATGCAAAGATCCCGCAGGACATGCGGGAGTTGGAGGGCGACCTGGGTACCATCGGGAGCCCAAACGGTGGCTTGTTCCAATTGAATGGCCTTTTGGGGCAAGGGGCACATCTCTTCGCAGACCAGGCAGGGCTGGTGATCGGACCAGGGAATGCAGCGGTTCTGATTGATATAAGCCAGGCCGATGACCAGCTGGCGTTTCTGATCGAGGGAGAGCGGAGGAATGGCCTGGACCGGGCAGGCCTGGCCGCAGGCGTTGCAGGAATAGTCGCAGCAGCCCAGGCGCGGGACCAAGATGGGAGCCCCCAGGCCCTCCAGCCCGGCATCGAAGACGGACGGCTGGAGGCCGCCGGTGGGACAGACCCGGATGCACTCGTTGCAGCGGGTGCATTTGGTGAAAGCTGCCACATCGGAATTGGTCTCACGCACACCGGGCGGGCGGATAAGCCAGGGGGACTGGCGTTTGGCAAGCGAGTCGGTCTTGAATAACGCAACCGCCGCGACAGTCGCGCCAATCGCAAGCAGGGCCTCGCGCCGGCCGGGATCGTATTCTGTCCTTTTTTCCAGCGAGAATGCCGGGACGAAATGGGTGAGGCCGCGCGGGCAGACTTCCAGACAATCCAGACACATGGTGCATTCGGAGGGATCGCTGGCATAGTCTTTGGCCGGGTTAATCGTGCCGGTGGGACAGATGTCGGTGCAAAGGGTGCAGCCCTTACACTGGGAGTCCACTTTGCGGCGGAAGATGGCCAGCTTGCTCAACAGGCCCAGCCCCCCACCCAACGGGCACAAATAGCGACACCAGAAGCGGGCGGCCAACAGATTCAACAGAATCACCCCCAGGAAAACGGCGGCGTACAGGAACCCAGCGCGATAGAAAACCGGCTGGAGCGGAAGCACGGCCGGCCGAATCCAGCCGTCGAATGCCGAGAGCGGGTCGGCCAGGAAGGGCACATTTACCAGCGCCGCTTCCAGGGCGGTCACGATGCGGTCCAGGGCCGGCCAGAGGCTGACGGTGAGGGTGCGCTGGAGCAAAGCCAACGGGTCGAAAAATAACAGGGTCAAGTTCCCGAGTAAAGCCGCCACGAAGATGACAATGACCAGGTCGAATTTGACCTTGCGCCAGCCATCGGAGGGAGCGGGGCGCTGTTTGCGACCGCGCTCGAGGGGAAACAGATCCAGGATGGTGCCGAGCGGGCAGAGCCAGCCACACCAGGCCCGCCCAAACACAAACGTCAGGATTAGAACGATCAATGCCAGGGATGAACCGGCCAAAAAGACCCGGCTGGCGAACAAGTTGGCCAGGATCAATAGAGGATCCAGCCGCATGGGGATATTGATCAGGTTCCCGGCTCCGCCGCCCTGAGTGGACCAGACAAACAAGGCGATAAAAGCGAACAGGGCCAGGTACTGGACGGTTTTCCGAAAAGTAATCCACGGACCGGCAACCTGGCCTTTGCGCAGTTTTTTCCCGGGTTTTTTTGGTAGAACGACTGGATTATCCATTTTTGAAATTGGCGGCTCACGCGCCGACCGGGATGGTCTGAATCCGCAGGTTCTGCAGGTCGCTGCGGCCCAGGCCCATGCTGACACCTTTGACGATAAAGTCAAGGTCCTCCGGTTTCATGCCGAACAGGGAGGCGGCGTAGCTATCCGCGGCGACCACATCCGGGCTGGCGATGAGCGTGTTCAATTGCTTGACATCGGCCAGATTGCCGCCGGTTGGGCCATTGGCGGTGAGAATACGAACCGCATCGACCACGGTGAGTTGGGGCCGGACCAGGGCATTGAGGTCGGCAATGCACTGTCCCAGATTAATATGCATGGCGCTGCGGTCCTGGACGACACCCATGAGATTCTTCATCCCGAGAGTCAGTTTGGAGGAACTGTGCGTTTTGGCAATCGGGACGTTGATCAGAACATCGGTCTTGAGAATATCGTCGAAAACCGCCGGGTTCTTCAAGACAACCGCCTTGGGATTCTTGGTGACGACATATCTATAGGGGAGCATGAAGACCATTTCCCCACCGGCCGCTTCGACCTGTTGCTTGATGCCGCTGATCTCATAGGCCTTTTGGGCTGTACCGCCGAAGGGAAAATCCATGACCTTGACGCTGGCGGCTCCGGCTTCAAAGGCCATTTTGACCAATGTCCCAACCACCCAGGGGTTGGTGGTGGCGGCATACTCGTAGGTGTGATAGGCCACGCAGATGTTGGGTTTGACGATCACGCTGGCCCCTTTGGGGACGAACCTGCCCATGCCGCCCAGGGCGGCCAAGGCCCGGCGGACCAGCACTTCGGGTTCGCCATTGGTTGTGACAACCAGGTCGGGGATCGGCACAGGCGAAGCAGTCGGTTGTGGAGAGGATGTAACCGCCGGAGGAACGGTGGCCGTTGGAGGAACAGGCGACGCGGACGGTTGCATTGGGGTGGGGGCGGACGCCTGCGTGGCAGGCGGAGTGGGTGAAAGAACCTGGCTGCAGGCATCCAGGAAGGCACCCAGGCTGATGGCACCAGCCCCGGCGGCAGCCGTTTTCAGAAAGTCTCGTCGAGTTAATTTGGACAACACACACCTCCAAATATATCGAATGAGCAGGAACTAAAAAGGATTAACCGGAGATACCCTGAAGGGTACGATGTGAACTGAGATAAACAAAGATTATTTTGATGAATGACATCAAACCATCTGTTTATTTGAACATCCCTATGCATCTCTGTTTACCTTCGGTGAATTACAAGCCTGAAGTAATTGGCGAATATTTTTACTTATTCATTCGTGCGCATGCCGGGGCGGCGATAACGCTTGCGGATCTGGGGGAGGAAGTAATCATCGAAGAATTTATCCACGTCGTAATCAGGCTGCCAGCCCCATTCGAGGCGGGCCAGGCTGTCGTCCACGTCCTCAGGCCAGGAGTCCACAATGCCCTGGCGGCGCGGGTTGGACTGGAAGGAGATCTGCGCGGCGGGGAAGGCCTGCAAGGCCTTTTGCCTGAACTCCTGAGCGGTGAGACTGAAACTGGCTATGTTGTAAACCACATGGGATAAATTCCGGCGCGGGGCATCTGCCAGCATCAGCAGGGCTTTGATGGCATCCGGCATGGCCATGAAGGAGATCTTGGTATCCGGCCGGACAAAACAGGCATAGGGCAGCTCCTGGGCAGCGGAGTGCAGCATATCCGGGCCGTAATCGCTCGTGCCGCCGCTGGGCAGGGTGAAGGCACTAATCAGGCCCGGGAAGCGGATGGCGCGGAAGTCGCACATGACCGGCGGCTGCGGGTCGAGGTGGCGCTGGCCGTTGTAGCGACTGTAGTACATGCCGAGCTTTTCGCAGTACAGTTTATTGCAGCCATACATGGTATGCGGTGTGTTGTACTGGTCTTCCTTCACGCTACCGGCGGCGTGCTTGGCATCCAAATCAGAGAAACCATAGACCGCGATGGAACTGGGGAAGAGGAATTTTACTTCTTTTTTGTACTTCTCGGAGCGATAGGCCGCCAGCATGAGCAGCTGCATGGTGCCTTCCACATTAATGCGATGGGCCTCCTCGGTGGACACTTCGGCCTTGGACGAGAGGGATGCGGCCAGGTGGAAGATGATGTCGAAGTCGCAATCGTAAAACAGCTTGACCTTGTTGACCAGGTCCCCCTGGACATGTTCGGCCGAGAGCGACAGGATGGCCGCCGGAAGCACAGCCAGGTCGGCGGTGACGATCCGATAGCCGCCCCGCTGTGCCAGGGCTTGCACCAGGGCCTGGCCGATCTCACCACATGCGCCGGTTACCAGGACAGTTTTTTCAGTCATATGGTTCTCCTTGAAACAAGAGCTACCACAGATAAACGCAGATACCCTTCGGGTACGATGTGGACATTGATTTTTGGTGAAAAGCACTGGTGGAAAGCATCAAATCCATAATTTCTGTGTTTATCCCTGGTAAAAAAAAGAGTATCAAACAGGATCATAGTGGTAATACAGAATTGCCAGATTCAGCCAAGACGCAGTAGAATGAAGACCAAGCCAGGCGGTTTTCCCTGGTCTTCATTTATTGTACAACAACCTGGACAAAAAATCTTCCGGTTTTGACACGATGAAACTCACCAATATGGAAAAAAGAAATTTAACCTTGATTGCGCTCCTGGCGGCATGCGGATTGATATTGGCCGGTTGTTCCGGTACGGTACAACCCGCGACCCTGACGCCAACGGTTGCGGCCAGCGCAACCCCCACCGCCACGATCATCTGGTTCCCACCGACGGAGACTCCGACGGCTTTACCCGTACAGCCAGCCACCCCCACGCAGGATAATCGTCCCGGTGTGGGCGATTTGCTGTTCTCCGACTCCTTCGACGACCCGGCTTTATGGAACACGGCCAGTTCTGAAGAAGCCAGCGCCATCGTGACCAACAACCAGCTGGTATTATCGATCACCGAGCCGGGACCGGTCTCCATCGCCAGCCGGCGCGACCAGCCGAGCGTGGGTGACTTTTTTGCGGAGGCCACGGCAAAAATCAGCCTGTGCAACAACAGCGACCAGTACGGGATGCTCTTTCGCGCCGCCAGCAGCGGGGATTATTATCGTTTCGCGCTCACCTGCAGCGGCCAGGAGCGACTGGAACGCGTGCGCGGCGGGGTAACCTATCCGCTGATCGGCTGGCAGTTGGGCAATGATGTTCCCATCGGAGCGCCGGCGCAGGTCACGCTGGGGGTCTGGGCAGTGGGCACGGAAATGAGGTTCTTCCTGAACGAAGCTTTCCAATTCAGCATGATCGACCCGGTCTTTTCCGCCGGGACATTCGGCTTTTATGCCTATGCAACTGGCAAGAGCCCCGTAACGATCTCTTTCTCAGACCTGTCGGTTTATTCGGTCTCCTATATTCTCCCAACGCCCTCGCCGCTCCCCTCCTGGACGCCCCTGCCAGCCACGACCCTCAAGCCATGAAGAACAAATTCAACGATCTT
>JBEKEB010000012.1:0-36847 GCA_050014055.1 Anaerolineales bacterium | reverse complement strand
ATGTCCCATACATTAGGCCGGTTGCGTCCCAACGCCGTACGCTCAGGCAGCGTTCCCGTTCGACTGACCGGACGGGAGTGTACTACAGAACGCACTCAAAGGATTCTTAATGCTAACACTCTGAAAAAAAGCAGGAAACCTTGCAAGGGTCGACTTCTTTAAAGATCAAACCGGCTTGATTTGTTGAACTTCCACTTTTGAAAGATTTCGCTCCGCCAGAGAGGAATACTGACATTTCCCGGCAATTTGTACTCTACCTTGGGCAATCGTATTTCCATCCCATCGTGGCTGAACTCGCCGGGGAGATGGTAGGTTGTGCGAACGGCTTGCTGAACCAGACAACTGGCTGGTTGGGAAACATCGTAGTTCTGCCGGAATCTCGCCAGCGGGGCACCGGCTTGGTTCTGACAGCGTACCTGGTAGAATATTTCCTTAACCAGGGATGCTCCTGCCAGGTTCTGGTAGTCACAAAGCTGGGGGAACCTGTTTACACGAAACTCGGTTTCACGGTCCGTTCCACGTATACTTTTCTACGCAGCACCAGGGCAATCCCGGCTAGGCCAACCCCGCATATTCGAAAAGTCGAGCCCCGGGACTTAGAGGCTCTGCGGGAACTTGACCGCGAAATAACCGGGGAGAAACGCGCAGCCTTCCTGGAACGCTTCCTGGCAGGCGGCTGGGTCTACCAGACTGACATGCTTGACCAGTTGGCGGGTTTTTTCCTGCCTGACCTGCCAAGCGGACCTGTCATCGCCCGGGATGCGGAAGCCGGGATGGAATTGCTCCAATTTAAACTGGGCCGCGGCTGCACCTCCGTCGTCGTCCCATCCGCAAACCAGCCGGCGCTCGATTTTCTCCTTGGAGCCGGTTTCCAGGTCGAGAGTACCGCTCGGCGCATGACTTTGGGAACGGAATTGGATTGGAAGCCGGGAGGGGTTTTCAGCCGTGGCTCAGGTTATTGTCGGTAATATCCTTACAATCATCAAATTATCATGAAGACCATCCGGCGACTGCTTAAGATCCTTCTGCTCATAACGGCAATCCTCTGCGAAGTTCTGTTAATCCTTGTTGTCGATTACACAATATACGACAACAACCACATAAATATAGTCCGCCAAACAGTTCAGATCAACGGGTTGCCTCCCGAATTCGATGGGTTTACCATCCTCCAAATTTCCGATCTGCATGGAAAACAGTTCGGAAATTCTGAAAAAGGCCTGGCAGGGATTATTAATTCATTGGATTATGATGCGATCGCAATTACCGGTGACAGCCAGGACACTAGTTCGAAAGATTTTCAACCCTTGCTCGAATTAATCCGGGGAATCAAGAGAAAGACACCTATTTTCTATATCAGTGGGAATACCGGGCCGTTTGACATCTATTACAACACTACGGGAGACAGATATAGCTTGGATATGACCGACGGGAAAGTCCAAGCCGTTGGAAAGACCCTCCAAAACGCCGGATGCACGCTCCTAAATTGGCCACAGATGATCGAACGCGGCGGTGCCCGGTTATGGTTTGCCACCGATTTCTCTGCAACCCAATCAATCGTATCGGTCAAGCAGGCCCAATTAAAACTTCTGACCACCAAACGCCAGAATGAAAAGGATGCTCTGAACGAGCAAATTGAATATCAGGAAAACCTACAGAAATTTTACGCTGCATTTCAACCCGCCGACACCCTGATAGGTATATTTCATATCCCCTTATCTTATAAAACACTGGAAAACCCGCAGGGTTTACCTCCATATGATCTCGTCCTGGCCGGGCATTACCACGGTGGACAGATCAGGTTACCCTACCTGGGTGCAATTTATATTCCTGATTCTTCACTTCCATGGTATGGCCTTTTCCCACCCCAGGACATGGTCAGTGGTCTGTTTATCGGAAATGGCATTCAACAATATATCAGCCGAGGTCTGGGCGCCAGCAGGCGTATCCCCTTCCTGGCATTTCGCCTGTTTGATACACCGGAAATTAACCTGATCACATTGAAAACAAGCAAATAAGAGCAGCGGTATACCTGCTTTTGGAAAGGCTTTTCAACCCTGTGGCCCTTATTGCCCCAACTTTTCTTCCAGCCTTTCTTTAACCCCTGGCCATTCGGATTCGATAATACTGTAGAATACCGAATCGCGTCTCACTCCATCTTGCAGGATAAAGTGATTACGAAAAATCCCTTCGCGCTTCGCCCCTATGTGCTCGATCGCGCGCCATGAGCGTTCGTTACGAAGATCCGCCTTGAATTGCACCCGAATTGTCCCCAGTTTTTCAAACGCATACCGCAGCAACAAGTATTTACATTCTGTGTTGACGATTGTATGCTGAAACTCCAGCCCGTACCATGTTCCACCGATCTCCAGGCTCTTGTGAGCCGGGCGGATATCCAGGTAACGGGTCGCGCCTGCCACGCGGCCGGATGCCAGGTGGATGACCGCAAATGGCAGGTCCGTCCCGGCTGCCTGACCATCTAGCAGGTTAAGGACCCATTTCCGCATGTCATCTTTATTATGGATCTGGCCATATACCATGTATTGCCAGATTCGGTCGTCGATTCCTACTGCAGTCAGCGCAGGAACATGCGCCTCAGATAACGGCTCCAGCCGTACAGACCGCCCTTCCAAAGTAATCGGGGTCTTCCAAATTTCTGAATCCATTATTTACCCTGTGTAGGCAGGAAAGGCATTTCCGGACCTGCGATGTGCAAGCTCTCCGACAATGCCGAGCGAAGCGCCACCCGGTCGTCCCAGGGATATTCGGTTGTTCCGAAACACATGGATTGCTCATGTCCTTTTCCACATGTCACAACGACATCTCCCGGTTGTGCTAGATGAACACCCAGCCGGATCGCCTCGCCCCGGTCCGGTACTCGCCAGAAGGATTTCCCTTCCACTCCACCTTGCCGGCGTGCACCCTCGGCCATCTCATCCAGAATTCCTTCCAATGACTCAGTCCGTGGGTCTTCAGCGGTCAGAATACTGATATCCGCCCACTGCGCTGACACATCAGCCATCATTTGGCGTTTCTCTTTGTCACGCAGGCCAGCCGAGCCAAAGATGACAATTACCCGGCCATTTGTCATTTTCCTTATGGTCTCGATGGCTACCCGCAATGCATTTGGTGTATGTGCAAAATCGACCATGGCGATAAATGGCTGGCCAAGGTCAATTCTTTCCATTCGTCCCGGGATGCCGGGCATGGATGCAATCCCATCGGCAACTGCCGAGAGGTTCACACCCAGACCATGCATGGCAGCCGTCAGCGCCGCCAGGCAATTGGATACGTTGAATGCTCCCACCAGCGGGCTGGTCACCGGAAAACGGAATCCATCTCCCACGGCTTCAAAATGGATGCCTTGCGGGGAGTATATTACCGACTCCGCTCTGATATCGGCACCAGCGCTCAACCCGTAACTGATTTGGAGCCCGGAAATCTTTTTGGATAGATAATCATATGAACTGTCATCTTTATTCAGCACAGCAAGCCTTGGGTTCCCCTGGGGCTTGGGTCGGGTTTGAGCCAAAGATTGGAAGAGTCGCGCTTTGGCAGCCCGGTAATTCTCGTAAGAGCCATGCTGGTCGAGATGTTCATGGGTAATATTGGTTATGACACCGATGTCGAACTCGCATGCATCCACGCGGTACTGCGCCCAACCGTGCGAAGTGGTTTCGATTACAGCATGGCTTAGCCCATCTTCAACCATCCTTGCAAGGTAGTGTTGCGCATCCGGGGCATCCGGCGTGGTGACATGGAAGCCTGTATCAAGGACTTCTTCTCCAATAATGGCATTAACCGTTGAGATCAATCCGGTTTTGAAACCCGCCGATAGCAAGATCTGGTACAAAAGGTTACACGTGGTAGTCTTTCCGTCCGTCCCGGTGACGCCAATTACGGTCAGCCTCCGGCCTGGATTGTCATAAAATGCTGCTGCCAGCCAGGTTAGCGACTGGCGGGAATTCTGAACACATATATAAGGGACTGACAGACCCGGGGTTTCTTTTTCGCAAACAACCGCCCTCGCTCCACAGGCAATGGCATCTGCAATGAAAGCATGCCCATCCGCAGAGCTTCCTGGCATGGCGACAAAAAGATCCCCGGCTTCCACCTTACGGCTGTCGATGGCAATGCCCGTGACGGAAACATCAGGAATTTGTACCGGAGAAAATGGGAATGGGAATTCGGCGAATAAAGTCCTAAGGGGCACAGGATGAGAAGTGGCGTTTTTTTTTATGGAACCTGGTCTTTTCATATACGGCAGTTTTACCATAAACAAGAAAGACCTGACAGGTTTCGACCCGTCAGGTCGGTTTGTGTTCCATTTAACTATTTTAAAGATTTATGCAAATCGTCAAGTTGGCCAGCTACAGAGCCATCCAGAACTTTATCACCCGCATAGATGACCAATCCGCCCAGGATGGATGGGTCGACACGAAAATCGACGGCAGTCTGCGTGCCCATCCTGGCTAAAACATCTTTCTTGACAATCGCTTGTTCATCTTCAGTAAGCGGCAAAGCAGAAACCACCTCGGCGGAGGCTCCGCTGATTACCGCCCCCTCTAAAACCACAACCTTTCCGGACCTTACGCCCGAGAAAAATTCAGCTAGTAGAACGTGCTGACGTTTCTCGTCAAGGGTTTCTCCAACCAGCTTCTGTGCAGCTGCAATTGCCAGCGCAGCCACCTGTCCCCGCAAATCACCCAGGATGCGGTTGCGTTCCAGTTCGACCTCAGCCAGTACCACCTCCCGCTGTTTGCTGGTTTCATTATCTGACTCCGCCTTTACTTCGAGCATGGCGGCATCCGCTCGTTCAGTTGCCTCGCTTATGATGTGTGCAGCTTTGGCTTGCGCTTCCGCGACAATCCCGGCAGCATCTTTTTCAGCATTGGCGCGCGCTTCCGCAGCGATGCGGGCGTCGTCCATGCTTTGCGCAATGGTTTTACGGCGCCTCTCGAGCAGACCCTGAAGTGGTTTGACGATCCATGCCCGCACCACTACAAAGATGATAAAGAAGCAGACGATCTGGACCAGCAAATAACCTAAATTAAGACCCAGTTGTTCCAAGGAAGACCTCCTTCTTAATCTCAGCAATTTCCTGATCTAGCCAACAACGAAGAGGATGAGCAAGGCCACAACCAGGCAATAAATGGCGACCGCTTCCGCGAAGGCAATACCGAGGATCATATTGGTCTGGATGGTGCCGGTTGCATCCGGATTGCGGCCCATCGCCTGTACTGCGCCGCTGGTTACAATGCCAATACCGGCTCCTGCGCCAATCGCGCCGATCATTGCCAGCCCAGCGCCGATTAATTTTGCCGCAATAATAATACTACCAGTCATGAGATGTTCCTCCGTGTTTGTATTCGGGCGGGATTTCCGCCGCTAGGATTTGACTTTCCCGGGCAATTCTCGCCCGAAAATGATATATTACTTCAAGGCACTAATGCGCTTCAGCATGCTCACCATGGCCCTGCGTGGCCTGTGCCATGAAGGTCATTGTTAGCAGGCCAAAAATAACCGCCTGGATCGCGCCAACCAGGAATTCCAACAGATAGAACGCTGACGGGAAGATGGCAATCGACCCAAGCAAAGAACCCATTACAAATAGTAAGACCGAACCGGCAAAAATATTACCAAATAAACGGAAGGCAAATGAGAGTATTTTCGAAATCTCGGAAACCAGTTCAAGCAAACCAACCCCCCAGTCGATCACGCCGAAAATCGGCCGGCTGAAAAACGTCTTGACATTCCAAAATTTTGTAAAATATTTCATACCCTGCGCCTGGATGCCGACCACCTGCACGGCAACCACAGCGACGATGGCCAATGCCACGGTGAAGTTCAGGTCGGTGGAAACAACCCGTACAAATGGCACAAGTTGATACCCGCCTTCAGTCAACGCAGGATTCACGAGAGTGGTGAAAAGAGAACCCAAATGCTGTATTCCAAATCCACCCGTTTCTGCTTTCTCGATTAATCCGATGCTATCTACGCCGGGGATAAGTTCCATCCAGTTTGCCAGCAGAACAAGAATGAAAATGGATGCAAACCATGGAAAGATGGTCCAGGCCCATTTTCCGGCGGTCGACTCGGTCATATTATAGAGATATTCAAGCAATGCTTCCAGTGCGCCCGGTATACCATTGAGCACCAGATCGCCTTTCTTTACCGCCCGGTTAAAGTAATAGGCCAATAAAATTACCAATATATCAACCACAAAAAGAGCAACCAGGGTATTTGTCAGATAGAAATCACCTATGACTGGCAGGGAAAATAGTGGATGTTCCATCCAGTGTTCGGCCGGAAGCTGCACGAATGGTCGGACTGGTGAAAAAAAATACTTCGCCGCAATAAAACCCGCTATGATAAGCGCCAGGACAATCCAGCGGTTGGTGCCCCAGCGCCATCCTTTCTTCTTGGGAGCCAATTCAGTTGTTTTCTCCACGATGTGGTTCCTCCTCCGAGGTCTCTTTCTTTGCGGCCGGTTGGATCCGGCTGCTGGCTGCTTTAACTACACGAAAAGTCGAAAAAATGGTCAGCGGAATACTGGCAATGGTCAGAATGACGGTAAAAAGAGGTTTACTGTTCAGGAATTTATCCAGCAATATCCCTGCAAACAGTGCCACGAAGATGATCACCAGCGTCAGGCCAGCCACCCACATTACCGTCATCGTGACGGCTGCCCTGAATTCATCCTTTTGTTTTCGACCCGGTTGGTTCATGGCGGCGGAATTATATCAGATTCTTACGCCGTCTAAAACATGCTCATCGCCGCTTTTGTCGCAAAGCCGAACCATGGCCCAAACAAGCTGCCTAGAAGCAGGATGCCAATCACAAGAATAACCAGCGCAATTACCACCGTGCCGGATACCTTGAGCGGATGGTGTTCCTCATCCTGGTCTTCCATCCGGTAAAGATAAACATACTTCAAAACATTTAAGTAGTAGTAAAGCCCCACTATAGAATTAAGCACACCGACGATCGCCAGCCAGACCCAGCCAGCCTCAATTGCCGCACTGAAAACGAAGAACTTGGCAACGAATCCAACGAAAGGCGGCATCCCGGCCAATGAAAGGAAGGCCACCAGCGCGGCCAGCCCCAGTGTCGGGTTACGGCGGCTCAATCCTGAATAGGCCTGGAAATCATCTGATCCGGTCAGGCGTCCGACGATGCCGACGATCCCAAAAGCAAGCAGGTTGGTCAGAACATAACCGATCAGATAAAAAACCACACTGGCAATACCTAGTTTGGAAAAGGCCACCACACCGATCATGGCATAGCCTGCGTGTGCAATGGAAGAGTAAGCCAGCATACGTTTGATGCTTTTTTGCGCCAGAGCTATCAGGTTTCCAACCGTCATGGTCAGGGTTGCAAGAACTGCCAGGATCAGGCTCCAATCCGAACTGATGGCCGGAAAGACCGCCGTGAATAAGCGGATCAGTACCGCAAATCCCGCCGCCTTGGAAGCCGTTGACAGGAATCCTGCCACCGGTGTTGGTGCGCCTTCGTAGACATCCGGTGCCCAAAAGTGGAATGGGAACAATGAAACCTTGAACGCCAGTCCTGCCAGTACCAGGAAGATAATGCCAACAGCCACAACATTAAAGGTGCTGAAATTCGTACTCAGATCATATAAGCCTGTCTTGCCGGTGAAACCGTATATCAGACTGAAACCGTAAAGCAACACGGCCGAGGTCAGCGCGCCAAAAAGCATATACTTGAAACCCGCCTCGGTTGACTTGTCATCCTCTTTCAGGAAACCGGCCAGTAAGTAAAGCGGGATGGAGGTTGTCTCGATGGCCAGGTATAGCATGACCAAGTCCGCGCTGGAAGCCATCAGGCACATGCCTAGCGTGGCTGCTATAAGCAGGAGATATGCTTCGGCGCGCCGGTTGAGATGGTCTGTGTCCATGAAGAACAGTGTCGTCACCCCGGCGGCAAAGACAAAGAACATCTTGAACCCGAAACCCAGCCAGTCGAAGCGCAGCATTCCACCAAAAACCAGTACTGGCGCTGTTGGCCGGGCCAATAACAGGCTGACAGCCAGGATAAAAAGCAGTCCGCCTGCGCTGAACCAGCCCAAGAACGGGCGGCGGGAGGTATCTCTTTTCAGGAATGGGTCAATGATGAGAATCAAGATCCCAAGTACCAATAGCAGGATTTCAGGGAGGATGGGAAGGATTGCGGCCATTATGCACCTCCCAGCAGGGCCAGGATATGTTGAACCCCTGTCTGCACCCACGGGACAATCAGCGCCGGGAACAAACCGATCCCGATCATGAGCGTCATCAGGAGCACCAGCGCAATTTTATCCAGGTTGCGGATGGGAGCGATGTGACCTTCCAGGGCTTCCGGCATCTTTCCAAAAAACACCCGCCGGACAACCAGTAAAACATACGAGGCGGTCACGACAATCGAAATGGCTGCGATGATGGCAACCAGCGCATGAGTTTTCCACATGCCCATGAAAATGGGAAATTCCGCGATGAAACCGGAGAAGCCCGGCATGCCCATCGAGACCAGGCTTCCGACAATTACCCCTATCCCCACCAGGGGCAGCGGCTTGATCATTCCACCCAATTCGGGGATCTGGCGGGTGTGCGCCCGGTCGTAGACCATGCCTACGGCAGCAAAGAAAAGAGCAGTCATGATCCCATGCGAGAACATCTGCACGCCCGCACCGGTTAGCCCTTCCGGTGTCAGTGTGGCAAATCCCATCATAACCAGTCCCATATGCGAGACGGATGAAAAGCCAATCACATATTTAAAATCGGTTTGGACGCTGGCAATGAATGCTCCATACACGATGTTGACCAGCGCCAGCCCCATGATCAGCGGAGCCCAGAATATCGCGCCTTGTGGTAGCAGCATGATCCCCACCCGTAGAGCCGCAAAAGCGCCTAGTTTCATCAGCACCCCCGCATGGAACATCGAAACAGCCGTAGGTGCTGCCACGTGGCCGTCCGGAGACCAGTTATGGAACGGGAAAATGCCGCCCAGGATGGCAAATCCCAGGAAAACCGGCAGAAACCATATTTTCTGGAAAGTTGGGGTGAACTTGGCCGTTTCCAAAACCAGCATATCAAATGTATGCATTCCGCTGGTCCAATACATGACCAGCGCGCCGATCATGGAAACAACCGAACCGATGAAAAGGTACAGGGTCAGTTTCATGGCCGCGTATTCACGTGTCTTGATCCAGCCCCAGATGGAAATCAGCAGGTACATCGGGAATACTGCAATTTCATAAAAGAAAAATAGCATGAACAGGTCAAGCGAGGCAAACACGCCGAACACACCCGAAGCCAGGATGAACAGGAAGGCAAAGAATTCCCGCGGCCGGTCATCTATCCCCCAGGAGATCATCACCCCTGTCACCATGACAACACCCGTCAGCAGCACCAGCGGAGCCGACATTCCGTCCACGCCAAAATGCAGGCTGATGCCCAGCGCCGGCATCCAGTTGTATTTCTCGATGAATTGGTAACCCACTGCAACTTTGTCGTATGTAAAGTACACCCACAATGACATTGCCAGGGCAAATACTGCCGCGCTCAATGCCGTGATGCGGATGGCCTTTTTCTGCTCCGGTTTATACAGCAGGATGATTAACGCTGCAACCAGCGGGGTGAAGACAATGATACTCAGGAACGGAAAATGCATCTCGACCTCTTAGTGGAACAGCATCATCATGGCTTTATTGATCACGTCCAGGATCCAAGCCGGATAAACACCGATGACCAGGATGAGCGTCATCAGCGGGGCCATGACGAATATCTCGCGCATATTGATTTCAGTGATCTTATGCTCGCCCTCTCCCCAGTGCTCATTCATCGGCCCCTGTAAAACATTCTTGACACCCTTGAGAACGTACGCGCCAGTAAATAGCAGACCAATCATGGCTATTGCTGTATAGAGCGTCAGGATGGGCCAGGAACCCCGGACCACCAGGAATTCGGATACGAACCCGTTCAGGCCTGGCAACCCCAATGAGGCCATGCTGGTGAAGATGAGGATGCCACCGTATATAGGAACGAGTGGGAACAGCCCCCCAAAATCCTCCAGATTGCGGGTGTGGGTGCGCTCGTAAATCACCCCCACTAGGAAGAACATTCCGGCTGCAGAAAGACCGTGGTTGAACATCTGGAGCACCGCTCCGTTCAGTGCAATGGTTGCGTTGATTGTACCGGCGGCTTTGGCAGCCGCAGCAATGCCAAGCAGTACAAACCCCATATGGTTTACCGAAGAATAAGCTACCAGCCGTTTGAAATCCTTTTGGCCATAGGCCGCGAACGCTCCGAAGATGATCGCCATCACCGCCAGGAACGCCAGCCAGCCGGCATACCGTGCCGATTCCACCGGATACAACGGCAGGACCAGCCGCAGGAAACCATACGCGCCTAATTTCAATAGTACGCCCGCAAGGATCATTGAGCCGGCGGTCGGTGCTTCGGTATGCGCATCCGGCAACCAGGTGTGGAATGGCCAGACCGGAACTTTAATAGCAAAAGCAATTACAAATGCCCAGAAAGCCACTGTCTTGACCGTCTCAACAGGTAGTCCCAATAGTGTTCCGGTTGTCAGGGAATTCCACTTCTGGTACAACACCGGCAGGTCGTAATTCTGGAACAATACACCCAGCATCTGGATGGCTAGTAGCAACCCCAACGAACCGCCCATGGTGAAGATGATGAATTTCAAGGAAGCATAGTTGCGGGACTGGACCTTTACACCCTTCCAAATTTCGCGTTCGCCCTTCTCGCTGCCCCACTGGTTGATCAGGAAATACATCGGCACCAGCCCGATTTCCCAGAATACGAAGAAGATTAGTAAGTCCAGCGACAGGAAGACGCCCAGCATGCCTGTCTCTAGCAGCAGGAACAGGAACATATAGGCTTTAAGCCGGTCTGTGACGTTGAAAGACGCCAGCAATGCCACCGGCGTCAGAAGTGTGGTTAGCAATACCATGGTTAGCGAAAGTCCATCAACCCCAACATGGAAGGTCGAATGGATCGCCGCATACCAGCTGGCTTGTTCCTGGAACTGGAAACCCGCTTGCCCCGCCTTGAATTGTACCCACAGCAAAATGGTCAATAGGAAAGGCACCATGCTCAAGCCGAACGCCGTCCAGCGGATGGCTTTCAAGTTCCGATTCGGCAGGCACAAGACCACAGCCGCCGCCAATACGGGAAAGAATAGGATCAGGGTCAGGAGATGTTGATTGATAAATGCCATCGAGGGCTCCATAGTAGTGACGATTTAAGTCGCTTGCTAAGACTTCGTCTTTTCTACATTCCCAACTTTAAGAAATAATATATGAAAGCAAAGACAACCAATATCACTATGGATACAACCATGTAGTATTGAATACGTCCAGCCTGGATCTTGCGTAATCCGGATCCGGAAGCCTTGATGGCCTTGCCGGTCCCATCAGCAATGAATTCGTTGATGACCGGTTTGTCGAAATAATTTCGGAATGCATGCCCCAGGAAGAGTGAGAAACGCGCCAGGCTGTGCAGAATTCCGTCAATAACCACCTGGTCCATGTACAATGAGGTGAATTTTTCGGCGATCCATATTGCCGGTCTGACGAACAGGAAAGCATAAATTTCGTCGAAATAATATTTATTCTTTAGCAACGGTATTTGTAGTCGGTCTTCTGCCGGTGCAGTTACTTTTCGGTAGGCCAGCCACCCGCACAACAATCCGCCCAGTGCGACCACTAGCGAGGTGGCCACCGGGATCCAATTGAATGCTACTGCTTCCGGCACCTGGGACAGGGTTCCGCCCACAAACTCATGGAACCAATCTGGAACCAATCCTCCAGTAAACCATGCCGGCATACCCACCCACCCGACCCCCACGGCAAAGACTGCCAGTACAACCAATGGCAGGGTCATCGTCCAGGTCGTTTCGCTGGCATGTTCGGCAGCCTTGGTCCGCCCTTCGCCAAAGAATGTCAGGGTGATCTGGCGCATGGTGTAGAAAGCCGTCAGGAACGCAGCCAGCGCCAGGACAATGAAGACCAGCAGATGTCCGCTCCCAAAGGCTTCTGCGAAAATCGCATCCTTTGACCAGAAACCGGCTGTCAGCACCGGGAACCCCGAGAGCGCCATCCCGCCAATCAGGAAAGTCCAGAATGTGATTGGCATCTTCTTACGCAGCCCCCCCATGTTGAACATATCCTGTGCGTCCACATGCTCGCCAGTGTGCAGAACCCCGTGCTCCATTCCGTGGATGACCGAGCCGGAATCCAGGAAGAGCAGCGCTTTGAAGAACGCATGCGTGACCAGATGGAATGCCGCCGCAACATAAGCATGCACGCCCAGCGCTGCAATCATGAATCCGAGTTGTGAAATGGTTGAATAGGCCAGCACCTTCTTGATATCATTCTGTGCCACGGCGATGGTCGCGGCAAAAAGCGCCGTGAAGGAACCGATGAAAGCTACCACCGTCATCGTGTGTGCATCCAGGCTCAACAGGGGGTAAATGCGGATGGCCATATAAACACCCGCCGAGACCATCGTGGCAGCATGGATCATCGCGCTGACCGGGGTCGGACCTTCCATCGCATCCGGCAGCCATACATGCAATGGCCATTGGGCTGATTTGCCTACTGTTCCGATGAAAAGCAAGAGACCTATTATCCCGGCTGCGGATAACCCTAAGAAAGCCGGTGTACTGGCAAGTGCCTGCAACATCTGCGGCTGAAAAATATCTTTGAAGGAGAGCGAACCGGTAAATGAATAAACAAAAGCAATCCCCAGTAACATAAAGACATCCCCGATGCGCGTGGTCATGAAGGCTTTGATTGCTGCATCCCGGGCGGATTTTTTGCCATACCAGAATCCGATCAACAGGTACGAACACAGCCCCATGATTTCCCATCCGACAAATAAGGTCAGCAGGTTATTGGAAACGACCAGGGTAAACATGCCAAAGGCGAACAGGCTGATAAATGCAAAAAAACGTGCATACATCGGTTCAATGGACGGAACAATATGTGTATGTCCGTTCTCATTGACGGTCGCACCGTGCGGCTGCAGACCAGCCAGGTCGTGGTCCCCTTTCGGCTGGCCAAAGTTATTGTACCCAATGCTATAAACGAAAATAGCCAAGACCGTCCAGGCCACAAAGAACAACACCACCGCCGTGAGTGGATCAACCCGGACGCCAATCTGGAGCCAGGTCGCCCCGGTCGGCAACCAGTTGATCGCCGACTCGAAAACATGCTTGCCAAATTCTTCCGTTCCCACGGCTTTTATGAAAACGACCATGCTTCCCAGCCAGGAGAGTCCCGCCGCCGCGACCGCGATACCATGGCTTAAAGCCTTGTTCTTGTTGGTGAATAGGATAATTGCAAAAAAAGCCAGCAGTGGCGGGAGAGGCAGAAGCCAGATAATCCAATTCGTCATGAATCCTCCGAAATAAAACGTAAAACGCAATACGTAAAATCGCCTCTTTCAAATTACGTTTTACGCTTTACGTTATATTTTCACCATTTCATCAAATCAATTTCATCCGCTACAATTGTCTTGCGGCGGCGGTAGACCGATATGATCAACGCCAGTCCAACGGCTACTTCTGCTGCAGCCACTGCGAAAACGATTACCGCAAAAGCTTGTCCAGCCATTTGGGTCGGGTTCTGGTAGCGCCAAAAGGCTACCAGGTTTATGTTAACCGCATTCAGCATAAGCTCAACGCCCAAAAGGATCGCGATGGCATTCTTGCGTGAAAGCACACCATACAGCCCGACGCAAAATAACGCGGCTGCCAAAACCAGGTACCAGGAAAGCGGGATACTCATTTCAATCTCCTACTTTTTATCCGCGGTCGCAACGTAGACCGCCCCTACCAGTGCAGCCAGCATAAGCACGGATGCAACTTCAAAAGGTAGAACGTATGCATCCGGGGATACCAGTGCCATACCAAGCGCCTGGACAGTATCCAACCCCGACGGCAAAGCAGTTGCAGTTCGTTCTACTCCCGGGACGCTGAGAATGAGCACTACCAACCCGGTCAGGATAAACAATCCCAACAATACCGGGATCCACCAATTGTTACGCGTCTGTCGTCCTTTTTCCATTGCTTCTCGTCGGGTCAACATCACGGCAAAGATGAACAGGATGGCGATCGCACCGATATAAACCACCACCTGCACCACCGCTAGAAAATTTGCCTGCAGGATGGCATACAGTACAGCCACCCCAAAGAGCGACACCACCAACCATAATGCCGCATGCAGGAGGTTGCGGACGGTCACTACCATCAAGGCAGCACCGAGCACTAGCGCACCGGTAAGGAGGAAAATAATTTGTTCAGCAGTCATACCGCCTGCTCCTGGGTATGCGCTTGCGGGTCGGGTATCTGTTCCGCCTTGCGCTGTTTGCGGCCATAAGCTCGCAGGATTTCTACTGTCACGTAACCGATCACGATGTTAGAACCAAACATCCCCAACACGTAAAGCCAGTTCGGCAGGACAATCAGGATTTTGTTCAACAATGCCGTATTTACCAGCACCACCAGCGAAAGCGGGACCAGGAATTTCCAGTTAAAAGCCAGCATATGATCGATGCGTATGCGCGGTACCGAGTACTTGACCCACATGATCACCCAGTAACCAAACATGGCCTTGGCAATAAATACAAGTGCCTGCACGAACGGAATATTCAGCCAGGCGAAGGCCGCCAGTTTTTCCAGTCCGAAAAAGCCGCCGTACCCCCCAAAGAACAGGATTGCAATGAATCCGCCGAAGGTGAAGGCGTGCAGGAGTTCACCTGCATAGAACCAGCCGAACTTCATCCCGGTATATTCGATATGGAACCCGGCAACAATTTCGGATTCGGCTTCATTCAAGTCAAAAGGCGAACGACCCAGCTCTGCAATCGCGCTGATCAGGAAAATGAGCAGCGCCAATGGGGACAGGATGGCAAACCACATCCCGCTCTGTGCCTGGGTAATTCCTCGAACACTCATCGTATCCGCCAGAATGGTCGGGATGAGCAGGATGATGACCATCGGGATTTCGTAGGAAATCATGTTGGATACCATACGGAAAGCCCCCAACAGCGCATATTTATTATTTGACGACCAACCTGCCATGATGATTGCCAGTGTTCCCAGCGCACCCGCAGCAACGATGAACAACAGCCCTACATTCAGGTCTACGCCGTAAATGGTCGAAGCCAGCGGCAGAATCGCCCAAAGCACAATGACCGATGTCGCAGCAAGTACAGGGGCAATGTTATAGACGATCTTATCTGCTCCATCCGGAGTAATATCTTCCTTGATGACCATTTTGATGATGTCGGCAACCGGCTGGATCAGGCCAAAAGGTCCAATCCGGTTCGGGCCAAGACGGTCTTGGAAGCGAGCCACCACTTTCCGCTCCACCCAAACTAGGCCTATATCAAGCGTCATGGCAAACAGGATCATAACGATGATGCCAATCACATAAATAAGAAGGGTCGCCAATACAGCTGGCAGGTGCCATCCGGTTAATACCCCATTAAGCCAATAGCCTATGAAATTGATCGGATTATTCCAAAACGTCATGCTTTTCTCCTGATGCTCTTTAACACAACGAAAAGGCTGAGAGGATTCTCCTGTCAGCCTTTATTATTCACCCACGGGGGCCTACACCCATTCCAACATCCCTTTGCGCCAGGCATACACCAGCCCGGCAACCAGGATTCCGATAAATAAAACACCCTCCAGTACTACAAACAGCGGCAGTTGTTTGAGCGTCAGCGCCCAGGGGAAAAGGAAGACCGATTCCACATCAAATACCAGAAATACCAGCGCGAACACGTAATACTGGGCTTTAAACTGCACCCATGACTCGCCTACAGTCTCGATGCCGCACTCATATGTGCTTTGTTTGATTGGATTTGGTTTGCGTGGCGCAACCAGCCGGGCAAACACCAGCGGGACCACTGGAACAATAATACCAATCACAAGGAAGAGCCCAATGTAAAGCCATTCATTCTGCATAGGTGCTCCAAAACAATAAGTTGTCTTACAGCCACACGACGGGCGAATTTTACCATAAAGGACAAAAAATTCCCCAAAATCAACCTGCTTTTTACATACTTTCTTCCTTTTATTTCTCCAACTACACTTGTCTTTTATATTCTGGCTCTTCCCTTTGCATTCAAAACCTTACACGTTTTGTGATTAATTCATTATGTACCATTGGGCAAACCGTGTTAAACTGAAATCGATTTTATCCAAGGAGCCCTATGCCTACCTACCCACCTGAACCGTTCCGCATTAAAACGATCGAACCCATCCGTATGCCCTCCCCCGAGGAACGCCGCAAGGCCATCCAAGCTGCCGGCTATAACGTCTTCGCTTTGCAAGCTCAGGACATCTTCATTGACCTCTTGACCGATTCCGGCACTGGCGCGATGAGCGACCGGCAATGGGCTGCCATCATGCTTGGGGACGAGTCCTATGCCGGAGCGCGTTCCTTCCAGCGCCTTGAAAAAGCCGTCAGCGATATTTTCGGCTTCAAGTACTTTGTCCCCGCCCATCAGGGCCGCGCTGCTGAGAACATCCTTTCAGCCTGCATGGTCAAGCCCGGTCAGTACGTTCCATCCAACATGCACTTTGACACCACGGATGCCAATATTCGGGCGCGTGGCGGTCGGCCGGAAAATCTGGTCATCGACGAAGCCGGCGATCCATCCAATCTTCATCCTTTCAAAGGCAACATGGATATCGCCAAATTGAAAACTTTCATCGAGAAGACCGGCCCGGCTAATATCCCCCTCGGCATGTTGACGGTTACCAATAACGCCGGCGGCGGCCAGCCCATCTCACTGGCAAATATTCGTGCTGTCTCTGAAACCTACCATGCGTTCGGCATTCCATTCATAATCGATGCCGCCCGCTTTGCTGAAAACGCCTATTTCATCAAGCTGCGCGAACCCGGCTATGCTGACAAAACTCCGCTCGCGATCGCCCGGGAGATGTTCGCCCTGGCAGATGGCATGTGCATGTCTGCCAAGAAG
Source organism: Anaerolineales bacterium (assembly GCA_050014055.1). Classification (GTDB taxonomy): domain Bacteria; phylum Chloroflexota; class Anaerolineae; order Anaerolineales; family Villigracilaceae; genus UBA877. The sequence goes on along the minus strand of JBEKEB010000012.1, from coordinate 19,829 downwards.
GATGCCATCGTTAATATTGGCGGCTTGCTTTGCGTCAACAATGAGGCTCTCTACCATAATATCTGCAACGAACTGATCCTGCGGGAAGGATTTTATACGTACGGCGGCTTGGCAGGGCGCGACCTGGATGCAATGGCGGTCGGTCTGTATGAGGGTCTCGACGAAACCTATCTGGCATACCGTCTCGGTCAGACTGCCTACTTGATGGAATGCGTCAACGCAGCCGGTATTCCCACCATCCAACCGGCCGGTGGTCATGCCGTTTACATTGATGCCGGCAGTCTGCTGCCCCACATTCCGCAAGGGGAATTCCCCGGCCAGGCACTGGCAGTCGAACTCTACCTGGAAGGTGCCATACGCGCCTGCGAGATCGGCTCGGTCATGTTCGCCCACCCCGATCCTGACAGCGGCGAGATCGTCTACCCGCAGTTGGAACTTGTCCGCCTGGCCATTCCCCGCCGGGTCTATACCCAGAGTCATATGGATTACGTGGCCGAGACGCTGGCAAAGATCGCCCAGCGCAAATCCGGCATTCGTGGCTATAAATTCACCTACGCGCCTGAGGTGTTGCGGCACTTTACGGCAAAATTCCAACCGGTTTGAATCTTGCCATTGAGAACGCAACACTATCCTTGTGTGCTTGGCGGAGCCGTTTCACGCGAATCTCCTAATCATGTAATTGGTACAAAAAGTATTAAGATCGCTTCGTTACATACTCTCCCGGAAGTGTTCCGGGAGAGGACACTTTTCGCAACATAAGGTTTTAGTGTTGTGCAAAAATACCCAGTTGATTTCCCACCGGTCGCTCTCGTCCGGGGATTCCGGTTTGTATCGGAGAATTGATCACCTGGACAATTCCGAGCGAATTGCGCATTACCAGGGTGGAAGATCCGCCTCCATCCATGTTCATGGCATTCGCCGCGCCGTAGAAAATCATCAATTTCGCCATTTCATAAAGGGTTGCCCCCTGGCTGTATAATGGTTGACGTCCATCTGCCACGAACAGGATCTAACGCGTGCCGGTCTTGTCAAGTCCGATGGCAGTACGCGGAGCCGCGTAAGAATTATCCAAGTCATCTACCGCCACCCCATTTATCACTACCATATTATTCCCGGAAATGGCATTATAGGGCGAAATATCACCCAGGGTAAAACTCGCCTCACCCTTTTTGGAGAAATAGATCGTCGGACCGGGACCTTTTCCTTACGCGACACCTTCCGACATGGCGTAACCAGCCGGAGCCACCCGATCCCCGGCGTGCGGGAAATAGTCAAAAGGCCCATTCGCCCACCAGGGGGAGAATCCATCGCCGTTGATGGCGATCTGCACACCCGTGGAACGGGCAAATTGGGAAGTAGTGCGCACCTTGAGCTGCTGTGCCTCCCCCGGATTGCCAGGAGTAACCAAAAAACCGATTCCTGGTGCTTGCAAATCAACAACAACAATATGAGCAACCATCGGGTATGGAGTAAAATGAACTCGCCGGTAATATGTCACGCCTTTGAACGGTTCCGTATGCATAGCCACCGGCAATGGCCTGCCCCAGTAATTTAGCAAGGGAACTCCTACAAATGTAAGGCAAAGAACAACCACAAGCACAATGGACAATTTTCTTTTCTTGTTTTTAGCCATAGCGGCGAACTATACCATTGATTCTCGGTCGAGGCAAATATGATCCCCAACCAATGGTACGCCATCCTGGAATCCAACGAGATAAAAAAAGGTAAAATCATTGGCGTCACGCGGATGGGCGGGAAGATGGTTGTCTGGCGTAATCGTCAGGGAGAACTATCGCTAATGAGTGACAAATGCCCGCACCGAGGCGTGGTGCTTTGCATCGGCAAGGTCATGGGCGACTGCATACAGTGTCCATTCCACGACTTCGAATACGACACTTCCGGCGCCTGTTCCCTCGTCCCGGCTATTGGGAGCAATACAGAACCACCCAGGGCCTTACATGTTCACACATCCTGTTCATGATGCGCATGGCTTTGTCTACATTTTATGGGGCGAGCCGCAAGCGAACTCCCACCTGTGCCATGGTTCGAATCCATCGGCGAGGACATGGTCTACACCACGCTGCGCGACCATTAGGCCAATCATTACGCCCGTGCCATCGAAAACCAGCTTGATGTGGTTCATCTACCAATCGCCCACCACAACACCATTGAGCGTGGTAACAAAACCTTGGTGAACGTCCCGATTACCAAAGAAGAGAGCCATTGGCCAGCCGACCACCTGATCAGTTTATGGGTTTACAACGAACTTGACAATGGCCAGAAGCCGAAGAAAACCTCTGAGCTTCCCGAACCTGAGCGGCGGCCTTTCCTGCAGTTCCGTTTCGGGAACCTCTGGCAGAATTGGATTGCCAATGGCCTGTGCGTCGTAATTGCCTTCGCTCCCATAGATGACGAAAACACATTGATGTATGTGTGCTATTATCATACCGTCCGTTTCCCGGTATTGTGTCAATTGACCGGCTGGATCGGCAATCTGGCGAATCTGGTAATTGAACGAATGGATCGGCGTGTCGTAATCACCCAGCGACCGTCCCGCCGAGATCTGGGTATCGGTGAGATTCTAATTCAGGGCGATAGCCAGATCGTTTTGCATCGCAAGATCAGAAGGTCTTTGATCGAACGAAAAGGATAATTCCCTGCATGCCAGTCCGATTGACAATTCGAACTCAACCGAAGCCCAAAACCGGGATAAAATCAACCTGCACGTGACTGATTCATTTATGATGAGGTACTAGAATGACAAATAAATCCAAAGTCGCCGTGGTACGCACTCGGCCTGAGACTGTCTTACAGGATTACCAACGTTTGTTTGATCTGGCTGGCGGCAGTCAGGCCCTTCGCCGGGATGTCACCACCATAATCAAGGATAATATTTCGTGGCATTTCCCGATGCCAGCAGCAAATACAACTCCCTGGCAGTTGGAAGGTTCGATTCTCGCCTTGCGACAGGCCGGCTTTGACGACCTGGTATGTGTGCAAAACCAGACGGTAATCACCAATGCTTTTAAAGGGGAAGACTTGAACGGGTATCTGCCCATCTTCAAACATTACAACGTCCCTGCGCTCTTCAATTTCCAGAATAAAGAAATGGAATGGGTTCTTTATCGGCCAAAGGCTAAAATGTTGGCGCTGGATCACATCTACCCCGAAGGCATCCGCATTCCGGATTATTTCCAAGGGAAAAATATTGTCCACCTGCCTACGGTCAAAACCCACATGTACACTACCACGACCGGGGCCATGAAAAATGCTTTTGGTGGGTTGCTGAGCAAGTACCGGCATTACACCCATACCTGGATCCATGAAACGCTGGTGGACCTTCTTGCCATCCAAAAAGAGATTCACCCGGGCATATTTGCCATGATGGATGGCACCACGGCTGGCAATGGTGCCGGTCCGCGCCTGATGATACCGGAGGTGAAGAATATCCTGTTGGCCTCCGAGGATCAGGTAGCCATCGACGCTGTGGCAGCCAAACTGATGGGGTTCGACCCGCTCTCCATCCGGTATATCCGGCTGGCGCAGGAACAGGGGCTGGGATCCGGGGATGTAGGTCAGATCGATCTGGTCGGCGACGATATATCGGGTGAAAACTGGAATTTCAAGATCACCCGCAATACGCACACCTTTCTGGCCTGGCTTTCATGGTATGGGCCCACCAGGTTTCTGCAAAAATTGATCTTTCGCACTCCGCTCGTAAACCTGCCGATTGCAATCTCGGAGGCCGAGCAGGATTATTTCTATTGGCCTTTGAAGTACAAACAGGTGACCAAGGATTGGCAAAATAATACGGAATGGGGAGCCCTCTTTAAAAGCTACCACCAAAAGGGATATTTGCACGGTTAAACTTGATTCACCTTATCCTGCATTAACGGTTCTCCGTAAGAAACGTAGGACTGCAGGGGCAATTCGATTGCTCAAAAATTATCACAGAATGACCTTCCAGGCATATCAGCACATCTGGAATGGTCTTGTATTTATCTGCTTTTTATTCTTCCCCCTTTGATTTTGTTTTTTTAATTTCCCTCTGCTTGTCTCATAGCTTGAAATGCCGCAATTGCCACCTCCAGGATCTGCTCATCCGGCTCGCGCGTGGTCAGGGACTGCAACGCCAGGTTGGGTTTGACGATGATGCGCACTAACGGGTTCGAGATGTGATCCGCCGTCCAGCGCAGGTACTCATAGGCGATGCCCACCAGCACCGGGATCATCAGGATCCGGCTGATCAGGCGCCATTCCAGCGAGAGCGGGCCCAGGATGGTAAAGAAAAACAGCGACAGCACCACCAGGATCAACAGAAAAGCCGTGCCACAGCGGGTGTGGGCCAGTGGATATTTCGCCACTGAAGTCGGGGTTAATTCCGCGCCGGCTTCGTAGGCATTGATGGTTTTATGTTCGGCGCCGTGATAGGCAAATACCCGGCTTACATCCGGCATGAACCCGATCGCCCAGATATACCCCACCAGCATAAGTAGTCGCAGTACGCCTTCCACCAGGTTGCTCCACCAGGCATTCCAATGCAGGAAATGTTCGGTCAACCAGCCTACTCCCGCCGGTATGAGGAAGAAAATGGCAATGGCGACTACAAAGGTCAGGCCCAGGGTGACATATAACGCCGGGCCTTCCAGCTTTTCGTCCTCTCCGGTCTGCAAATTGGCCGAGTCGGTAAGAGCGCGCATGCCCAACCCAAGTGAATCCCACAGCATGATTAACCCTCGCAGAAAAGGGGTTTTGGCAATTTTGGATTTATAGATGCCACCCAGGGGTTCGACCTTGGTCACAATCTTGCCATCCGGGGCGCGCATTGCCACGGCGCAAGCTTTCCGGCCGCGCATCAACACGCCCTCCATCAACGCCTGCCCCCCATACGAAATCAGTTTATCTTCCATGGGAAAAATTCAAGAAACCGGTTGCTAAGTGAGACCGGGTTTCTTGCCTCCATAAGTTAAGGTTTCAAGTTCAAGAAGAAAAGGATATACGCATCTATGCCACGGTACCATGTCGGCAGATTCTGTTTTTCGTTGGGTGCGTGCACGTTATCGTCCGGAAGCCCAAACCCGCAAATGACCGACTCCACACCCAGCAGGCGTTGCATGTCACCCACCACCGGGATGGAACCACCCTCACGCTTGAAATAAGGCCGCACGCCCCACACTGCCTCGAGAGCCTTCGCCATGGCCTGTACGCCTGGATTATTCCGGTCAGAGATGGACGCCGGGTTGCCGGTCAATGCCTTCAACTCCCAACGGATATCCTTGGGAGCGTTCTGTTCCAGGTACCGCACTAAATCTTTGTGGATTTTTTCGGGATCCTGGTCGGGGACCAGTCGCATGGAGAGCTTGGCCATCGCCCATGCTGGAATCACAGTTTTGGAACCTTCACCGGTAAACCCGGAAAGCAGGCCATTCACGTCCAGCGTAGGCCGCGCTCCGGTCTGCTCGTTGGCGGTAAACCCTGCTTCCCCATGCAAGCCCGGAACACCCGTCTGTTCGATGTAATCGCTTTCGGCAACCGGCAGGCGGGAAAATTCTTCGTGCTCTTCCTGGCTCAATGGACGCACACTGTTATAAAAACCAGGCAGGGTCACCCGGCCGTTTTCATCGTGCATACCGCCAATCAATTCAGCCAGAGCATTGGCTGGGTTGTGAACTACACCCCCAAACATACCTGAGTGTAGATCGTGCGCCGGCCCAAACACGCGCAATTCAAAATATGCCAATCCACGTAAACCATAGGTAATCGTCGGAAATTCCCTGCCCATCATGCCTGAATCTGGGTTGACGGCAAAGTCGCAGGTGAGAATTTCTGAGTGGTCCGTAATGAAGGTAGCCAGGTTGGGTGAGCCTACTTCTTCCTCCCCTTCGAACAACCATTTGACGTTAATTGGCATGCCACCGGTCCGAATCAATGATTCGACTGCTTTCAGCGTTATAACCGCTTGCCCTTTCATATCCGAGGCGCCTCTGGCAAAAATGTCTTCGCCGATGACTGTTGGTTTAAAAGGATCAGTCTTCCACAATTCAATCGGGTCGACCGGTTGAACATCATAATGGCCATAAACCAGCACGGTTGGTGCACCTGGCACTCCCAGATATTCACCATAGACGATCGGGCTCTGGGCGGTCGGGAAAAGCTGCACCTTCCGCATGCCCAGGGAACGTAATTGTGCGTTCAGCCATGCAGCCGCATGTTGAATATCTGGTTTATGCGCCTTCTCTGTTGAAATGGAAGGAATACTTAAAATTTCTTTATAAGTGCTTAGAAAATTCTCTTTGTTGGCACGGGCATATTGCAAAGCATTTTCGCGTTGATCTGGCATGCATCCTCTTCTTGGAAATCTTGATGATCTCTTAATATCCTGGGTGAATTTAAATTTCAAGAGCTTTCTAAGGCCCTGTGGGTGTTGGCAGTCCAATCTGGATGGTTGGCTGGGCAGTTTGGTCCAGGGCACGCTTGGTAACGAGATACCAGCTCGAGATCCCGTTAAATCGGTCAGCCGGTTCGAACAGCGGCACTGCCTGCACTCCCTGTACACGCTGATCCACTGCAAAGGTGTAGACTGGATAGTACAAAAGCAGAGCTGGCAGCTCGCTCGCAAAAACAACCTGAAAGTTGCGGTACAGGCGCAAGCGTACACCTGAATCAGCCGTTACACGTGCCTGTTCGAGATACTCACTGGCAGTACGGTTATCCCATTGAGAATAATTCTGGCCACCGGTAATTTCAGCTTGATGCCAGAATGGATAGGGATCCGGGTCATATGAACGGCTGAGATCCAGGTCCGCCAAAACAGCCTGGTATGTCCGCGGCGTCAGATAGTTATTTATAAGCGAATCGTAGGAAACTGCCTTCAGGGTCACATCCACTCCGATGGCAGCCCAATCCTGTTGAATGGTCTTCGCCAGCTGGTCATGCAAATCATCATCCGGATAGGCCAATGAAAAGGAGAGAGGTACATTATCCTTAGCGCGCACATTGCTATTCGCTGGCAGGACATAACCGGCACTCTTCAGTGCTGCGCCGGCTGCATCCGGATCAAAATCGATTTGCGTTACGCCGTCGTAGTAAGCCCATGTACCAGGCAGGATTGGGCTGTTGGCCACGATTCCCTGCCCGCCAACCAAATTATCCACCATCCATTGCCGGTTCAGGCCAAGCATCAGGGCATTCCGAACATTCTTATCCTGGAAGAAAGGCAAGGTCTTGTCCCCCAAGTTGAGGAAGATCATTGTCAGGCGCGGCAGGCGGCTGGAATACAGTGCCAGATTCGTTTCAGCCAAGGCGGAAGGTAAAACATCCTGGGTGATCTCGCTGATCCCGAGCACTTCCCCGGCCTGATAAGCCGTCAAAGCTGCTTGAGAGTTGGGATAATACCGGAAAACTACCTGGTCAATGAAAGGTACCTGGCCATAATATGTTTTCGAAGCCGTGAGAACTACGCCAGCGATCTTTCCATTTTCGATCATCAAATGGTCAAACTTGTAAGGGCCCGATCCGACTGGAGCCAGGTTAAAACCGTTGGACGCTAATTGATCCGCCGCGACTGACTCCAGCAGGTGTTTGGGCAGAATGCCAAAGGTCAGGTAATCCAGGAATGGGACAAATGGCTCTGGCAAAACAAATTTAATATTCTTATCGTTTAAACGGGTGATTTGTACCCCATCCCAAAGAGAGCGTACATCGGGAGGAAAAGCAGAGTCCTGGCTGCGCAACAAACTGAGCGTAAAAAGGACATCATCACTGGTGACCGGGCTACCATCATCCCAGTTGGCATTTGCGCGCAGGGTAATATTATAGATTTTTCCATCCGCCGAAACGCCCCACGATTCAGCCAGGTCGGGCTGGGGGATACCTTGCGGATCAAACTTGAGCAGGCTGCTGAATAACAGGCGATCCACATCACGGTCGGCAGGATTGTTTAGGTCAAGCAGGGGGTTCAGACGTCCAAATGAGCCGATCAGGGCCTCGGTATATATGCCTCCACTTGCCGGTTGGGGTAGGATTGGATTAACTAGAGGTTGCTGCTGTGTAAGTAAAAGCACTGCCACCACGATCAGTGTCAATGCGACGACCAGGAATTGCCAACGCAATTTTTTCATGAAATATAAAATTAATTAAAGAAAGGCCGCCTCCGGGCATATGGATAGACCGGCACTGGCCTTTCTCTCTAAAGTATATTATTGATGTGCGGAAATGATCACCAGTGTAATCGCCAGGGCAAAAAACAAGACACTGAAAACGATGGTCACCCAAAAAAGCGTTTTCTCGATTCCTCGTCGGGCAGTGAACACGCCACCGGCATCTGAACCAGTCAAGCCGCCTAGTCCTGCGCCCTTGCTCTGCAAGATTATACTGACCACCAGCGCGATTGATGTTAAAATCAAACCACCATCCAGAATGTTAATCATCTATTAGCCTCCAGGAAATTTAGCCGCCAAATTATACCTGTTATAAGGGTAAACCGTCAACCAACCCTATGAATGAATTGATTATTAATCTGCACATGCATACGACTTACTCAGATGGCTCCGGCACCCACACCGACTTGTGCCATTCGGCTCTTAAAACCGGCGTGGATGTGCTTTTGGTTACCGACCATAACGTATGGGTGCAGGGGGTGGATGCTTATTGTCAAGCCGGGAATAAACGAACCCTTCTAATTGCCTGCGAGGAAATCCACGACCAGGATCGCGATCCGCAAAAAAACCATTTGCTCGTTTTTGGCGCAGACCAGGAACTGGCAACTTTGGCGGACAGTCCACAGGCCCTCATTGACGCCGTACACCGGCTGGGCGGCCTGTGTTTCCTTGCACATCCAGTGGATCCGGCCATGCCAGCTTTTGGAGAGACGGATATATCCTGGGTGGATTGGGATGTCAATGGCTTCACTGGCATCGAATTATGGAATGGGTTCAGCGAACTCAAGACGGTGGCTAAAGGAAAACTGGATGCAATCGTCTGCGCCTTTTTCCCGGGAATCATCCCGCACGGTCCGCTCCGGAAGACATTGGATATTTGGGACAATCTTCTGAGCGAAGGCCGTCGCGTGGTTGCCGTGGGCGGTTCGGACGCCCATGCTCAGCGCAGGGCAATGGGGCCGTTGCATAAGACCATTTTCCCCTACGAATACCACTTTTCCACAATCAACACGCACACCTTCACACCCACGCCATTGACCGGTAACCTTCTCAAGGACCGGAAAATGGTATTTGACGCTCTCTCCGCCGGTCATTGTTTTATAGGCTGTGATCTGCCCTCCTCCACGTGTGGATTCCATTTCTCGGCACAGAGCCGGGAGTTAAGCGGCATTATGGGTGATGAAATACCATCGAAGGGAGCGGTGACTTTGCAGGCCAAATTTCCGTCCCGGGCGGAGATCAATTTAATCAAAGATGGAAAATGCATCAAGGCTTTGCAAGGTGAGACATTTACACACATCACAAATGAGCCGGGTGTTTACCGTATCGAGGCTTACAAACCCTACCTTGGCAAACGCCGGGGGTGGATTTTTAGCAATCCGATTTATATAAGATAGTCTTCGCCCCCTATACCGGCGACTCCCAGAATAACCAGACTTTTCTTATCGCAGGTGGTAAACAACCATGATTTTCTCCCCGCGAACACTTATCGAATAAAATTCATTTGGATAGTCATAATTAGCAGGATGCCATCGGAATACGCTTACAAAATAATTGGCATCGTCGGGGTCTTTGACCGGTATCAATCGGGATTTATTCCCGCTGGTTAACCCGGAATTAATGTAATCTAGTCCAGGCGGATCTGAAACAAATATCTTGATGTTCTTACTTGAATCGTTGGTCAGAATGAAATCAATCCCCTGTTTGTAAGACAGGCCCCAATAATCCATTTCGAACCTTTGCCTTAGTGTGGTTGGATCACCAGCAAAAACATTAAAGTACACATTCTCATATGGATGGTACCGAACCATGAACCAGGCAGGCTCAATTAACCCTAAAAGTAATACTGAACCGGCAATTATTCGGATAACATTCAAATGCAAAGGGATCCGCTCCATCCAATGATAGAGAAAAATCAAACCGCGCAAGCTGATCAGCACAATTACCGGATAAATAAAAAACATCTGCCGCCAGCCATCGTAAAGAACGGAATGAAATAGGTAAATCGCGGCAATCGGGATCACCAGCCAACCTATTACCACAAACCAAATGGAAATCTCAGAAGCAGAACTTATTAGTGTCTGGACCTTTTCCTTTGACTTGATTACAGATATTATGTTCCCAATCCATCCAATTAGGCATGGCAGAATTCCTGCCAGAACAATCACTGGGGTGGTGATTCCGATCCAGACTGGCAGGTAATGCCACGGTAGATTTTCTGGCAGGAAATATTTCCCTTCATAAAGCACTGGCCTGCTAAAAGGATATTTGCTCATCATGGAAAAGGCGCTGACGAATTCTTTCCATGGGTTCCGCCATAGGATCGGCCAAAATAAAATGGTAAGTCCAATTGTTAACGCCAGATATGCTGATAATATGGCCAAGTTGCGTTTCCATGTACTTGGCGATTCTAGTGTTTTGAGCAACAGCAATAATAAAGCCAAAGGAAGGATCATCACGCCAGCTACCCGCGTGCTTATGAACACCGCGCTCGCTCCTGCATTCAAAACCGTGATTGCTACGAACATCCACCACGGTTTTTTTCTGGTCAATGCGTCAGAAAGAACCACCAGAGTGCAAATCGCAGCTATGGCTGCGACCAGGAAGGGAATATCCTTGGAATTATAAAAAGCATCCGAAAAGATGCGCGGACTAACCGCAAGCGCAACGGCCCCCAGCAGTCCCCACCAGGAGCTATGAAAAATACGCTTGCCCAAAAAAAAGAATAAGATTACGCCAAATACAAAAATCAGGAAGATAGCCAGGTGTATTGGGATCGAGAAACGGGAAGAGGCCCATAACAACGGCACCTCGAAAATGGCCCCATAAAATCGGTCGGAAAAGGATAATAAAGCATGATCGCCCCTGAAAAGGTAACGGTAGTTCAATGCCCCAATTTGGGTTTGAATCGATTCGTCCCACGGGATTCCATAATCCTTATACAGGATGCATCCAAGCAGGACGAGGGTGCTGAAAAATAAAATTGGGACCAGGATTTTCAGAAACTTCTTCATAAAGTAACTATTTTATCATGTCCGAAAATCGTTCAGGAAATGAAATTTCCCCTCCCTAAATAAACCTTTTTCGTTTACAATACATCCTGTTCTGTTACCCGGAGTTATTCCGGGTGCGTGTACTCGAAGGTTTCCTGAGTACATGCCTTCCGCTCCCGGCTCACCCACGGTGAATGTCCGGGGGCATATCCCGAGGAAAGGAGGTTTTCCCTATGCGTAAGTATGAGTTGGTTTGTATTGTCCATCCTGACCTGGACGAGACCGCATTTAACGGCGTCGTTGAAAAGGTCAAGGGTTGGATTGCAGAAACCAGCGGTAGCGTGGACAAAGTGGAAGTCTGGGGCCGAAAGCGCCTGGCTTACATTGTCAAGAAGCAACGCGAAGGCCAATACGTTTTGTTCAATCTTGGCCTGGAACCTGCCGCCACCACGTCGCTGGAAAAGAATCTGCGCTTTCTTGAACCTGTAATTCGTTATATGCTCATCGCTGTTGAATAAAGGCTGTCGCCGTCGGTTTTTCGCTTTTTATAATGGAGTGAAAGATGAGTCGTGGTTTGAACAAAGTCATGATAATCGGCAATCTGGGACGTGATCCCGAAATGCGCTACACGCCCTCAGGCCGCCCGGTGACTACCTTCACGGTCGCCACCAGTCGCTCTTGGAACACCACCGATGGTGAACGTCATACTGATACCGAATGGTTCAATGTAGTCACCTGGGGCACCTTGGCAGAAATTTGTAAACAGTACCTGACCAAGGGACAACAAGTCTACATCGAAGGCCGTCTCCAGACCCGGCACTGGGAAGACAAAGAAGGCATCAAACATTCCACAGTCGAAATTGTAGCCATGGAAATGATGATGCTTGGCGAGCGTCAGGAGGCTAAACACCTTCTGGCCGGTGAAGAGCCACTCGTATCCGAAGAGCCTAATGGTCAGAATGGGAACGAAGTTGAATTTCCGTTCTAGACTAGGGCCGAATATCGCATCGATTCAAATACCGTTGCGTCTGGTAAGTTAGATTGGAGAATAAATTCTTATGGATCATCCAATGGATAATGAAATGGAAGGAGGGCAGGAGCGTCGCTATTACGCCCGCCCTAAAATTTGCCAGTTCTGTGCGGACCGGCATATGACAATTGATTACAAGCAGTCAGATGTTTTACGTCGATTTGTCACTGAAGAAGGCAAGATTCGCCCACGACGCCAGACCGGCACCTGCGCCAAGCACCAACGTGAATTGGCTGTTGCCATCAAACGCGCCCGCCACATCGCCTTGCTTCCCTTTACGGGCCGCGCCTTCAACGAAGAGCGCTGATGACTTTGCGATGAGGTATGTATGGCAAAAAACAAGTCTCCAAAAGTATTAACAAAAAAACATCTGGCGCGCCAGGAACGTGAGCGCAGACAGACCAGATTGATCACCGGTATCGCCATTGGGATCATTGCAATTGTGGTTCTGGGTATCGCTTATGGGCTCCTGAACGATACGCTATTCCTAAACTGGAGACCAGCAGTAACCGTTAATGGCGAATCACGCAGCCTGCATGAGTTTCAGGCTCAAGTAAAGGTGGAACGCCAACAATTGATCAGCCAATACATGCAATATACTCAAATGGCCGCCATGTTTGGCATCGATCCGACCACTGATCCGCAGCTGTCTCAAACAATGACGAATATCACGGATGAGCTCAATACCCCTTCTGTGCTCGGTTCACAAGCCATGGACAATATGGTACATGATCTGCTCATCCGCCAGTATGCCAAGGCTAATGGTATCACGGTTAGCACCGCTGACGTCGAAAAGTCCGCAGAAGAAGCATTGCAATTCTATCAAAACGGAACACCAACCCCCACTCTTACTCCGACACAACTGGTCTTTTCGACGCTGGATGCGACCCAGTTTGCATTGGTTACGCCGACTCTGACACCAACTACTGCACCCACCAACACTCTGGCTCCTACCGCGACACCCAACCTGACCAGTACGTCCACCCCCATCCCCAGCCCGACTCCCATCCCCAGTCTAACCCCCACTGATACGCCTTATACTCTCAAGGGATACCAGAGCCAATATCATACTACATCGCAAACCTATACTGCATTGGGCCTTTCGGATGCTGATTTCCGCTATATTTTCTTCGAGAGCGTGCTCTATCAACAGCGCGTCGAAGCCAAAGTTACCGCGAATGTAAACCATACACAGGAACAGGTCTGGGCACGTATTATCGAAGTTCCTGATGAAACGACCGCCAAAACCGCTCTTGCACAACTTATGACTCCCGGTGGTGATTTTGCCGCCCTGGCAGCCAAAGATTCCATCGACACTGGCACCAAATCGAATGGTGGAGATTTAGGCTGGTTTGGACGCGATTCAACTACCGTACCTTCCGAAATCATGGCTACTGCCTTTTCTCTTAAAATTGGTCAAACCAGCCAACCGATTAAATCCACCAGCGGCTATTACATCATCCAAATACTTGGTCATGAAGTCCGTCCATTGACAGACCAACAATACCAGACTGAGGTTGGTAACGCATTTACAACATGGCTTACACAGCAGCGGGACAAATCTAAAGTTGTCATAAACAATAGCTATTCAAATTATGTTCCCACAACACCCACCCTTGCTCAAGCCCAGGCTGATAATAACGCCACTTCGACCGCCTACGTATCAACCGCTCAGGCTCAAAGCACCCCCTAAAAAATAGTATATAGTGCATAACCATAATGAAACAGTGGTTGGCTTCCAAGTTGACCACTGTTTTAATTCTTTATCCGGCTTGCGGCTTTATCTGGAATCTATTTCAAGTATTCTTCTGAAATCTCGTCCAGTTTCAAGCTGATGATCTGACTGGCAGAATCTCGTCCCATCGTGACACCGTAAATCACATCTGCAGCCTGGACTGTGTTTCGGTTATGCGTGATGATAATAAACTGCGTCTCCTTGCTCAACTCCAGCAGCAGTTCCCTGAAGCGGCCCACATTGGCTTCGTCGAGCATCGCATCAACTTCGTCCATCACACACACCGGCGTAGGAGAGACCTTTAGCAAGGAAAATACCAGCGCAATCGCCGTCAGGCTGCGTTCGCCCCCTGAAAGCAGCGATAGGCCTTGTTCGCGGCGCCCAGGTAAACGCGCCTCGATATCAATGCCGGTTTCGGTCAGGTTTTCGGGATCGGTCAACACCAACCGGGCCGCTCCACCTCCAAACAACCGGTGAAAAATCGAATGAAATTGTTCTGCCACGGCATCGAAAGTCTTTTGGAATTCCCGGCGGGTCAGTTCATCCAGTTCTTCTATAACTTGATGCAAGTCGGCTTCAGCCTTATGCAGGTCTTCCAATTGCGCCGTCAGGAATGCATGCCGCTCCTTGACTGAATGGTATTCCTGTTGCGCTTCTGGGTTGATTGCCCCCATTCGCCGCAACTGTGCCCGTACGCGATTCATATTCTCCTCAAGATCAGACGGCAATTCATTCACCGCTGGTAGTTGTTCCACCATGCCATCCAATGGCAACGGAACCGGCCCTGAAACATCATCGGCATACTCGAAAGCAACCAGGCCAAAATCATCCTCGATTTTCTGCCGCAAGGTCCCCAACATTTCCTGTTTGCGACCGAGTTCAAGTTGGATCTGGTTGTACGTCCTTTCGACACGCGCAAGAGCAGATTGTCCTTCTGTTTCCTGTCTCTGCAAATTCATTTCCTGCGCTTCGGAAGTCTCGAGTTCTTTTTCTGCCGGTTCGATCAGGCTGCGCAGTTCCTCCAGTTGCGAATTGATACCCGTAGCCTGTATTCGCAAGTTTTGCCTTGCATTCTCCAATTCCACCAACGATTCGTCAATTTCCGCCAGACGTCTTTCCAACGTGGCTTGTTGCGTTTGTACCCGATCCGCAGCGCTCCTACGGTCAACCTGGCGAGTTCTGGCATCCCGCAGGGCCCGCTCAGCTACCTTCGAACCCGTCGACCAGAATGTCACTTGCTCCTGAAATTCATCCGTGGTCAGGGTCGCCAGATTCGCAGATTGTATCCGTAATTCTTCCTGCGCCTGGAATGTTTCCTTCTCATTGATGGATAAGGCTGCCGCGCTTTGCTCAAGCTGTTTCCTTGCCTGGGCAATCTCAGCCTCGATACTGATTTTCTGGCTGACATGCCAATCCCATTGTCTGCGCGCCGACTCTTCCTGCACCTGCGCCTGTCGCTCGGCATTCCGAGCAGATTCCAACCCGGCGCGCTCCTTACCCACCTTATCCTGATAGACTGCAACTTCCTCCTGGAATGTTTCACTTTGAATGGTAAGTTTCTTCAGTTCAGAGTCCAACTTTTCTATCTGATTCGCAACAGTTGCCAGTCTTTCTTGCAACTCGCGTCGCTGGCGGGGACGTCCCAGTGACGCTGCTTTGGCCGGCTTTCCGGCAGAAACCTGCCCTGTGGCATGGAATACTTCGCCTCGCAAAGTTACCGCCCGGGTATATTTGGGCTGTCCCGCCAGAACGCGCCGGGCGGCTGCCCTGTCTCGCACAATCAGCACCTGGCCAAGCAGCAAATCCAATGCCGGGCGGTACTCCCCTGCGGCTTTCACCAGTTCAGAAGCCACGCCCAGGCATTCAACGCTCGCTTTCATTCTAAGAGGCTCAGCCGGCGATAGCCAGTCCAGCGGCAGGAGCGAGGCCCGTCCTGCCTGGTCGGAATCCAGCAGCGCCATCGCCTGTTCAACATCTTGACCGGAAGCCAGGAGCACGGCATCCGTATATTCGCCCAAAGCTGCCGCGATTGCCACTTCCAATTCCGCCGGGACATCCAATACAGCCGACAAAGCTCCCTTGGCACCGCCCAGTTTTGATTGTCGGGAAGCATCCAGGAGCAATTTTGCTCCATCCACATATCCGGCCAGGGATTGTTCTGCCTGCTCCAGCACTTCCAGTTGCGCTTTGAAACGGGCTTGTTCAGCTTGTCTGGCTGAACGCATAGCCTGTTTTTCTTTAATCTGGGCATCCAAATCCGTCTGCTGGTTACGCGCAAGCTGAAGCTCCGCCTCCGTTTTTTGCACAGCGGTTTCAGCTTTCTGCCGGGCCCCCAGCTTAACTGTCAATTCCTGGGTGGCTTTCTCCGCCTGCACTTCAGCGGAAGCAATCTCTTGTTCCAGAGTATCCAGTTTCTGCTTCTGACCCTCGCTACGGGATGCCAATTCCTCCAGGCGAGCCTGCATACCACCCCGTTGCGTGGTTAACTTTTGGAGTTTTTGTTGAACCGTCTCGAGTTCCGTTTGGATGCGGAATTTCTCAACCTGGCGCTCGTCAAGAGCCGCCTGCGCCGACCTTGTTTGGGTCAATGCATCTTCATATTCCGTCTGCAACCGCACAGTTTCGGCTTCGGTTTCAGCCAGCCGTTCCTGGGCAATTTTCAATTCTTCAGATAGACGGGATTGTTCACCCATTCCTGACTGGCGGTTGTCCAAAAGAGTCCGCTGGCGCTCGTCCAGTACGGCCAGATTGCCACTGGTGGATTCACGACTTTCATGCAATTGGGCTGACTGTCGGTGCCATGAATTCAAACGGGACCGCAGACCGTTTAAATGGTCTCGAAAAGCCGTAAAATTTTGGCGAACGGTCTGGTAGGAATCACGCGCCTCCGCCAGCTTGGCTTCCTGGTTGCGTCCGAGTTCAATGGCTGCGCTCAGATTCCTCTGGGCGCTATGCCAGTGAAAACCATACCACTCCAGCAGGAGCACGCGCAGGTCAGCCTGAACCCTGGTATATTCCTGTGCGCGCGCGGCCTGGCGTTCCAGGCTGTTTAGACGAGGTTCCAACTCAGCCAGGATGTCTAGGACACGATCCAGATTCCGCTTGGTGGTCTCCAAGCGCCGTAAAGCTTCCTCGCGCCGTGTCCGGTAGAGACCAATACCAGCTGCTTCTTCGAAGAGTCGCCGACGTTCATCGGCCTTGAGAGCCAATGAAGCATCCACCAGACCTTGGCCGAGAATTGTGTAAGTACGTTCGGATAATCCGGATTGTGCCAGCAGCTCATTGATATCCTTCAGCCGGACATGCTGGCTGTTTAGTAGGTATTCATTACGGCCATCGCGATATGAACGGCGCGCCAGAGCCACTTCTGAGAAATCGACCGGCAACCAGCCATCCGCGTTATCAAAAGTTACACCGGCACTCGCCATGCCTGCACGCGGGCGTTGCTCTGATCCGGCGAAAATCATATCCTCGGTTTTCTTGGCGCGTAAAAGGCTGTAGGATTGTTCTCCCAGCACCCAGCGAAGCGAATCAGCTATATTGGACTTCCCTGAGCCATTTGGTCCTACAATGGCAGTAATTCCTTCCGCAAATTCAAAATTTGTTTTTGCAGCAAAGGTTTTATAACCGTGGAGTTCGAGGGATTTTAGTCTTAAAGGCATGGTGGATTAATGAATCAACTTTCGGATTTCTCGATTATGGTTAGAGTGTCCTGGGCAGCCAGGCGCGCCGCGGCTTGTTTATTATGCCCGATGCCATGACCATATACTTTGCCGTTGATACGTACTTCAACTTCAAACATCCGGTCATGGTCTGGGCCACTGGCCTGCAGGATAACATATTGTGGGATGCCAAGTTTGTGCCCTTGCGACCATTCCTGCAAGCGGCTTTTAGGATCTTGCAGGTCGGATCGTAGTAGAAATTGCTCGCCTACATTCTCAATCATTGTATGGAAAAAACCTTGTACAATATTTATATCATTCTGCAAATACAACGCGCCGATCAAAGCCTCGAAGGTGGCGCAAAGCAACACATCCCGCTGGCGGCCTCCAGCTTGTTCCTCCCCGTGTCCTAGGCGCATGGCGGCTCCCAGGTTGATGACACGCGCAAATTCAGCCAGTTGCTCGGTGCAAACCAAAGCCGAACGCATACGTGTCAATTCGCCTTCGGCCATCTCGGGGAAATGGTTATATAGCCAAGCACCGGCAACAAAATCAAGCACGGCATCGCCTAAAAATTCTAGGCGCTCGTTATCTTCCAGCGCTTCAGGGTGCTCATTAATAAAGGAGCGGTGGGTCAGGGCACGCGTAAGAAGAAGTAAATCAGTGAAGGGAAGATTCAGCCGCTGAACCAGTGCAGCCGGAGATTCTTCTCGTTCCCCATTGGAGATATAGTTCATGGTAACCTCCCGGAGCACAGGGAGCGCCAGCCGCCTCACAAGGTCAGGCGGCTGGCGGCCACTTTGTTCCAAAATCGATATTGGGCCGATTGTAACCTGATTTAACCAGGCTGACCAGCGTATGTGTTGGTTCATCCGGAATTGCTTGTGATAGTGGCGAAGCTATGGGTTGTTGGGCCGGCTTCGGCACGCCCAACACCCCCTTCTTTTTGGTCATGAGGGCAATTCCTACAGGACCGATATGGTAAAATCATTTTGGTGTAAATCAAAGGAGTTAATTATGCCCGAGAAACCTGGCACGGAAACCCGCTTTCTGGATAATATTGAAATGGGGCTGGGAGCGTGGTCTTGGGGTGATCGCATTTACTGGCATTATGGGCATGGTTACACTGATGACGACATTGCCGAGGCCTTCCGGACGTCACTGGCAGCCGGAGTTAACCTGGTTGATACTGCCGAAATCTATGGTTCAGGGCGTTCCGAACACCTGCTTGGGAATTTCATAAAAAATACCACCCAATCCGTTTTCGTGGCTACGAAGTTTTTCCCGATCCCTTACCGCTTTACTAAAAACAGTGTGGTACGTGCGTTACGTGGCAGTCTGGAACGACTTGGGCTGGAACACGTCGACCTGTATCAATTGCACTGGCCCAGCCCGGTGGTTCCTATCGAAACATACGTGGAAGGCTTGGCCTTGGTCTTCCAGGCCGGCCTCGCCCGTAACGTTGGAATATCAAATTACAACATTGAGCAGATGGAACGGGCCTCCAGGTGTTTGGCAAAACAGGCGATTCCGTTGGCATCCAATCAAGTGGAATACCATCTCCTTGATCGCAGTGCCGAGCGAAGTGGATTACTCGATCATTGCAAGGAAACGGGGGTACGGCTGATTGCTTATTCACCCCTGGCAAAGGGCCTGTTGACGGGTAAATACACCACTGATACACCCCCGCCCGGCCCGCGTGGACGAAAGTATGCCTCCATCTTGAAAGATTTGCCTTCCCTGATTTCCCTGATGACCGAAATTGGCAACGGACACGGCGGGAAAACGTCGGGCCAGGTGGCCTTGAATTGGATTATTTGCAAGGGCGGTTTGCCCATCCCGGGTGCCAAGACAGCCGCACAAGCCCGGCAAAACATCGCTGCCCTCGGTTGGCGATTAACACCGGAAGAAGTCAAGGGTTTGGATGCAGCCAGTGATAAGATTACATGAACAAATCGGTCGCATGAAGAGACCGATTTCTTATTTCGAAATTTGGATCACGTTCTTGTAATTATTAGTCCAAAGGTGCACTTACGTAACACGATAAGGCACGCCAGGAAATTGCCTGGTCGGCAAGCCGGGTCGGATTACGCGCCAGATGAGAGTAGTGGGTTGAATAATGCACCGGACTAGCATTACAGCGCGACATTGGCGAATAGGATAGCAAGTCGGTCCAATTTTGACTTACGATGAGAGAGATAAGCGACATAATTGCGCTTCTGGTAGTACTTCACCCGGCCCAAGGCAGTC
>JBEKEB010000011.1:0-37252 GCA_050014055.1 Anaerolineales bacterium | reverse complement strand
GTTCCGACTGCCTTGGGCCGGGTGAAGTACTACCAGAAGCGCAATTATGTCGCTTATCTCTCTCATCGTAAGTCAAAATTGGACCGACTTGCTATCCTATTCGCCAATGTCGCGCTGTAATGATAGTCTAATATGATATAGTATATAGTGCGATATATGAATATTTCCTTTGTTATCCAACGGCAAATAGGACTTAAACAGGTCGGATGGATAGACTGGCCTGCTGTGCAAAGTTATCTTGGTTATATTTCAGGTATTGGCGGGGAGCAAACTTTTCAGCTGGGAGAACATCACGGCGACCAGGATGATGCCACAACCCATTACCTGCAGAGGCAGCAAGCCCTGATGGAGCGCCAGCCAGGCTGCGATGGCGGCGAAAACGGCTTCCAGTCCGAGGATCAGGGCGGCATCGGTGGGGGGTGTGTGTTTCTGCCCCCAGACCTGCAGGGTGTAGCCAATCCCGATTGATAGGCTGGCACGATACAGGATTGCGCCTATCAATGGCAGGGGGGTCAACTGCCCCAGGTGTTCGAAAATCAGGCCCATCACGAAATTGAGCAAGCCGGTCACGAAGAAATGCCCGGAGGCAAAGGAGACCGGCTCGAAGCGGGAGGCAAATTTCCCCAGCACCACGAAATGCAATCCCCAGAAGACCGCCCCGATCAATTCCAGGCTGTCGCCATTCTGGAACTGCAAGCCTTTCCCGGCGCTGGAAAGGAAATATGCTCCGACCAGCGCGGCTATCACTGCCAGCAGGTCGATCCAATGCGGTCGTTCCCGGAATCCCAGCCACAGCAGGAAGGGAGTGAAAACCACATACAGGCTGGTTAGGAAACCGGCGTTGGCGACCCGGGTATACAGGATGCCGACCTGCTGCAGCGCCGTGGCTGCAAAAAGGATTCCGCCGGCAATCAGCATCCACTTCCACTGGGTACGTGGGATCTTTATCCCGCGCGGAATAAACGGTATCAGGAAGACAGCTGCCAGGATGAAGCAAGCGCCGTTGAAGAGATACGCCAGATGGTAATGTCCGGCAACGGCCTGGGTGATAAAGCCCGTGCCCCAGATGACCGCCACGGCAAAAAGGGTGAGGTTCGCTTTGAGACGCATTTTCTTATCCGATCTGATGGTGAATGCGCTATGATAGCACACGAATTTGGGATTATAGTTTCTCTGTACGGGGTTTACAGGTATGCAGCCAATTCTTATAAAATCAGCCCGGACGAAAAGTCTGAGCTGATTTTTCCCTAGAATCTCCTGACAAAATATCTCTTATGGCTGGTATTGTTCAAGCCAACGGTTCGTTCCATCTCCCTCAGCGGTCCAACCGGAGCCGCCGGGGACGGATTGTGATTCTATTTTCCAGAAGACCAGCCCATCCTGGCAAACCGGTCCATCCACAATCTTCCCGGTCATTCCAGAGGAGATCTGACCAATGATGTTGTCATTGGAAACATGCGGCGTGGCGCGCACCCGGTTGGGATGGCCGACTTCGATAACCGTAATTGTCTCGCCGATGGAAAGGCGGGAGAAGCCCTTGTCACAGTTGGGGGTGGCCATCGAAACGGGCGTTGGCGTGGATTTTGGCTGGCTGCTGCATGAGACAACCAGCGCAACCAAAATACAAATCGACCATAAAAGTGAGAATCTTTTTTTCATGATGCACTTCTTTCTCTTAAAGTGGAGTTCAGCCTTTTTCCAATCATATTTCATCAATTACACTCCTGCCTACGCCCCTATTATATTACAGGCAGACTCCCAGGACGAATCGGATAAATTCCAACGTTTCTTCCAATTTGTTGAACACCATGCCCGGCCTCCAGGCTGCAGCCGCAGAAATTAAGAGACGCCAGGGGTCCCCGAACTTTTTTATAGCCCATCCAGTTGCCTGGGTTTTGGTTGCCACGCGCCGGCGTTCGAGCACATGCAACGACCGGTAAATGGTCAGGATGGCGTAATCCGGAAATCCACTGCCCAGGTATCTTTTCTGCCAAGGGTCCTATCAGCATATTCGTAAAACGGTCGCGCAAGTGATAAAACGACGAGGAACGATGAAACAATTTGGTGAGAAACATTTTTTATGGCGTGAGGGAGGGGAGATATTTTCTTTATCCTCCATCCCAAACTATCATTGGATATGGTCGAATTAGGAAATGAGAGCAGCTAACCCGGAAAGAACTGGGATTGACAATGTTCGATTGGCCATGTCGTGTTAGAATTTGGATACCCATTGGGTGACGGTTTTCTCCCACTTATGCAGAATGAATTGGGGCAGAGTTAAATAAACCTGATCCATAAGCCCATCCAATAATTACAAGGAAGCGACTCCTACGCCACTCGAGTTAGGGTGTGGGAGCCCGACCAACGAACTAATTTTTCCAAGGAGAAAATATGAGTACTGCAACAAAGATCGAGCAACGCGTGGAAGACCTGCTTGAACAGTTGACCCTGAGCGAGAAAGTCTCCCTGCTCTCCGGACAGGATGTCTGGAATACTGTACCGGTAAAGCGCCTGGGGATCCCCTCCATCACGATGACAGACGGTCCGCATGGAGTGCGTTCCACTGCGCCAGAAGCCGGCCGTAAAATGGGCGCGGTAACGGCCTTCCCGACCGGCATTTCGATGGGGGCGGCCTGGAATCCGGAGCTGGTAGAGCAGGTTGGACAAGCTCTGGGCGAGGAGACGCGCGGCATGGACTGCGACATCCTGCTGGGGCCATGCGTCAACATTGTGCGGGATCCGCGCGGCGGGCGCAACTTTGAGACTTTCTCGGAAGATCCCTACCTGAGCGGCCGGACGGCGGTGTCCTATATCAATGGCGTCCAGAGCCGGGGCGTGGGCACATCGCTTAAACATTTCGCCGCCAACAACTACGAGATCGAAAGACACCGGGCTACATCCAACGTGGATGAACGCACCCTGCGAGAGATCTACCTGGCACAGTTCGAGATGGCGGTCAAGGAAGCCCAGCCCTGGACGGTGATGTGCTCCTATAACCGTGTTAATGACACATATGCCAGCCAAAATCAGCACCTTCTCAATGAAATCCTGAAGGATGAATGGGGTTTCAAGGGCGCGGTCGTGTCAGATTGGGCCGCCAACCATACCATTTTCGAGTCGGTCCAGGGTGGCCTGGACCTGGAAATGCCCGGCCCGGCCAAGTACTACAAACTGCTTGGGGAGGCCGTCCAAAACTGGCAGATCGACGAAGCGGCAGTGGATAAGGCGGTGCGGCGCGTTCTGCGGCTGGTGGTACTTTCCGGCCGGATGGACAAGCAGGTTTCCAAGGGCGTAGTCAACACACCGGCACACCAGAAATTATCACGCAGCCTGGCTGAGGAAGCCATCACCCTGCTCAAGAACGAAGATGGGCTACTGCCCCTGGGCAAGGGGGTCAAGTCTATTGCGGTGATCGGACCGAATGCCGCCGAAGCAGTCGTCGAGGGCGGCGGCAGTTCCAGGGTCCCGCCGCTGTACCGGGTCAGCCCGCTGGAGGCATTGCAGAAAAAGGCAGGAAGCAAGATCAAGATCGAATACGAAAGCGGAAGCGATAATGTGGATGAACCTTTCACCATCCCGACCAGCTGGATGCAGGGCGGTCTGCGCGGCGAATTTTACGAATCCGCCGATTTCAGCGGCGAACCGATCGAAGCCCGGGATGGCTTTGGACCGGATTTCTGGTTGCATATCGCCTGGACGCCGCTGCAGATCAAGCCGATGGCGATGCGCTGGACGGGCAGCCTGACGGTCCCGGCGGATGGAACGTACAAAATTGCCCTCAACCATGTTGGCAAGGTGAAGCTCTTCCTGAACGGCAAAGCCATCCTGGAAAGCGTTGCCAAGAATACTGCCACGCGGGATCTGTTCACCCGGGGAGTGACGATCCAGAAGCTGCAGGCCGGCAGGACTTACGAATTCCGGATGGATTACGTGCGCTACCAGGAACAGGAAATTGTCAATTACAGTCTGGGGATTGGCCTGACCTTCGAGGCAGACAAAGACACGCGACTGGCCAAGGCGGTGGCACTGGCTAAACGCTGTGATATGGCGCTGGTCTTTGTAGGTTACCCGGATGCCTTCGAGAGCGAGGGCAACGACCGCCCGTCGATGGAGTTGATGGGCAAGCAGAATGAACTGATTGCAGCGGTGGCCAAGGCCAACCCGCGCACGGCGGTGGTGCTGAACGTGGGCGCCCCGGTGAGCATGCCCTGGGTGGATCAGGTGGCGGCGATCCTGCAGGCCTACTACCCCGGCATGGAAAACGGCAATGCAGTGGCAGCCGTGCTTTTAGGTAAAGTCAACCCGTCCGGAAAGCTGCCGGTGACCTTCCCCGCCCGCTTGGAAGACAGCCCGGCATTTATCAATGCCTCCTATCCAGGCTGCCGGGAGGTGAATTATGGCGAAGGCATCTTTGTGGGATATCGCTACTATGATATGAAGGATGTCACGCCGCTCTTCCCGTTCGGGCACGGGCTGTCGTACACCAGCTTTGCATACAGCAACTTGAAGGTCTCGAAGAAGGTTAAGGCCGGAAAGATGGTAGAGGTCAGCCTGTCGGTCACGAACACCGGCAAAGTGGCTGGCAAGGAAGTGGTCCAGCTATACGTGAGCGATCTCCATTCTTCATTGCCACGCCCACCCAAGGAGTTGAAGGGCTTCGCCAAAGTGACGCTTGCGCCGGGCGAGGCCGGGACGGTGGCCTTTACACTGGACGAGCGCGCCCTGTCCTTTTATGACCCGCACAAGCATGCCTGGGTGGCCGAACCAGGCGAGTTCGAAGTGCTGATGGGCAGTTCGTCAAGAGATATCCGGGTGAAGGCGAAGTTTACGCTGGAATAAAGCAAGACAGACAAACAGACTTCCGAAGTTTCTAAAACTTCGGAAGTCTACTAATCCTTTCTCCAAGAACCCGTTTCGTAAGATAAGACCCCGTTTCCTTCAAGGAAACGGGGTCTTCCTTCTAATCATCTGGAAGGAGCTGGAAAATCTTAATGATTTCTGGCGGCACGGCCATCGGAGTGCCAGTTTTGGCATCCACAAAGACCCAATCCGTTTCGCCCTTGACCAGCAGTTTGCCATCCGCCACACGGATGAAGCGGTAGCGGCGCAGGGAACGGACTCGGCGGATGTTCACCACCCAGGTGCGGACCTCGATGCGGTCACCGGCAAAGGCCGGGCGCAGATATTCAATACTGTGTGAACGCACCACCCAAGTGGCGCCGATGGCCTGCGTGAGAGGAATCCCGCCGATCGATTCGTAATGGCGGACGGCAGCCTCCTGCATCCAATGGACAAAGCGGACATTGTTGACGTGGCCGTTATCGTCCAGCGCGTCTTGGGGAACGACGAATTCGTATGAGTAGATGGGATTGACAAGGGCGCCGGTCATGAGAGGAAAAATACCATTAGATCTTCATCTCATACACACGATACCTGCGCAGCGGGGTGGCACCCAACTTCTTAATGGCATTCACCATCGGCCAGTTATCTTCGAGCACGTAGTTGATTTCCATCCACAGATCCGAAGTATAGAGCGTATCGTGCATGGCGCGGTAGATCAGGCTGTCAATGGCTTTGCCCTGGTATTCAGGCACCACACCCAGGGCGAACATGCGGTAGCGGCGCAAACGCGGAATGCCGGTCAAAATCTTGATAAACCCGAAGGGGAACATATGGCCGTTCAGTCCCTTGAGCAGGCTGTTTACATCCGGCAGGGTGATGGCGAAACCGATCGGCTTGCCGTTGGGGTCCTCGGCGAACAGCACCCCTTTCGGCTGGAGCACTGGCTTCATGTCGTGCGCCATTGCCTGCACCTCGGCCTCGGTGACTGGAGAATAGCCCCAATTATCGATGATGGTGGAGTTGGCCAATTCGATGATAATCTTGACCTCTTCATCATAATGTTTCATGTCCAGTTGCCGGATGCGCACGTTGTAACGTTTCTGAACGGCATCCGTCAGCTCCAGGATGCGGGCGGGCACATGGTAGCCTTCCGCCGCCGAGATGTACCAGCACAACATGTCCTTGACTTTCGCCAGGCCGAAACCGGCCAGATGGCTTTCATAATAAGGTGGATTGTACGGGCCCATCACAACCGGCGAAGGCTCGAACCCCTCCACCACCAGACCCCATTCCTGGGAAACGAACGACCACGGGCCACGCATGGAGGTGCAGTTCTTGGTCCGGAGCCAATTTCGGGCGGCATTGAGCAACAGCTGGCTGGCGGCAAGGTCGGGAATGCATTCATAGTAGCCGAACAACCCTATGCGTTCCTTCCAGAAATCGATGGCGAGGATATCAAGGAAGGCGGCAATACGCCCGATATATTTCCCTGCGTCTTCCAGCAGGAAAAGTTGCCACTCGCAATGGTCTAGCAGAGGATTGCGCTTTGGGTCGAATTGGCCGCGCTGCTCGTCCCGCAGCGGCGGGACCCAGACCGGGTCGTTCTTATACATTTGGTAGGGAAGGGTGAGGAAGGAGGTGAGGTCTTGTTTGGTTGAAACAGGGTGGATTTGCATTGCAGGGCCTCCGGATGATTTTACCTATCCTAGCAGAGATTGAAGGAAGGCGCAATAGGTTTACATCAAAAATTTCCCGTTCTTTTTAAGCCAGGCCAGGCGGTTCCTGTAATCCGGCATGAGTTCCCCGACTTTATTCCAAAATGTTTTGGAATGGTTTTTGATCTGCGTGTGGACCAATTCGTGCATGACCACGTAATCCACCACTTCGGCGGGCGCCATGATCAGCCGGTAAGTGAAGCTGAGCGTACCGGTCGAACTGCACGAACCCCAGCGGGTGCGCGCCGAAGAGATGCGGATCTTCTGGTAGCGAAAGGCATGCTTTCCGGCAATTGCAGGCACGCATTCCGCAAGGAACCGCCGGGCCTGCTGCTTATACCAGTGCACAAAAACTTCTTGCGCTTTTGGCAGGCTGGATTTTGCCAGCCGGAAGGAGTCGCCGTCAAAGACCAGGGCCGGATGCCGGGCAGGGACTATAGAAAGCGGGTAGGCATGTCCCAGGTAGAGGAAAGTCTCGCCGTCCACGTAGCGGTGGACGGGCGGAGGCGAGGCGGCTTGCAACCTTATCCGGTTTTTTGCGATCCAGTCGGCATGGCTCTCGACGAACGCCTGGATGCGCGGCACGGAAAGGTGCAGTGGAACGCGCACCGTCAGCTGGCCGTCGCGTTCGATGACAATGGCAACCGTCTTGCGATGGGTGCGGACCAGCCTGTCAATAGGTATGGACATGCGGCGATTGTAACCGAAACCATCCTGAACACGTTATAATTCTTTGGATGGATGCCTTTGCCTGAAATGGAGTATTTACTGAAGTCGTTTCCATGGCGTGAAAGGAATTAATATGGATCAGGTATTTATTACAGACCTGGTTGCACGCGGTATCATTGGGGTGAATGACTGGGAGCGTGAGCAACCGCAGGATATTTTGATCAATATCGTGCTATTTACCAGCCTGCAGCAGGCCGGGCAAAGCGACGATGTACGCGACAGTGTGGATTACAGCTCGGTGGCGAAAAAAGTCCGGGTACATGCCGAAACAGCCCGGCGGTTGACCGTGGAAGCGCTGGCGGCCGACCTGGCGCAGTTGTGCCTGGAAGTGCCGCGGGTGGAAAAGGTGCGCGTACGGGTGGAAAAGCCGGGCGCAGTGCGGTTTTCCCGATCGGTGGGGGTCGAGATCGAAAGGGCGAAGGAAGATCCTGAATGAATAAGAAGGGCCTGGATCGGTCTGATTCGGCCTGGAAGCTGAAATCTATCTGGAATATTCCTTGTTAAAACACTTTATAGGATGGCAGCGATGAGGAATAAGCTTAGACTTTTCTTTCCTGGACCAAAGAATAACATCGTCCTGGCCCAACTGCGTGAGCGCCTACTTAGAATAATGCTTGCCTGCTCAATCGTGGTTGGAACCGTGCTTTTTGGAATCGCCCTGATCCCTGTTCTTCAAAAAGGGATGTACCCGACGATCTTCATTTACAGCCTACTTTATGTTTGGACCATCGTGATCACATTCGAGCATCGCCTGCCATATCGTGTGAGGGCCATCGGTTGGCTGGGCATACTCTTTGCTTTTGGGCTCATCAATCTATTTGAAAGCGGCTTCAATGTGGACTCCGGCCTGTTCCTGATCACTTTCATCGCCATGGCGGTCCTGTTGATGGACCTGCCAGCCGGACTGGTCGCTCTTGTGCTTAGTTCCGTTTCAGTTTCCATTCTGGGATTTATCAATACAAACGGAGAGGTCAAATTACCGGTCGGTTTGTCCCAATCCAACCCGCTGCTCTGGATCATTGGAGGAATCATCTTTGTGCTCGTGGGGGTTCTGCTGATATATTCCCTGACCATCGTTGTCCACGGCCTGGAAGAAAACCTGGCGAAAGCCAATTTGCTGGCGGATGAGCTGGAACAGACGAACGAAACTTTGCGGATGAGCGAGACACGTTACCGGACCCTGGTGGAAACATCCCCGGACCTGGTCTTAATGCTCGATCTGCTTGGGAATATCATCACATCCAATCAGGGTGGGTTGGCGCTTTTCGGGTATGAGCACCTGGAAGAAGTAGCCGGCAAAAACATGCTAAGTTTTATTTCCCCGGATGACCGGCCACGCGTGGCCGAATCTTTCCAACGAACACTGGCAACCGGCGGGCTGAAGAATTTTGAATGCCTGGCAGTCAGAAAGGATGGCAGCACCTTCTTTGCCGAATTCAATGCAAAGGCGATCAAAGATGTGACTGGCCGGTTGCAGGCGGTCATCAGCATAGGCCGTGATATCACAATCCGCAAAGAGAGCGAGCGGCGATTGCAAGAAGCCAAGGATGCGCTGGCCGTGGAAGTGGTTGAAACAACCGTCCGGTTGCAACAGGCGGACTCCCGGCTGGAGGTACTGGTCAGGCATGGTCCGGTTGTGATTTTCAGCTTTCGGGCTTCAGACCATGTTGTCACTTATATAAGCGAAAATGTTGCCGCCATGGTGGGGCACGAAGCCTGTGAGTTTATCGCGGATAAGAATTTCTGGCGTAACCACGTCCATCCGGACGATAAAGAGCGCGTTTTTGCCCAGGTGGACCATCCTGACAAACAAGACAGAGATGTGTTCGATTATCGTTTGTTGAAAAAAGATGGAACGTATTGCTGGTTGCGGGGCGAGAGAATGTTAATGCGGGACGCACAGGGAAACCCGCTGGAATTTGTGGGTTCATGGTCAGACATCACCGACCGTAAAAATGCCGAGGAAACCCTGCGGCTTTCCGAAGCACGCTACCATGGCTTGTATGAGAGCATGATGGACCCATACGTTCAAGTTGACTTGAATGGCAGGATTGAACAGTTCAACCAATCCTATCAAGCCATGCTTGGGTACGAACCGGATGAGTTGCGCAACCTCACCTATATGGATCTAACGCCTGAACTATGGCATGCCTTTGAGGCCGGGATCACTGAAAATCAGATCTGGACGCGCGGCTATTCCGATATTTACGAAAAAGAATACATCCGCAAAGATGGTACCGTTTTTCCGGTGGAATTGCGCTCTGCGCTTATGCGTGACGAAGCGGGCAAGCCGTCTAAAATGTGGGCAATTGTCCGGGATATCAGTGAACGCAAAAAAGCCCAGGAAGCATTGCGGATTTCAGAAGAGCGATACCGCAACCTATATGAAGGCATGATGGACGCGTTCGTTAGCGTTGATATGGAGGGCAGGATATTACATTGCAATAAGGCCTATGAAAGGATGCTTGGCTATCCATTAGAAGAATTGCAAAAGATGACTTATAGGGATTTGACTCCCAGGAAATGGTACGACTTTGAGACCGAAATTATTGAAAAGCAGGTACTCCCGAGGGGCTATTCCGAAATCTACGATAAGGAATATATTCGGAAAGATGGCAGCGTCTTCCCGGTAGAATTGCGTACCAAGCTGAGTAGAGACAAAGCCGGCAACCCCGCCGGGATGTGGGCGATCATTCGGGATATCAGTGAGCGCAAAATCATCGAAAAGACTCTGCGCGAAAGCGAAGCGCGATACCGGGAATTGCTGGACGCTTCCATGCAAGGTGTGATCATCTTCCAGGATATGCGGGTGGTATATTCCAACCAGGCAATTACAGAATCACTCGGTTATATCCAGGCCGAATTAAATTCCCTTTCCCCGGCCGAGATGGTCATGCATGTACACCCGGAAGACCGGCAAACCTTCCTGGAACGGCTGCAGAATCGACAGGAAAATACCACAACTTCAGAACTCTATTCCATGCGGATCATCCACAAGAATGGCGAAATCCATTGGGTCGAGGCCAGGACGATGCCGATTGTGCTGGATGGGAAACCTGCCATGATGACAACCGCCATCGATGTTTCCGAGATCCGGAGGGCGGAAGCGGAATTGCGGGAAAGCGAGCGAACCCAGCGCTCCATATTAAATGCATCCGACGCGACAGTATTCCTGGCGGATGCGAATGGGGTCATCATTTCCGCCAATGAGAAGTTTCTTCAACGGTTGGGGTTCAGCGCAGATACCGTGGCAGGCACCTTTGTACATGGCATCTTCAAGGAAGATGTGACTAGGGAAAGAAGGGTGCGCTACAACCAGGTAGTCAGTTCGGGAAAACCGGTTATTTTCGAAGATACGCGCGACGGTAAATGGTTCGAGAACAGCTTCTATCCAGTGTTGGATGAGTCTGGAAAAGTGGTGCGGGTGGCCGCTTTTATTCGCGATATCACCGAGCAAAGACGGATGACGGAGGCCTTAAGAACCAGCGAAGAAAAGTACCGGACACTGGCAGA
This sequence comes from Anaerolineales bacterium, assembly GCA_050014055.1. Taxonomy (GTDB): domain Bacteria; phylum Chloroflexota; class Anaerolineae; order Anaerolineales; family Villigracilaceae; genus UBA877. The sequence continues at coordinate 26,453 of JBEKEB010000011.1, read as the reverse complement.
AGCTGCACATGACATGATATTCATCGTCAACCGGGAAGATTGCATCGAATATGTGAATTCATTTGGGGCACAATTCCTGGGACGGCCTGCCCAGAAGCTGGTGGGACAACCGCGCAAGCGCTACTTTCCCCCGGAGACCAGCCAGCACCTGGAAGATTCCATCCTGCAAGTCTTTCAGAGCGGGGAGGCAATTTCTTCCGAGAGCGCCAATGTCTTTCTGGATAAGACGGTTTGGTTGAACACCTGGCTGGTCCCACTCAAGAACGGAGCAGGCGCAGTTACTTCGGTAATGGGCGTGTCGCGTGATATTACCTCCCGTAAAAAGGACGAGGAAGATTTGCGTCAGGCGCGGGATTTCCTGGAGGAACGTGTGGTGGAACGAACCACGGAATTATTGGACAGCCAGGAAAAATTGCGATCTCTCACTGCCCAGACCGTCAAAACCCAGGAAGAGGAACGCCGGACGATCTCGCGCGAATTGCACGATGATGCCGGTCAGGCACTGATCACCCTGCAATACAGCCTGGCGGCGATACAAAATGAACTTCCCGAAACGGAGACATTTTCCAGGAAACGATTGTCTGAGTCGCTGAGAATCATCGACCAAACCATGCAGCACATCCGGTCTCTGGCGCACAGCCTGCGGCCTCCGGGATTGGATATTGGCGGGATCAACCTGAGCCTGGAGGAGTATTGCCGGGAACAAACTGAACGAACGCGCATCCCGATTCTCTACCAGGGTCAGGACATCCCGGGATTACCGGATGAGATAAGTATCAGCCTGTACCGCTTTGTCCAGGAAGCCCTGACAAATGTTTTAAGGCACGCCCAGGCCAGCCATGTGCAGGTCAGACTGCAATATAAAAAGGGAGAAATATCCATTTCCGTTTCTGACAACGGCCGCGGTATGGAGGAAGGCAATCCATCAGGCGGAATAGGATTGCTTGGCATCCGGGAGCGCTTAAAGCTTCTGGGGGGCAGGTTGGTGACTCATTCATCCAAGGGTCGAGGTACCCGGCAGGTGGCTTTTGTGCCGTGGGCGCGATCCGAGGCCCAATAGGAAGAACAGTTCCTCTAATTTAATGGGAAGAAGCCAATAGGCATTTGTATGGACGGCATCAAAATTCGTTCATTCACAACTAAAATCTGCACGATAATAACAATAATCAGGGGGATGCGGGCGAATCCGCCGGAAGGGGAAGCAGGGGGGAACCAGGCGGTTCAGCTTGCAGGGGAATGGGGGTGGATGGAGAAGCGGGCGGTTCAGCAACCTTATGATTATCCTTCCTTGTGGGGTATCCCGTAAAGGGATAAGCAGGCGGGATAACCGGCAAGGTTTATGACCGCCCGCTGGCCCCTTTCCTCATTCTCAAAAGGATGTTATTCTATATTATGTGCGTGATGAATATGGCAGAGAGGGAATCCAATGTTATCTAAAATCCGTGTTGCCATTTTGGATGATCACCAAAGTATTATTGATGGCCTTAAGTATCGTCTTTCCATGGATCCGGAAATCCAGATCGTCAGCACAGCCCTTTTTGGGGAAGACCTTGAGCCGATGATCGCGAACAACCCGGTGGATGTATTAATCCTGGATGTCAGTGTACCCAATTCTCCGGAGGATCACAATCCCTATCCTGTTTTGCATACCATTCCCGGCTTATTGAAGAATTACCCGGGATTGAATATCCTGATCATTTCCATGTTCACACAGCGTTCCCTGATCGAGGCGCTGATCAATGCGGGCATATGTGGTTACATTCTAAAAGATGACCAGTCTTCCATCCAGCAACTGGACAAAATCGTCAGGCAAGTTGCCAACGGCGGGATCTATTTCAGCGAAGGAGCCACCTGGCAATCGCAAGCTGGAAACCCTGATGCCATCCTTACCCCGCGCCAATTGGAGGCATTGTCATTGTGCGCCTCCCACCCGGATGGGGACACGGTCTTGCTGGCGAACAAGTTGGGAGTTACCGGTTCCACATTACGGAACCTACTGTCTGGCTCCTATCTCCGCCTGGGGGTGCGTACCCGTGCGGCGGCGATTGCCCGGGCCCACCAGTTGGGGATCATTCCGGCGGAACCCGAACCCGCTTTGGGGGCTGGCAAGGCTTCCAAGGCAAAATCCGGGCACAGTCAACGTGCCCCGAAGAGGGCAAGGAATAATGAACAGGTGTCAAAAGTATCCTGACAGTTAAATTCCGACAATTCTTAGTGAACCAAAAAACTTCCCTGGCGGGTTTTGCCAGGGAAGTTGTCAAATATATATACTGCTATTAATTTGCAGATGTGTAGGGCAGCGCCGCACGTTCGACTTTTTTCAGGGGGAAAACATCCACCAGCTCGTACTCCCGGCTGCCCAGATCGTATTTTTCGGCATATTCGGTGGTCAGATAAGGATCCTTAAGCGGGCCGTGCAACTGCCGGAAAGGGTGCCCATGGCGAAAATGTACTTCCATTGCCAGCGGGATATTCTCTTCGATCAGTTTGGTTTGAGCGAGCGCGTCAAGCATGGCCTGTTCCACGGCCACAATATCATCTGAGCCGAAGATGCCAACATCCGGCAGAATCGACATGCCGGTAAAACCGAAGCAATCACATACCGGGGTGATTTGGGTGGCCAGGTTGAGATGGATGGCATTGCCTGGCTGGAAGGTGGACATGGTTTCGCTCACGGAAATTGCGCAGGCTTCCATGAAGGCCTGGAAGTTGACCTGGTCGATCTTCAGACTTCCCGGAGGTGCCACTTTGAGGCAGCGCCCGCATTGGTTGCATTGTTCCATATGCAAATGCATTGTGCCGGGAACCTGCTTGTCTTCGACGATGGCCTCGAAGGGACAGGTTGCAGCAATCTGCGGGATGACAGAAGCGGGATCCGGGCAGGCTGCCGGGAACCAGTACTGATCGAAGTGCACGGTATCGTGCATCTGGCTGCGGGTCTCGCCAGTCATGCAACCCAGTGCCAGGTTTTTAATGGCGGCTCCAAAACCGTTGCTGGGGTGGCCCTTTACATGGGCAAAGTTAACCAGGAAATCCGCATCCTGGATAAGCCCGGCTACTTGCCAGCTCTGGATGTTCTTGAAGGGTCGTTTATGCGCGTAATAATATTTCTCGTCCGGCCCGGCGGCCGGATAAACCGGGCAGCCCAGTGATTCGGCGGAATAACCGCGCGTTTCCGCGCCGACTGTATCCCAGGGAACGTCGGCAACGAAGGGCTTGCCGCCTCCTTCCTTGATGGCCTGGACAACCTTGCGCACAAAAACCGGATGGATGGTGGAATAGCCGATGTTGTTGGCGGTGTGCATTTTGATGACCACCCGTGCGTCCTTCACACGCTCGCGCAGGTGGAGTTGCTCCAGGATCAAATCGAGCTTGGCTGGTAAGGTCTCTCTGGCTTCCAGAAGAGCCTGGTGTGCTGTACCGAAATAAACCTTGCTGGTCATTACAGATACCATTTTCCTTTCAATGAGATACCGGAATTATAATGGATGGAAGGATAAAATAAAAACCATTTTGGCTTTTCTGGATTGGGGCGGAATAACCAGAGGCGGTTTATCTCCATTGAACAAAATAAAAAGGTAAAACCCCTTTGACCTGGTACCCGGAGAATTTGCAAATTTCCTGCCTGGCAAAAGAAAACAGGACTGCTTTTCAGCAGCCCTGTCAAGGTAAATCGAAACGATTGTGCCTATCCGACCGGTTGTTGCTCGGATGGGTTGGTGCCCGTGCCGCGCACATTTACCAGTTTCCCCAGGATATCAAACCAGAAAGGCGCGCCCTGGGCGGCGGCCAGACCGGTCATCAGCAACCCCATTATTTTCACCAGCCAGCTAATAATGTCGGGCGGCAGATTACTAAATTGCAAACAGACTGGCTGAGCCTGGCTGCCCTGGCTGGGAATTCCCCACACCTGGCTGGCCTGTAACGGCAGGAGGCTGCATTGACGTCCGGCGGTATTGAACGGGGCGAATGTCCAGCCGAAGGGAATATTTAACGCCTGCAATTGCGTTTCCAGAGCCGGTATATTCTGCAGGGGACTCGCGGTGGTGACGCCACCCTGAGAAGCGGCAGGAGCGGCATAGCTCTGGGCCTGGGCAATAATTGCCTGGCGTAAGGTCGGTTCACGCCACAGGCTGGTGGCCACACTAATCGAATCCACATTCAATATCAGAGCCAGGATAACGCCAATAATGAATGCAATTAACTGGGCCTTGCGTTTGTAGGTACCGGAGAGCCGGTCCATGGCATCGTTGAACCAGGTTTCCAGGTTAAGGCGTGCAGTGGCAACCACCTGATCTGCGTTCAAAGCATAGCCCTCGGCTTGTTTGATGATGGCGGTAACCGAATTGCTCAGGCGCGGATTGGTTTTTTGCAGTCCCAGCAAACCCAAGCGGAACTGGCGCATGGCCAGGCCGGTGTCGGCACCGGATTCCATGGTCGAGCGTTGATTCTGGACGAATTGCCCGTAATACGTATCCAATTGCGGGACAAGCGCATCCAGGCTGGGCTTGGCCTCAGGGTATTTCTCGCCGAAAACCTGTACCTGGAGTTTGAGGCTGTCAAGCGCAGCCGCACCGAGACCCGAGCCCGCCAGGTTTTTGGCCGTTTGCAGGATCGCATTCCAGTCTGCTTTGGCAAGCTTCTGCTGTTCGGGGCTTTGGATGGAAGCCAGTTGTTGGTTGATCTGGCCAGTCATTGCCCGGACCGGGGAATTGTCCGTGCCGGCCTGAACGACCAGCGAAAACAAGGCCGCGCCGAATTTACTGGACGGGATATAGGATGGCAAGCGCGCCTTTTGTCCGGCTTTTTTAGGTTGTTTATAAAGATTGGAGATCAGCGGGTGGGCATAGAACTGGCTGGTCGTATTTGGGGTGCTTAACATCTGGGAGATGGCTTTTTCCAGCTCTTTGGCACGCGAGTTGAGGATGTTCCCCAACCATTCCTGCAAGGACATTGTTGCAACACTTAGAACCAGCCAGATGAAAACCAGGCCAATGGCAACTTCGAGAATTTCTTGAAGGTACATGGCATCCTCCTCGGGGATCGGAAAACAACACACCCAGTATAAAGAGAAAAGGCGCCGTTAGCAAGTCCTAAGGCGCTTCGTTTTCGACATCTGCAAGCAGGCCCGGGAGCAGATCCAGGGTTGGAATGACCGCCTGCGGCTGGATGGTCAATTCGCCTTCTTCCGGGGGGCAGGCACGGCGCGTGATCAAGATGCTGTAAAACCCCATTTGGTTCGCTCCCAGGATATCCGCCTCGGGAGAATCTCCGACCATGGCAACCTGTTCCGGGGGTACTCCAAAATGGTCCAGTGCGAGCCGGAAGATACGCTGATCGGGTTTGCGGAAGCCACAGCCAGCCGACGTGACGATCGTTTCGAAAAATGGGCGCAATTTCCATCGATCCACCAATTGCTGAACATTCTTATCATCAGATGTGTTTGAAACCATTCCCAGACGATAGCCGTTTTCCCGCAGGGTTTTGAGGGTTGGGATGGTATCGGCTTCGAGATACCAGTTCTGCTGGGTGATGGAGTACATGGCTTCCAAGGCAGCGCGTACCACGGAAACCGGAATTTCTTGAAAGCCTTTTTGCTGCAATAATTCCTGTAGGGAGGAAAAGGTGGTTTTCTCGATCGGGCTGGTGCCGCGCTCGGCATAGTAGGAATCAAGAAAGGTCTCGAATTCGCTGGAGAAAGCCTTGATCTCCAGTGAAACTCCGGCCCGCTTGAATACCTGTTCCAGCGCCCGGTCGGCTTGCTCGTAGATCGGCGGCCAGGGATCCTTTGAGTAGATCAAGGTTGATCCGAAATCGAAGAGGATGACTTTGAACGAGGAAGCAGCGCCCAGCATGATTGAATTATAGCCTGCAAATCGATACAGCGGTCATTAAACCTCCGGGTAGTTTGGACTATTTTTTCTTCAGATCAGTTTTGCACCGGCCGGATCGGCAATCCGAGGCTCCTTTGAAAGTGCCTCAGGCTGGTTTCCAATGAACAGGCTGGTCTTATTCGTTGAAGGGTGGGTTCCCCGGTGGTAAGGAATGAAGATGCCAGTGGGTATAGAGACCGATCAGCAGCGCGCCGATGAGGATGGCTGGCAGGATGATAAGACCGGCCTCCGGCCCGAACGCTCCGCCGGTCCACAGCAGCGGGCCTGAGACATGCATCCGCAGGAGCGGATAACTGGCGGTTCCACTGACCGGGAAGCCGAAGACGATCCCCTCGAAAAAATTCCAGCCGATATGCAACCCAATCGAGAGCCAGAGCTGGCCAGTGCGCAAATATCCCAGCGCCAAGAACAAACCGGCAAAAAAGATGCCAACTGCCGAGATCCAGGTGGCTTTCGGGTTGCCGAGGTGCAGCGCTCCGAAAATAGCCGAAGAAATCAGCACTCCCCAGAACAGGTTAATGCCGCTGGAGAGCGTCTGGAGGTGGTACCCACGGAAGAGCAATTCCTCCTGCCAACCGGTGATGATGAAGATCAGCAGATACAGCAGTGTTTGTCCCAGAACGACCGGCAAGGGGTCAAATTGCCAGGCAAATCCGTCAAAGTGGATCCAGCCCAGCCGGCTCATTGCCAGATAGATCAGCCCCATCATGATAAAAGCGATGCCAATCCCGGCCAGCAGGTCGGGAAAAGCCCGGCAGCCCAGCTTCAATCCGAGGCTGGCAAAGGAGCGCCTGTCCAGGAAACGGCGTGCAAGATAAACCGAGGTTGTGATGGCAACCAGCTCAACCAGGATGCCAAGGGTGAAATATAAGTTTCCCTCCATGTTCCAGTGCAGAGCCAAGGCGAGCAGGAGCACCGGTATGGTCAGGCCGATCAACATCACCAGCATGATAATGGTTTGGATGGCCAGGCGCCAACCGGCGCGCAAGCGTGCTTCCTGCGGGGAAAGGAAGAGTCGCACCCGGAATGATCGGTTGGGGGTTGTAACCGTTTCGTTCACCTGAAAATTTACCCGCTTTTACTATATATTCCGGCGGGGTCCAGCTCTTCCCGCAATATCTGCAGTTCTTTTTCTGTGACAGGTTCGGTAGTGCGTACATCCCCGGCCACTTTCAGCGCCCAGCCGGTGTTTTCAATGGCCTGCGCAGCCGTCTTGCCGGGATGCAGGGCGGTTAGAACCAGTTCGCCGGTATCGTTGGGTTCCAAAAAACCGATATCAGTCACCACGCCGACCGGCCCCTTGCCACGCAGGCCGGCTACGCTGCGCCCGCCCAGGCCATCCAGGTACCCGGCGGAGGTCAGAAAATCCACTTTTTCAGGGAAGCGCCGTTTCTGGTGGGGTGTCATGATATAACAGCGGTTGGCCCAGGCAGAGATCTCCTGTGCTCCACCGGAACCGGGCAGCCGGACTTTCGGGTGCGCATAGTCGTTGCCAATCACGGTGGCGTTGATATTGCCATATTTATCAATCTGCGCGCCGCCCAGGAAACCCACATCCACGTTCCCCCGCTGGAGGTAGTTGGCAAAAATATCGTAAATGCTTACCACGGACAATGCCCCACTGACCAGGGTTGGGTCGCCGATGGAGAGCGGCAGGCGCCTGGGTTCCGCCCCAATGACGCCGGCTTCGTAAATCATAACCAGGTCAGGGGCGTGGGTGCGTTTGGCGAGGTTGCAGGCCAAGTTAGGCTGGCCGACGCCCACAAAGACCACATCGCCATTCTTAAGCAACCTGGCGGCGTTCACTATCATTAGTTCAGAGGAGGAGTAGGTAAGTTCAATCATGGCTTATCTTGTCCGGGTTCATTGCCAACCTCCTGAAAGGGGGGAGGGGAATAAGGGGCAGGGATTTCGTGACCATTCTCCCCAAACCCCTGCATTTCAATAATTCCCATAATTGACTGCATCACTTAATTGGGGTTGAACCGTGAGACGCTTATGGGTCGGGCGGCCGAGCTTTTCCCAATATTCGGCCCGGTCTTTGACGCCATAGACCCATTCATCCAGGTAAGATTTCACTGCTTCGGCAGATTCGCTAATTTTGTCCCAGCCCAGATAAAAGTCATTATCCCGGTCGTAATAGCCTTGCGCGTATGAGGGGTGCGCAGCATAGGGAACGTGGCAGACTGCCGCAACAATGAAACCGGGCAGGAGGGTCCGGTTCGGGTCGGAGCGGATGACAGCCTCGTCCACAATCTCTTCAGCGGTCAGGATGACACGTTTGGCTGCGAAGGCGGACTCTTTCTGCTCGCCAATAATACCCCACAGGTGGGCGTTACCATTCGCATCGGCGCGCTGCACATGTACGATGGCAACGTCCGGGTTCATGGCCGGGACAGTGATGACTTCCCGGCCGGAATACGGGTCAACCACTCGTCGGATGAGTGGGTTGGTTCTTTCCAGATCAGTTGCGGCAGTCTGGTTCATCGGCATGAAGGGCAAGCCAGCCGCGCCGGCCTGCAGGCGCGAGATCATGCCGAAATGGGAATATTCTTCCCATTCCAATGTGCCCTTTTCGATGGCAGTACGCAGGATGCGCAGGGAGCCAACGCCCGGGTTGCCCATGTAAGAGAAAATCACTTTGCGGGCACATCCGGCAGCCACCATCTGGTCGTAGATCAGGTCGGGGGTGGCGCGGGCCAGAACCAGGTCACGCCGATGTTGACGAATCATTTCGTGCCCGGCGGCAAAGGGGATCAGGTGAGTGAACCCGGCGGCATAGACGGTATCTCCGTCATGCACAAATTGGGAGACGGCCTCGGAAAGTGGGATCAATTTATTCATGGGTTTTCAGGATTATTTCTTCGGATTCTGATTCGTTTTTTCTTCACGACGCTGACGACTGTTGGCGCTGGCCCGGCGGATTGCATTAAACCGCCCGCTGTCACTGGCCGGTCTATTCGGCTGCAAAAGAAGTCCCACCACTAAAGTTACAATGGATATCACCAAGAGACTGGAATTGGTATCCTTGCTCAAGACGGATCCGACATACAGGACCAACAAAACCAGACCAACCAGGATGAGGAAAGTACCCAGACGACGAGGAGTTTGCATTTTATAACAGAAAGGGGCACAGTCTGGCTGTGCCCCTGGGTGGAAAATATTATTTAATGAGCGTGCGGATCTGCTCATGCATATAAAGAGGCAAGTAGTAGTGCCCGCCGGCATTCTTACCGCTGGAACCGGAGCCTTTCCAGCCACCGAAGGGTTGGAAGCCCGGCCAGGCACCGGTTGTCGCGCCCTGAGGACGGTTTGCATAGGTGACGCCGGCTTGGATCTTATCGAAGAACCAGTCCGCTTCCTCCTGCGAGCCGTAGAAACCAGCCGTCAGGCCGTAGTTGACCTCGTTGCCATGCAGCATGGCCTCGTCCAGGTTTTTGACTTTGGCAATGGTGCTGATGGGCAGGAACATCTCATGCTTCCACAGGCGATGGTTTATGGGCAGATCGGTCACCAGGGTGGGCTCGCAGAAGTAGCCCTTGTCGAAGAGACCGCCGCTCTTGACCTTACCGCCGGTCAGAAACTTGCCGCCAGCCTGGTTGATCTCTTCGGTGAAGTTCTTGAAGTCATTGTAGGAGCTCTGGTTGATGACCGGCCCGAGGAAGTTAGCCTGCTCGGTCGGGTCGCCAATGGCGAGTTTCTCGGTTGCAGCCTTGAGCATACCGACCAGTTCATCGTAGACCGGCTCCTCGATATAGATGCGCGAGGCAGCCGAGCATTTCTGTCCCTGCAGGCCAAAGGCGGAACGGATGATACCGGCGGTGGCCCGTTCCAGGTCGGCATGGCGTGAGACGATGGCGGGGTTCTTGCCGCCCAATTCCAAAATGATCGGGCGGACGTATTTGCCGCGGGCGTAGTCCTGGAACATCTTCATGCCCACGTCGAACGAGCCGGTGAAGGTCACACCGTCAACTTCGGGGCTGTCCACCAAGGCCTGGCCAAGCGTCCGGCCGGGGCCGGTGACAAAGTTGCAGACACCCTCCGGCAGACCGGCATCCCGGAAGCATTCCGCCAGAAGGCGGACGGTCCAGGCTGTATCAGTGGCGGGCTTGATGACGAGGGTATTGCCGGTGACGAGTGCCGAGCCGGCCGGGGCACCGGTTAGAGCGAAGGGGAAGTTGAAGGGGCTGACGACCAACCAGACTCCATAGGGCCGCAGAACCGAGAAGTTGGTGGCGTCGTACCCGACCAGTGGATCTTTGTCCATTTCGACAATAAAACCGTTATTGGCCTCCATCTGGCTGCAGGCATAGCGAATGTGATCGGAGGTCTCGGCGATGTCTCCCAGGCATTCCATGCGGTTCTTGCCTACTTCGAGAGCCATGGCCGCGCCCATATCAAACATGCGCTGGTCGATCAGGTCAGCCACTTTCCGCAACAACCGGACTCGCTCCTGCCAAAGCGTATGGCTCCAGCCCGGGAAAGCCTGGCGGGCCGCGGCCAGGGCCTGGCGGGCGTGTTGTTCATTGCCTTTCTGCATCACTGTCAGAACCCAGTCGGTGTTGACAGGCGAGCGGCGTTCGTATTTTTCCCCGGCGAATACGTCTTTATTATTAATGATCATGGGATATTCCCGGCCGAGCCCTGCCTTCACTTTGGCAAGGGCAGCGTCAAAACGAGTATGCAATTCTGCAGGTGGATTGAACATGGTCGCGTAGGTCAGTTTGAAATCAGTCATATGGGTGCCTCCTTGAAAAGGTCAGTACGTCTAACAAGCCAGCCTTGTTAGATTGAAGAACTTATCGGGCAGCTATAGTATAGTGTAAAGACTATGGAACGTCAAAACAAAACGTCGTCATTTCAGCGTGACAAGTTTCCCGACTGATACGCACAGGCGCAGAAGATTTATCAGCTAATACCACTGCGTGGCACACGTCTTCACTTATCTTCCCTAATCCGTTTTTTTATTCGCACTGATTAGCAGAAACTTGAACCAAGAAGCGACATTAAAGGATTCTAAAATCCTAGCCGAGGATATCGTTTACGACGTCACGGGCCCAATAAGGGCTCTGTCCGTTACGCGAGAGCCGCCGGACGCCATCCAGGTGGTTACCCAGGGTGACAATGGCGGGTTCTTCGGTCTGACTCCCATTTTGCAGTCCAACCTGTCCCAGGCCCACGCAGGCCAAAAGACCGTTACACAGGCAGCGCCGGTCGGTGGTGTTGAGCGGCAAGCCGCGCTTGCTGATAAAATCATCCAGCGGCGCGGCCGGGCAGCGCTGGAAAAGCCGGCGCGTTCCGTCTTCGGCCGGTTTGGTGAGGCCGCGCTGCTGCAAAAGGCCGATATCACACACGCGCATGCGGTTGGTATAAACTACCTGGTCGGCCAGGGTATCATCCAGCTGCACCACTTTGAAGGGGAAGCCGGTGGGCGAGAACAGGGTGGTAAAGACCAGTTTGGAATCATCCGTTTCTTTTTTGAGTTCTTCCAGGATGGCGATGCGGTAGGCTGATTTCATGCCGGATTCTTCGGCCAGGGCAAAGACCGAGCCCACCTGGACACCGGTGGCTCCGGCGGCAATAGCCTGGGCCAGTTTTTCGTGACTGCCGTAGCCTCCAGCCAGCCAGAAGGGCAGACCCACCTGGCGGATGGCCTGCAGGTCAGGCTCGTCCTCCGGGCCATAAATGGGCTGTCCTTTATCATCTTTTTTAAGCGGACCCTGGGGGCCGGCGTTGTGGCCTCCGGCGGTGTGGTGCTCGATGATGAACCCATCCGGCGCTTCCGTTTGACTGTGCGCGAGGGCCTGAACCAGGTTTTCCAATGACACTATCGCCAGGAAAGCCGGCCGCGGCAGCGGATTTTGGGCCAGCCGGCCTTCCTCCACCTGCCGGGGATCGAAGGAGAGATGAAAATTCTCACCCGATTCCCGATACAACACCGATATTTCGTAGGAAACGGCGGCATGTTGGGCCAGGCGGGAACAAACGGCGGGTAAACCTTCGGGATTACCTGCTCCCACGATGACTCCATCCACGCCAGCCAGCATGGCGCCGTACATGGTGTAGATCAGGGGCAATTCGACCTTGTGCAGGAAGTTGATGAATACTTTTCCGGAATGGCCCTGGCGGGCCAGCCAAACTTCGGCAAAGCCGGCGGCGATCAGGAGTTCGACGGTTTCCGGCTCCATGGTGAGCGCGACAGGCACAACTGGCTGAAGCGGTGCGGGCAGGATATCGCTGCCGTCCGGCAGCCGGGCCATGTGCTTGGGGGCATTCTTGAAGCGGGCCGCAGGTTGTTTACCACCCTCAATGAAATAGTGGTTGATGATCTTTTGGCCGATGTTGACACCGAATAGCGCATCGAAAGCTGCCAGGGCACGCCGGACATGCCCACCGGGGTCGCCAAGCTGCAGCAGCCGCACATATACGATGTCGAGGGCAGTGCCGGAGACGGTCCCGGCGGTGGCGCCAGGCTGTTCCATCGCCACGGCCCGGGCCAAGCGCCAGTTGGAAACATATACGCCCATCCCTCCCTGGATGAGTTTTATTTTGTGCAGGAACTGCATGGATTCAAGCCTTTCAATAGGTTTCAAGTTCACCCTGTAATTTCGAGAAGATACACCACCAAGACGAAAGGTCACTAAGCTAATTGTGTCACTACCAGCCAGTTTGGTGGCTAATTGTTTTATATAACCCCATTATTTGGCACAAGGTTTGAGCGGAGAACCAGCTTAATTGATAATTATTCCTGCTTCATCCACCTGTGGACGGCTTCGTGCGGGTAGACGTGGGATTCCATGGCATCCAGGAGTTTATCCGGCTCAGTGGCGCATACCAACGCGGCGCGGTGTTCGGGGAAAAGGAATTTTTCGGCCACGGCGCGATCGAGCATTTCCAGCAGGGAGTCGTAATAGCCATCCACGTTCAGGAGGCCGACCGGTTTGTGATGTTCGCCAATCTGCGCCCAGGTGAGAGTCTCGAAGAGTTCGTCGAGAGTGCCGTATCCGCCCGGCAGGGCCAGGTAGCCATCCGCCAGCGCATACATGCGGGCCTTGCGCTGGTGGAGGGTGGCGGTCACTTCCAGGCGGGTGAGACGGGTGTGGGCCAGTTCGGGCGTATTCATGCCGGTGGTGATGACGCCGATAACCTGACCGCCGGCGGCGAGCACGCTATCAGCCACCGCGCCCATCAGCCCGGTCCGGCCACCGCCATAGATCAGGGTCAGGCCGCGCCGAGCCAATGTCTCGCCCATGCGCTGCGCGGCCAGGAAATATTTTCGGGAGGCCTGGCTGGCAGAGCCACAGTAGACACAGATAGATTTCATGATAACTCCAGGAGAAAGGGGATCGGGTAATAAGAAGGACAGAATCGTAAAACGTAAAACGTAATGCGTAAAACGTAATGCGTAAAACGTAAGAATTAGGAAATCCAATACAAGTATATAACATTCATTCCAAATCACCAACGGCGTGTTAGAGTTCCATTAGACCGGCCGTCCAGTGCTTGACCAGCCTTCCGGAGAGGTCTAGAATGGTATTTACTAGATAATATTATGGAATATAAAGATTATTATCAGATCCTGGGCGTTGCACGTAATGCCAGCGCCAGCGAGATCAAGGGCGCTTATCGCAAATTGGCCATGCAGTACCACCCCGACCGCAATCCCGGGGATAAGCAGGCCGAAGAACGCTTTAAGGAGATGAACGAAGCCTACAAGGTTCTGTCTGACACGCAGAAACGCGCCCGCTATGACCAATTGGGGGTATCCTACTCGGAGTGGCAGCAGCAAGGCACTCCCGGCAACTTCAACTGGGGCCAATGGACCAGGCAGCCGGGCGGATACCAGGAAGTCAATCTCAACGACCTGTTCGGCGATGCCACCTTCTCGGATTTCTTCCGTTCCATTTTCGGCGGCATGAGCGATGGGCAGGCAGTGCGCGGCCGGGGCCGTGGCCGTGCGCCTGCGATGCAAGAGAAGCAGCCGGTCACCATCAGCCTGAAGGAAGCTTATACCGGCACCACGCGCAAATTGCAGGCCGGCAAGCGCCGGATGGAAGTGAAATTGCCAGCCGGGGCGAGTAGCGGTACCAAGATCCGGGTGGCGGGCGGGGGTCCGGCCGGGCCGGACGGCAATCCATCCGACCTGTACCTGGTGCTGGATGTGGCCGAGGATCCAGCCTACGAGCGGGAAGGGAACGACCTGCACACGCAGGTCACGATCGACGTTTTCAAGGCCATCCTGGGCGGCGAGGTGGAAGTACCCACGTTAGCAGGTAAATTGGTCATGACCATTCCTCCCGGCACCCAGCCGGAACAGGTTTTCCGGCTGGCAGGACGCGGCATGCCGCAATTGAAATCCCCCGGCGTGAAAGGCGACCTGTATGTGCTGGTTAAAGTGCAAATCCCCAAGGGGTTGAATACCCGGCAGAAATCCTTGCTGGAGCAAGCCTCAAGAACAAAATGATTGGCCCAAATTATCCGGCTGGTTGGTGATCCAATCAGTAGAAGAAATGGAGAAATGATATGAACAAGAAAGTTACTTTATCAATGGTTGTGGCGGTCCTGGCAATTACCACGCTGGCCTGTCAGTTCAGCGGTCTGGTTCCGCAGACCACGACTTCCCCGGTACCAGTTCAATCCGCCCCATCTGCACCCGCCGCATCTGCACCCGTCCCGGCTGCACCAGTGGCACCCTCAGGGAGTAGCGCCAGCCAGCAGACCCAACTCGAAGCAATTTATTCGGCGGTCCTGCCCGGTGTGGTGACCGTCCAGACCAGCACCGGCCTCGGTTCCGGAATTGTCTACAACAGCGACGGATATATCGTCACGAATGACCACGTGGTGGGCACCGAGACTAAAGTGGAAGTCGACTTCTCGGATGGCACCAAGGTGTATGGAAACGTGGTCGGCACGGATCAGAATTCGGACCTGGCCGCCATCAAGGTGACCGTGCCTAGCTCCGAGTTGCATCCGGTTGTACTGGGCGACTCAAGCGCTCTAAAGATCGGCGAGACGGTATCTGCCATCGGTGATCCCCTGCTACTGACCGGGTCCATGACCACTGGCATAGTTTCGGCAGTGGGCCGCAGCCTGCCGGGAAACGTTCAGGCGGGCACCAGTGGAAGTTACTATACGACCGGCGATATCATCCAGACGGATGCCCTAGTCAACCCCGGTAACTCGGGTGGCCCCTTGATTAACTTGAATGGCGAGGTGGTTGGGATTGTTTGGGCACAGGCGATTAATAACAACAGCTCCGTCCCCGCCCCCTCCGGGATCGGGTATGCCATTTCCATTAATACAGTCAAACGCGTCGTCCCGCAGCTGATCCAGAACGGCAAGTTTGCTTATCCTTACCTGGGCCTCTCATTGCAAGACCAGCTACCATTGGATGTGATCAATACACTCGGTTTGAAGAGCACCACCGGTGTTTATGTAGCCCAGGTGGTGACGGGTGGGCCGGGCGACAAAGCCGGGATAAAAGCCGGTACGGTGACAACCAGTTACCCGAACCTCAATTCCGGCGGCGACCTGATCGTTGCCGTGGATGGCCAGCCCGTGATGACAGAGGACGATTTGATGCGTTATCTGCTACTGAACAAGTCCCCGGGCGATACGGTGACCCTGACCGTCCTGCGTGGTGACCAGAAGGTCGATCTCAAGCTTATATTGGGCACACGGCCGTCATCATAAGCCAACTATCCCCTTACTCCTAACTCCTCCCTCCGCTTTGCCACGGGATCCCCTTCGGGGACAAGTTGCTTTGCGATCCCCCGAACGGGGAGAGGAATCACAACGAAAAAAAGTGTGAGCGACATCTTGAGTCGTTCACACTTTTTTTGAATACAAAAAAAGGTTTTCAGGCGAAGCGCTGCTCTTTCCATATATCCGCGTTGTTGTGATAACCGGCCTGTTCCCAGAAGCCCAGCCGGTCGCGGCTCATAAACTCCAAGCCGCGCAACCACTTGGCACCCTTCCAAAGGTAGGGAGTCTGGAGGTCATCCCGCCCGGGGATGGCGCCCACCACCCCCCGCAGGGGATAGCCGTGGTCGGGTTCGATCGGTTGACCATTGAAATGGGTGGCCAGCAGGAAATTATCCTGCAATACCACAGCCAGCGGCAGGTTGACCGTAAAGCCATACTCGGCGTGCTGCATGACGAACTGTGCGGCCGGTTTGAGCTTAATCAGACCCCGCTCCACCAGCGACCGCACTGAAACACCCTCCCAGACAGTGTCGGCTTTGCTCCAGCGCGTCACGCAGTGCAGGTCGATGGTCACGCGGGTGCGTGGCAAGCGGTTGAATTCGTCCCAATTCCACCGCACTTCTTCTTCCACTTCGCCCCAGACCCGGAAATCCCAGGTGGCGGGATTAAAGGCTGGCACGGGGCCGTAATGCAGAACCGGGAACTTGAGTGTCAGCGATTGTCCGGGGGGTAGGCGTTTTTCATTGCGCAGGCGCTCTTCTTCCTTCCGGCGATTGGGGGCTTCAAAGTTGAACATATTAGACAACTCCTGTCCAAAATTATATCATGGGCGGGTTACGGTATAATCCGCTCGTGGCTCGGATTTGCATCATTCCCAGGGCAAGCAATGTCGGCGGTGTCAGTTCCTTCCAGGCCAAACTGGCGGCTGGGCTGGAGGAATGCGGACACCAGGCCTGCTTTGACCTGCGTGAAACGCCCTTCCAGGCGGTTTTGCTGACCGGTGGAGTGCGCGACCTGCCCGGGCTGGTACGTCTCCGACGCGGCGGTGTGCGGATCGTCCAACGCCTGGACGGCATCAACTGGCTGCACCGACGCCTGCGCACCGGCGCACGCCACTTCCTGCGGGCCGAATACGGCAACCGCCTGCTGGCGCTGCTGCGGGCCCGATTTGTCACCCAGGTCGTCTACCAATCCGAATTCGTGCAAGGCTGGTGGCGGGACCGCTATGGCCGGGAACAGGTGCCCACTTCAGTCATCCACAACGGCGTGGACCTGGCGATTTTTACGCCGGATGGTGCGCACGAACGCCCATCCGACCGTTACCGCTTGCTGCTGGTGGAAGGCAGTTTGCAGGGGGGGTACGAGAATGGATTGGAAACCGCCATGGCACTGGCCGAGCGGCTGGCCAATAACCGGCTGGTTGAACTGCAGGTGGTTGGCCGGGTTTCCCCGGAACTGCAGTCTGACATGCAAAGAAGGAGTCGTTTCCCCATCCTATGGACCGGGCTGGTATCGCATGGGCAAATCCCCGGGCTGGACCGTTCCGCCCACCTGCTTTATTCCGCCGATCTGAACGCAGCCTGCCCGAACTCGGTGATCGAGGCGCTGGCCTGCGGCTTGCCCGTGGCTGCCTTTGCCACCGGTGCGCTGCCCGAAATGGTAACCGGCGACTCTGGGCGTCTGGTCCTATATGGCGGCGACCCGTGGAAGCTGGACAGGCCGGATGTACCTGCGTTGGCAGATGCCGCGGCGGAGATCCTGCAAAACCAGGCGCATTTCCGTGCGGCTGCCCGCCAGCGCGCTGAAGAAGCCTTTGGGCTGGACCTAATGGTGGAGCGCTATCTGGATGTGTTAATTGGATGATACTAATATGAAAAAGATTTTTAATACAATCCCGCGGAAGAGCGCCGTGGGACAAGCGGACACCAAGTATATGAAAGATAAAAAGGTGAAGGTGTCGCTTAGTGTTCCTTTGTGTCTGTGTGCCTTGGTGGTAAAGTAGTTACAAATGCGGAAATTCATACTCAACGTGGCGGCGTTTGCCGCCAGGATATTGCCGACTTCCTTCAAGCAGGCGATCTACAAGGTCAGGCCGCTGGCTGCCCTTATCCGCAGCGGGCTGAACCGAGCCGCACCAGCAGGTTTGACGCAAGTCAAGGTCGCCGCTGGTGACCTGGCTGGCTTCACCATCCTGCTGGATATGCAGATCGATAAGGATTACTGGCTGGGCACCTATGAACCGGAGCTGCAAGCCGCCCTGCGTGAACTGATCCAACCCGGCACGGTCATCTACGATGTTGGCGCCAATATTGGCTACGTCTCGCTCCTGCTGGCGAAAGCGGCCGGACCGGCAGGGCACGTCTATGCCTTCGAAGCCCTGCCGGCAAATGCTGACCAGTGGCGCCAGAACGTTGCGCTGAATGGAATGGAAGCCCGGCTGAGCCTATATTGCGGGGCGGTGACCCGCTCTGCCGGCCAGGTGCGCTTCCTGGTGCACACTTCCGGCGGGATGGGTAAAGCGGAAGGGTCGGCGGGACGCGCTGACCAGTACCAATCCGAAATAAGCGTCCGGGGAATCTCGCTGGACGAGTTTGTTTACGGGCAAGGCAACCCGCCGCCGCAGGTGGTTAAAATGGATATCGAGGGAGGCGAGGTGCTGGCACTGCCGGGCATGCGCAAGGTCCTGGCCGAGGCGCGCCCGCTCATGCTGATAGAACTGCACGGACCCGAATCCAGCCGGGCCGCCTGGGAAACGCTGACCGCGGCCGGTTATATAATTTACTGGATGCGGCGTGGTTACCCGGTCGTCCCTTCGCTGCAAGCTATGGGCTGGAAGGCCTATATCGTTGCGAAACCGGAAGAAATAGGGACAAGAGATTAAAGATTAACACGATCCCGCAGAAAAGCACCACGGGACAAGCGGATACAAAGTAACACAAAGGTTCTAATTCACCTTTTGAAAATCACGATAGGATTCGTGGAGAAATAATGAAAACTCGTGACACAGGTGCATTGCTCTGGCTGGGGCTGGTCCTGCTGATCGCCCTGAGCATCGCATTCCTGCTGCCGGTCACCCCGCAGGATTACTGGTGGTTCCTGCGCGTTGGGCACGATACGCTGGCCTCCGGCACGGTGCCACGCTTGGAGAGCATGACTTTCACCCGCACGGGCTCACCGGTGGACTACCAATCCTGGGGCGCGGCGGAACTCTTCTGGCTGGTTTACCTTTTGGGCGGCCTATCGCTAACGGTGCTGCTGCGGGGAGTGGTCGTGGCAGCGACCTATTCACTGGTATGGGCAACGGCACGCCGGGCCGGCGCGGGCCGTCTGGGAGCGAGCCTGGTCCTGCTGGCGGCCGTGCTGACCTCCAGTAATAACTGGTCTGTGCGCCCGCAGTTATTGGTATACCCACTTTTTGCCCTGGCGCTCCTCATACTATATAAATGGCAGAACGAGGAAAAGAAATTAACCACGATCCCGCGGAAGAGCACCGCTGGACAAGCGGACACTAAGGACACAAAGGATCACAAAGGAGAAAATACACCAGAAAAAACATCTTCTTCCCATTTGAAGAACTTTGTGTCCTTTGTGTTAAAGAATTTCTCTCATGAACAAGCAAGCCAAAAAGCCGTGTACTGGCTGCCGCTGATCAGCCTGGTGTGGGTTAACCTGCATGGTTCCTTCGTGATGCTGATCCTGCTGGCAGGGGCAGCGCTGGTGTTAGGCAGGGGTGACCGGCGCTCCCTGGGGCTGGTTTTTACCGGGGTGTTGCTGGCCACGCTGGTCAACCCGCGCGGCTTCGGTGCATGGTCGTATGTTTTCAATTCCCTGACGGTACCCTCCAACCAGCTTTTCTCGGCTGAATGGTTGCCACCGGTGAATACCGGCTGGCAGATGAACATTTTCTTTGTGTGGTTGCTGGGTTTCCCGCTGCTGGCGGCGTTTTCCCCGCGCAAACTGGACCGGCTGGAATGGACCTGGTTCCTGGGCTTTGGCTTCCTGGCTTTGTGGGGCGAGCGCTATGTCATCTGGTTCGTTTTCATCCTGGTAGTGCTGACAGCCGGTCTGCTAGCGGATTGGGAGAAGAAATATCTCGGCCGGTCGAAGCTGAACCTACCGGCCTTCAACCTGGCGCTCAGCCTGTTGTTTGTGCTCCTGCCGCTGGCTTTCCTGCCGGGCCTGCGCGAGAAGTGGTGGAAGCAATCCCCGGCGGTGACGGAAAACACCCCAGTTGTTGCAACCGAATGGCTGGCGGCCCATCCCGGGTTGCCCGGCCCGCTGTGGAGCGAGATTGGCTTTTCCAGCTACCTCGAATTTGCCCTGCCGGAGCGTCCCACCTGGATCGACACGCGCTTCGAGGTCTTTCCGGTGACACAGTGGCAGACCTACCAAGCCATTAGCGAGGGCCGCCAGGATTGGGAAAGCTTGCTGGATGGCACCGGCGTGAATCTGCTGATGGTTTCACCGCAAAACCAGCCGCAACTCCTATCTGCGCTGGAAGCCTCCCCGGCCTGGTGCGAACAGTACCAGGACGATGTAGCCGTGATTTACCAGCGCTGTGGAGGCGGGAAATGAAACCTACCAGCTTTCCAGGTAAACTGGCCCTCCAGCAGCGCGTCCTGACGGCCTACCGCGCGCCTTTCTTTGACGCGCTGGCACAGACCTGCCAAGGCGGGCTGAGCGTGTGCGCAGGTCTGCCCCGCCCGCAAGAGTCAATCGCGGTCACCGATCAATTTCATTTTGCGGAATTCGTTTCCGTGCAAAACAGGCACCTGCTCCAGGGTTCCTTTTATTTGTGTTACCAGCAGGGTTTGCGTGCCTGGCTGGAGAACTGCTCTCCGGATGCCCTGATCGTGGAGGCCAACCCGCGCTACCTGGCGACGCCGGCGGCAGTGCGCTGGATGAAACGGCGTGGAAAGTCGGTGCTAGGCTGGGGGCTGGGTGCGCCGCCCTTCGGCGGACCCCTATCCGGCCTGCGGCAAGCGCGCAGATCAGCTTTCCTGCGCCCATTCGAGGCGCTGATCACCTACAGCCAGCGCGGAGCGGAGGAATATGCACGCCTAGATTTTCCGGCCGAGAAAATCTTTGTAGCGCCCAACGCGGCCACGGGGCGACCGTCGCAGCCCATGCCGACCCGCCCGGCGGATTTTTCCGGGCAGCCGATTGTGCTATTTGTGGGCCGCCTGCACGCCCGCAAACGCGTGGACCTGCTCCTGCAGGCCTGCGCGGGGCTGCCCGACGCGCTCCGGGCGCACCTGGTCATTGTGGGGGATGGACCGGAACGCGATACACTGAAAGGGCTGGCGCAGAAGGTCTACCCGGCCGCGGAATTTCCCGGCGCCAAACACGGAGAGGAACTGGCTGCTTATTTTTCCGCTGCCGATCTGTTTGTCCTGCCTGGCACTGGCGGGCTGGCGGTGCAGGAGGCCATGTCGTACGGCCTGCCGGTCATCATGGGCCAGGGCGATGGCACGAATGACCAGTTAGTCAGAACCGAAAACGGCTGGCAGATCCGGCCGGATGACCTTTCGGCGCTGGCAGATAGCCTGCATACAGCGCTTTCGGATGTGGAACGTTTGCGTCGTATGGGAGCCGAAAGCTACCGCATTGTCAGGGATGAGATCAATTTGGAGAAGATGGTAGGGGTATTTATGGAAGCCTTGCAATCGGCAACAAACAAATAAAAAGATGCTGGCTTGCAGCGTCTTGTATACAATTCTTCACCTTTGAAGCAGTCGTTCAGAACGACGCCTCTTTCCCTTTCCTATTATTGCGGAGTTTTGAAGGATGTGGGCCGCAATTCCTCTATTTTCTGAACCGCTACTCCCCAGCCCTTGTCTCCCCATACAACTTGCGATGCACCGCACTCAATGCCCGCACCTGCTCGGCGGCGTGGTAGGACGAACGCACCAGTGGAGCGGCCTCCACCCAGCGGAAGCCGATCTCACGACCATATTCGCGTAATTCCTTGAACTCCTCCAGGTTGTAATAGCGGGCAATCGGCAGGTGCTTCTTGGATGGTTGCAGGTACTGGCCGATCGTCAGGATGTCCACACCCCAGCTGCGCTGGTCGCGCATGACCGCCTTGACTTCTTCCATTTCCTCGCCCAACCCGACCATGATGCCGGATTTTGTCAACACCTCCGGGTCGAGTTTCTTGGCGCTGCTAAGAATGGCCGCGCTCCACTCGTAATGGTCCTGCGGCTGGACCTGCTTGAACAGCCTCGGCACGGTTTCCACATTATGGTTCAGGATCTCCGGGCGGGCAGCCATGACGATTTTCAGGGCTTCCAACGAACCTTTAAAATCGGGGATGAGCACTTCCACCGAGCAGCCTAGCAGGAGCTGGCGGATGCGGCGGATGACCATGGCAAAGATCGGCGCGCCGCCATCTTTGCGGTCGTCGCGGTTGACGGAAGTGATAACGGCATGTTTCAATTGCATGGATTTGACCGCCTGGGCCACGCGTTCCGGCTCCAGCCAGTCCAGTGCCTCGGGGCGGCCATGTTTGATGTCACAGAAGCCGCAGGTGCGCGTACACACATCCCCCAGCATCAGGAAGGTGGCCGTGCCAGAGCCCCAGCACTCGCCCATATTCGGGCACATGGCTTCCTCGCAGACGGTGTGCAGCGCCTTGGAGCGCATCAGCGACTGTAATTGTTCGTACGTTTCGCCGGAAGGGGCGCGCACCCTGATCCAATCCGGGCGGCGCAGCGGGGTGGGGGTGACATTTTCCGGGTGGATGACCCGGTTACGGGTGGGGGTAACAGACATAAATTCCTTCAATGGATTTTTATTTTATTTGGCAATAGACCGGCTGCAAGCTGACCGTGGTACAGTCAACCCACTTTCCGCCAAAATCGACCAGCACATCGACTTGTAAGAAGGTTTCATCGTATTTGCCGAGGAAGAGCCGGCGCGGGCGGTCGATCAGGCTGGCAATCGGATCGATGGTACTGAGTTGCATCTGGCGGGCAATGGTCGGGTCCACCTTGGTGTTCTGGTGATCGATCGCAAACTGGATTAATTGATTGGTTGCCAGCATTGGTGCACGCAGTTGTTGGTTGATCATGTCGCTTACCATCACACTTGCCAGAAGAACGATTGGGACAAACACGAAATACGCGGTCAGGCGCCCGGCCGGGCTGACGGCAGGGACTGACTGGTCTACTATGGTAAGCTGCAGCAAGCCAAGGATCCCTAAAAAGATGGCCAGTACGATAGTACCAAACCCTTCCCAGCTGCGAAATGTGCTGTTGATGACATAGGCTGGCAACCTGGATTGCAGCCCTGGTTCAAGAATAAACATCACTCCTGGGGCAATTTTTAAGGGGATGGTAATGAGCAGTACAGCCATCAGACGCCCTGCCAGAACCCAGAAAACGATGCCCAAGAGCGCCCTATTCAGCAGGCAGGTAAGCAGTGCCGCTGATGCACAAACACCCATAAACAATATCGTCCCGACCAGATAGGGTATCCAGGGGTAGGCAACATGCGACTGGACGAGCAGGAAGGTTTCATAAGCCCAGAGGGCGGTTGAAAGCACGAAACCGGTAATGGCACCCAGCCATAGGGAATAGCGAAGATAGCTACCGCTAATCGCTCCAGTCGTTCTGGGTCTGGAACCAAACCGATCGGTGGAATGCGACAGGGAGGATAGTTTCGGCGTGACCTGATTGGGGGAAGGGGAAGCAGACATACGATACTGGCTGACTAACGAATTCATTTCATATTAGTCTTGCAAATTATATCACAGGCAAGTATATCTCAATTAAGCGGACAGCAGGGATGAGTCCGGGTGCCGGCACTACTCATTTACTCACTCACAATGGTAAATCCTGCAGGGCCACAAGAAAAGGATGTTCCCTGAGCAGCCTTTATGGTGAAACCAAAGGCTATGGCATATAATAGGCTGAGCTAGATTGCCTTGCGTATGAGAATTACATACTCTCCCGGCGGGCGCATGCTGCGGTAAAGCCAAAGGCAACCTTGTGCCACTTCCCTTGATAAATGAGAGGCGATATGGTCAATCGGACCGTGCATAAGATTGGACTAACCGGCCAAAAGGCGCTGGACGTCCTTTTTGAACCGGCTGAAACCCCCCTGGCAAAATGGATTGTATCCTTTTTATTGGTGGTGTTATTCGCCGTTGGGATTCTGCACTGGGGATATTTCTTGAACTGGTTCAATAACCCTTTTGATATGGGGGACTGGCATAACATTGTCGATCCCATGCTGGTATTTCTATCGAATGCTTTTCGGTCCGGACAGTTACCGATGCACGGCAATTCGCCTCTCTTTGTCCCTGATCGCTACCTTGGGCGTCCGGATAGGCCTCTCTCTCCGCAACTTCTGCTCCTGTACTTGGTCGATCCAGCCAAGTATGTGGTGATCAACGTGTGGATCTTTTTTACGATTGGATTTATCGGCTTGTTGTTGATCCGCAAGCGTTATCATCTTTCCCTGGCTTCTTTTACCGCACTTTTTCTGCTTTTTAATTTCAACGGCCATATCACTGACCACTATGTGGTGGGTCATATGGAATGGGTTGGGTATTTCCTGTTGCCTTGGTTTGTTTTGCTTGTATTGCAAATGCTGGAAGGGGAAAAAACCGGTTGGGGCTGGGTTTTCGGCGTGGCTTTGACCATGCTGGCAATAAATTTACAAGGCGCAGTTCATTTCTTTATTTATTGCATGGCATTCCTTTTATTACTGGCATTATTCCAACCCCACTATTGGATACCGGCTATTAAAGCAGTTATTGCCAGCGTTCTCATCAGCATGCTGCGTCTGCTACCACTCGCCATCCAATATTACAATGGCGGTGGAGTTCAATTCATATTCGGATTTTTATCTGTGTCGCATATGCTTGACTCGTTTGTTGTGCTGCATCCCCCCTATCTTCTCGATACTCCCTCCGGACAAATCGGTGGCTGGGAGGTTGATTATTATCTCGGGTTGATCGGTTTTCTTTTTATGATCTATTTTGGTGTTTTCAGGACCTGGGTCAATGAAAAGAGCTACCGCCTGCTTTATTTTCCAATATTGGTGATGGCTTTTTTCTCCCTGGGAGATGTGTACCGTCCAATATTTAATTCCCACATCCCTTTCATGGACTCCCAGCGTGCTCCGACCCGGTTCATTATTGTCCCGGTTGTGTTCTTGATCATTCTTGCCAGCATCCAATTTCAGAATTGGATAAAGGAAAGGAATAATGACGGCTGGATGGAAAGGGTGGCTGTATTATTCGGATTGGCTTTTATAGGATATGATCTTTTCGGGCATTCACGTGCCTGGCGCCTTTCCAATTTAACCACCAAGGTTTTGGAAAGATTTACCGATATTGTGCGCGTTCCATTGGTAAATCGCCCCGATCCTCCATATGTAATTTCGATCATCGTCGGCCTGGCGTTGACAACTGGTGCCCTGATCGGCCTTACCGTATTAGCTATTCAGGACCGAAAATTGACCGGCCTAAAATCATGACAACCCAGGCTCTTTGGGAAGCGCACGGGTGAATGGTATCCTTCACTCGGGAAGGTGAATGCCCAATTAGCCATGGTAATTGACGTTTTAGCCAAGTACGCATACAATACAGTCACAATTGAATAAGAGTCAGGGTGCCTCTCCCCCGGATGGGAAGGCCCAACGGCGAAGCCGGTTCAAGTCCGGCACTGTCCCGCAACTGTAAATCAGCACTCGGCGATCAGCGAACAGCTTTCAGAAAAAAACTGAAAGATGAATGTTGATGGACGAAAGTTGATGAGTCAGGACGCCCGCCCCGACCAGTTCCACCATCATACTCTCGTGGAAAGGAGGTGGGAACGGCTTGTCGGATCGCCAATCCTCCCTCCCCTGTCTTTAAGGCAGGGGATTTTGATTCACATCCTATTATGAAATTCCTTCCTTTTCTCTACGTCCTGCTTTTCCTGCTCCTGACAGTGATCCTGTCCGTGGCAGTTGGAGCGGTCTTTATCCCGCTCCCGGATATATGGCGCGTTTTCACCGGCCAGGCTCCACAAGCGGTGAGTCAGGCTGCCACTATCATCCTGGCGCTGCGGCTGCCGCGCACTGCCCTGGTCCTGCTGACCGGGGCTGCCTTGGGCGGCTCCGGCGCGGCTTACCAGGGCCTGTTCCGCAACCCGCTGGCTGATCCCTACCTGATCGGCGTGGCCTCCGGCGCAGGCTTGGGCGCGGTGCTGGCAATGAATGTGCAATGGCCATATACAATCTGGGGCTTGTTGGCCGTCCCGGCGGCGGCTTTCCTCGGCGCGCTTCTGACCGTATTGCTCGTCTACAACCTGGCTCGCATTGGAAAAACCGTCCCGACAACCAACCTGATCCTGGCAGGTGTGGCCTTCAGTTCCTTCGCAACCGCCCTGACATCCTTCCTGATGCTGCGTTCCACCGGCGAACTACGCCAGGCAATCTCTTGGCTGCTAGGTGGCTCCACCCAGGCCGGATGGGGGCCGGTGCTGACCATTCTGCCTTACCTCGCCATTGGAATGGGCATCCTGCTCCTGAGCGGACACGCCCTCAACTTGTTGCAATTCGGCGATGACCAGGCCCAGCAGCTAGGTCTGCCGGTCACACGCACACGCGCCCTGATCCTGCTTTCAGCTTCTTTGGCTACTGCCGCGGCAGTTTCGTTTTCGGGCATTATCGGCTTCATCGGACTTATCGTTCCTCACCTTATGCGCATGTGGTTCGGTTCGGATTACCGCAGACTGCTGCCGCTCAGCCTGCTGGGGGGTGCCACTGTGCTGCTTTTGTCGGATGTGTTGGCGCGCGTGATTATCGCCCCGCAGGAAATCCCGCTTGGAATCGTGACCGCCTTATTTGGTGTGCCATTCT
>JBEKEB010000010.1:0-46776 GCA_050014055.1 Anaerolineales bacterium | reverse complement strand
AGGGGAGGCCAGGGGAGGATGGGAAAAGAGATTCGGGAAAGGAGAATAAAAGTCACTTTTTCATATATTTCCGCGGTACGAAAGGGGACAGGAAGAAAAGTTATTTGAAAAAATCAGGCATTTTCAGCATGTGTTAATTATAGAACTTATGTTCTTATCTTGCAAGGTGGCGGAGATAGAAAATGTCCGGGCAGGAGAACCGGCGGCACCCGGAGACACCTTCTTACCGCTGCTTCCTTTCGGACCTGACGGGTTTCGCAGGGCTCCGCCGCGCCGGACCCACCCGGACGGCGGTGAGGATACCCGATGTAGGGAGGGATGTCAACCGCGAATTGGATAAAACATAAACAAGAAACTAAAACATATTTCAAGGCTTGAGAAATTAATTGTTATTTCGAGGAGCTGCCTCTCTCAAAAAACATCCCTGGTAGTTTGTTGCGATGGCTGTAATCTGTTGGCTTTAATCTATCATGATATAATTTCCAACCACCCACTTGGAATGGAGGCCATATGGAAATCACGATCAAACAGTATAAACATTGTGACTTGCTCAGCATTCAGGGCAAGGTAGATAGTTACACTGCCCCCGAGCTGACCAAAGCCATTGAATCGCTTAACGACCATGGGCAGTTCAAAATTGTCCTCGACCTGGGTGAATTGGAATATATGTCCAGTGCCGGGTTCCGGGCTTTGCTGATCGGGCAGCGCAACTGCAAGCGCTATAACCGGGGGGAGATTGTGCTGGCCAGGGTTCCCAAGAGGATTTGTGATGCCCTGGAATTGACCGGTTTCACACCGCTTTTTAGAATGTTTGATGATGTTACGGCGGCCGTAGGCGGTTTTTAACTCTTTTAAAAGCCAACTATATTGTATAGGCCGCCTCGACTTTCGGGCCATGAGGCGGCTGCGTTATTCCCATGCGAACGGCGATTTTTCCTGCCAGGTTTGACCAGTTGGACTCCATCCGTGGATTTGCCACACAGGCTGCCCGCGATGCCGGCATGGACGATTCCGAAACTTATGCGATCGAGTTAGCTATTGATGAGGCATGTACCAATATCATCGAACATGCCTATCAGGGAGAAAATCGCGGGGATATTGAATGCACCTGTGAATCCGATGACGTTTGCCTGACTGTCGTAATCCGTGACCATGGAAAGCCGTTTGACCCGTCTACAGTAATAACACCGGACGTGGATGCAGATATTGATGACCGGGCCGTTGGCGGCCTGGGTGTTTTCCTGATGAAACAAATGATGGATGAAGTTCACTTCGAGCCTTTGGGGGAATCGGGCAATGTCCTGACAATGATAAAACGTCGAAAAAAAAAGAAAATAGACTCCCGGCTCTTCTCACAGGACACCAGGTGGAGGCAGATCATCCAATTGGGGGAGCAATTGATGCAGAAGGAGTCCCTGGCAACCCGGCGTGAGCTGATCCTGGAAACTGTCAGCCATCTGCTGGATTGCCAGGTGGACCTTTG
The DNA here is from genome assembly GCA_050014055.1 of Anaerolineales bacterium. Taxonomy (GTDB): domain Bacteria; phylum Chloroflexota; class Anaerolineae; order Anaerolineales; family Villigracilaceae; genus UBA877. Next base: position 45,293 of record JBEKEB010000010.1, on the reverse strand, counting down.
GCTGGATGAAACCTTGTTTCGGCTTCCGGGTTTGAACCAATCTGCTCTATTTTCACCAAAACCGGCTGACGGACCGATGCTTGATGCGTTTACGACCGGAAATCCGTATGTTTCGAAGGGGCAAAGGGTATCAATGGCCTTCCCGCTTACAAACGGCGGTGTCAACCTGGGCGCGCTCCAGGTGGCAAGGCCTGTCAGGCCATTTCGACCAAAAGAAATCGAAATCCTGGAAGGCCTGGTGGGACATGTGTCGCTGGCTCTGGTGGCTGCGCACCGTTTTTCCGTTGAGCAATGGCGTATTGAGCAATTGACCCTTGTCCGCCGGGTAAGTGCCCAGATTGCCAATGTTCTCGATTTGAATGTACTAACCCGCCGGGTGACCAAACTGATCCAGCGTACTTTTAATTATTATTATGTGGCGATTTTTACCCATGAGCCAGACCAGGAATATCTAAGATTCCGGTCGAGCACCGGACAGGCGCGCGGTCGGGGGAAACCACTCAAAATTAGGGTGGGGGATGGTTTAGTCGGTTCAGTCGCACGAACCGGTGAAGAGGCTATTACGAATGATGTTCACATAGAGCCACGATTCCGGTTCCTGGATCTGCTGCCGCAGACTCAATCCGAGGCCGTACTTCCTTTGAAAATTGAGGGCACGATCCTGGGTCTGCTGGATGTACAATCCGACCGTTTGGGGGCCTTTCACCCGAATGATCTGCTGGTATTGCGGGCTTTGGCCGATACTATTGCGATTGCAATTAATGGGGTCCGTCTGTATGGTGAACTGCAGACCCGGGCGGAACATCTGGAGATGGTAGCTGAGGTTAGTAATGATATAACCTCCATACTTAATCTGGATGAGTTGTTTAATAAAGTGGCTGTTCTCATCCAGGAACGATTATGTTTTCCATACGTTCATCTCTTTACCGTGCATCCCAACCGGCGGCAAATCATTTATGAAGCCGGCAGCGGCGCCCGCAGCGCTTTGCTTAAAGGCTACGTGCTTGATCTGGATAACGATAAAGGGATTATTTCGTGGGTGGCACGTGAAGGTCAGACCATCCTGGCTAACGACGTGACAAAGGAAGTTCGTTACCAGCCATCTCCGTTTCCTCCTGAAGATACCCGTTCTGAACTGACCATCCCGCTTGTTTTTAATAGTCAGGTTGTAGGCGTACTTGATCTGCAGAGTGACCACACCGATGCATTTTCTGAGGATGACCGCTTCTTGTGTGAAGCCCTGGCAGATAGTGTTGCCTCGGCCATTCACAATGCCGATCTTTACCAAACCGAACGCTGGAGGCGACAGGTAGCTGACAGCCTGCATGAGGTGGCCGGTTCAATCTCGTCTGAAGCAGGTGTGGATGACGTATTGGACAGTATCTTGCACGAATTGGAACATAATTTGCCTTGCGATGTGGCCGCGGTATGGCTATTGGAGGGCGAAGAGCTCTATTTGGCTCACATTCATGGGGCTGAGAGGCCGGATGTGGACGATGCCCTGCAGCGTTGGCCGGAATCGTATGGGTTTCTGTCAGATTCGCTCACTTCTGAACTACCAGTCATTCGCAAACCAGAGGATCCAATCGGTCCAACAGGCGCGGCGCGCGGCTTCTCTGCTGATTATTCTTCCATTGCTACCGCGCTCCGGGCGGGTGACCGACCTCTGGGTGTATTGACCCTTAGCCACCACGCCCCCGGACGCTATGGCCATGAGGCTCAGGCCATCACCTCCACATTCGCCAATTACGCCTCGGTAGCCATTGAAAATGCCCGTTTGTATGATGCTGCCCAGGAGCAAGCCTATGCTTCGGCGGCGCTCTTACAGATAGTCCAGGCAGTTGCCAACTCGAACAGTTTGGATGAAACCATTGGCAGCGTCGTCCGCATAACACCCATACTGGTGGGGGTAAAAGCGTGTGCAATTTTCCTGTGGGAGCAAGGACATTTCCGTCCTGCTCAGTCATATGGATTCGCAGAGGAAGCCCAGGCAGTCCTGGTGGGCAAGGATTTACTCCAGGGCGATTTTCCGCTATTGGAGGCTGTGCGTAAGGAGGCCCGAACGGTCGTCGGCTCTCTGGCTGCCTCCGTCCCGGTAGATTGGTTGGATCCGGTTCTGGCCAAGACTGAGCAGGAGACTTTCTACGCTTTACAAACCGGCGAACACTTACTGATCGGGTTCCCATTGATCATCAGAAACGATTTTTACGGCGTCATGCTGGTTGAGGAGGATGTGGATGACCGCCGGTTCCGTTCGAAACGGGTGGAGATTGTTACCAGTATTGCACAGCAAGTTGTGCTGAGGATCCAGAACGAGCAGCTTCAACTTGAAATGGTGGTGCGCGAACGCCTTGAACATGAGGTTGAGCTTGCCCGCCAGATCCAAAAAACCTTCCTGCCAGAGCATTTGCCTGAAATTCCTGGCTGGGACCTGGCTGCCACCTGGTTAACGGCCCGGCAGGTGGGTGGAGATTTTTACGATGTGATTGAACTGCCGGGTGGAAGGTTGGGTCTGCTCATAGCCGATGTTTCCGATAAAGGCATGCCGGCGGCCCTTTTCATGGCTCTCACCCGGACCTTGATTCGAGCTGTCGTTTATGATACCCCCTCGCCGGCAGAAACCTTGCAGCGTGTAAATGCCTTGATCATTCCCGATAATCGCCAGAGTATGTTTGTGACAGCAGTGTATGGAGTTCTTTCAATAGAGAGTGGAGAATTTACTTATGCCAATGCCGGGCACAACCCTCCGGTCAGGATGAACAGGGCTGGCAAAAAGCTTGAGTTTCTACACCGGACGGGAGCTGCTTTAGGCATCATAGAGAATTTACCAATGGATCAACGTACCATCTCGCTTGGTCTCGACGATCTTCTTTTATTATATACTGATGGTTTGACAGAAGCATTTTCACCTGATGAAGATACATTCGGTGAAGTGCGCCTCCAGCAAGCCTTGAAGCTGGCACAGGCATCCTCAGCGAGAGGGGTGTTGGATGCACTTGAAGCTTCGGTTAACCAGTTCATGGCGCCACTGACTGCTGCGGACGATCTGACCATGCTGGCATTGAAGCGGATTGAAAATAATGAAAGCCTGGAGAGGCCCAGATAACCATCATAGCTCCTGCTCATTCCGGCGATTCCCAGTCAGCCTAAATCATAAGAATCGACATCATTAAGCCTCATGGTATAATAAAAAAGCTGGAAATTCCCTTAAGGAGCAATGTACTTTGGCTTTTAACCCACTCAATTGGCTCTTGGGCCTTTTTTCTCTGGATATAGGCATCGATCTTGGTACAGCTAACACACTTGTTCATGTCCGAGGAAAAGGTATTGTAATAAACGAGCCTTCTTGGGTGGCTATTGACAAGCGTACACGCCAACCGATGGCTATTGGTCTGGATGCCAAGGAGATGGTTGGTCGAACATCCGGCAACGTCATTGCTGTGCGGCCTGTGCGAGATGGTGTCATCTCCGAATTTGAGATTACGGAGGCTATGCTGGAATATTTTATTGGTAAAGTTCATGAGCAAAGTGTAGTGCCTTTACCGCGCCCACGCGTAGTGATAGGCATTCCTTCCGGAGTGACCGAGGTTGAAAAACGCGCTGTTTACGATGCTGCCATGTCTGCCGGAGCGCGTGAGACATATCTTATTGAAGAACCGACTGCTGCGGCATTAGGGGCCGGACTGCCGATATACGAAATACGTGGTTCCATGATCGTGGATATCGGTGGTGGTACGACTGAAGTGGCGGTCCTGTCCATGGGTGGAGTCGTTGTTTCCAGGTCTCTACGCGTGGCGGGCGATGAAATGGATCAAGATATCGTCCAATACCTGCGCAATAAATATAATATCCTTGTCGGTGAACGTGTTGCCGAACAGGTAAAATGGAATATCGGTTCGGCATTTCCTCTTCCTGTTGAGAAAATGGCTGAAGTGCGTGGAAGAAATTTGGTTACCGGCCTGCCCGAATCCATCGAAATCTCTTCTATAGAAGTGCGCGAGGCGGTTTCACAGTCGGTCTCGGTGATCATTGATACAATTAAAGATGCTTTGGATGAAGTACCTCCAGAAATTGTAGCTGACTTGATGGATAACGGAATTTGCCTGGCAGGCGGTGGAGCATTGTTGTATGGGTTGGCCGACCGTCTCTCTGATGAACTTAATTTGCGTGTCTGGGTCGCTGAGGACCCACTCACCTGTGTGGTGCGCGGTACTGGTTTGGTGCTGGACGATTTTCATAATTACAGCCGCCTCCTGGTTGGACTCGAGCGCGGCAGCACGCGTCATTCTTAATCGCGTGGCCGCGTCTTTCCGGCGCGGTTTTGCATGTCTCCTATGAAATCCAGTTTTCCTCGTTCCCTGCAAACAGTTGTAATTGTCCTGGTTATAGTTGGTCTCGTGACACTGGCCCTGGGAGGTTATTTTAGCCCGGTCACCAACTGGTTCTCACGCCTTACAGTGGATGCCCAAACCTGGATTTCCGACCGCTATATGGCAGTAGTGGACTTTCTAACGGTGCCCCGCAATGTGGCCTCCTTGCTCCAGAGCAATACCGAACTGGAGGCGGAGGTGGCCCGCCTCCAAACGCAGGTAATTGATCTCCAGCAACAGGTAACAGAGACGAACATCCTTTCCGCCCTGGTAGACTTTGCTCGCGCCAATCCCGAATATTCTTATAAGGCTGCCTCGGTGATCGGGCGGGACCCCAGCCCGTTCCTTCGCTACGTCATTATTAATGTTGGCTCCAACGAAGGCGTCCTGCCAGGGATGCCGGTTGTTACAGATAAAGGCCTGGTAGGGCGGGTGGAGGCTGTCATTGGCGAAGCAGCAAGAGTCCAGTTGGTGACCGATGCCGCATCCGCGGTCGATGTAAGCTTACAGGCCTCCAATACTGAGGCGATGCTGGAAGGTTCGGTCACGGGTGAACTGTCGCTGAACAATATATCCCAGGATGCAGTCATTCAAGTTGGCGACGTGGTGCTGACCTCGGGACTGGGAGGCACCTACCCGCCCAATCTTTTAGTGGGGCAGGTGGTCAGTATTCGTAAACTGCAATCCGAATTGTTCCAGCAGGCTGCCATCCAGCCGAATGTAGACTTCACCCGATTGCAGTTCATTTTAGTAATTACCAACTTTAATCCTGTGGACATTTCGCCACTGATTGCCACACCAGGTCCGTAAAATGCGTCGTGCAATTCTGACCGCAATTATTGTTTTGGGATTGGTAATGATGCTGCAGATCTCCATTGCCAGCCGTATCATGCTGCTCAGCGGAAATGTAGATCTACTGCTGCTGGTGGTGGCAGCCTGGGGATTGCAGGAGCGTGTCAGGGCGGCCTGGATCTGGGGTGTGGTAGCCAGCCTGCTGGCCGGGTTGGTTTCGGGCGTTCCATGGTATATCTACCTGTTTGGCTACCTTTCAGTAGTGGGACTGGCACGATTGTTGGTCCATCGAATCTGGCAGGCACCGCTTTTGGCGATGTTTGCCGTCACATTTATCGGTACACTGGAGTTGCTTATGCTCACTTACGTACAACGTACTATTCTTGAGGTCCCGCTCGCCTTTAGTGATGTATTTTCACAAATTGTCCTGCCAACCGTTCTTCTGAACCTGCTGCTTGCCATTCCTGTTCATGCCCTTATTCGTGACCTGGCCGGGAGGCTTTATCCTGAGGAAGGTATGGCATGACTACAACTACGCGTCCTCGCCATCTCCAGAATTGGCGCTACCTGATCGTATACGCACTCCTTGTGGGGGTGGCGCTTGTCTTCGCTGGTCGCTTGTTCACGCTGCAAATCCTTCAAGGCACAAAATATATCATTCAAACCACTAGCAACCGTACGCAAGACATTAGCGTCGCGCCTGCGCGCGGGATCATTTATGACAGGAATGGGATTATCCTGGCGCGCAATATTGCTTCTTACAACATTACCGTCACACCGGCTAACCTGCCGGATGATGATGGCGATGTCCAGCGTATTTACCGGGACCTGTCCACTTTGACGGGTGTCCCGGTCAATCATGGGACAGTGGATGATGCGAAATTGATCGCTCCCTGTGTGCCTGGCCCTGGCATTGCCCAGTTCGTTGAACTCGGTCTTTCGAACGCTCCTTATGATCCGGTTGACATCCAGTGCAATGTAGATGAAAAAACTGCCATGGTAGTTCAGGAACACGCGACGGATTGGCCGGGTGTGGGCGTGGATATTCAGCCGGTGCGGGATTATCCGACCGGTTCATTGACAGCGGATGTTGTCGGCTTTTTGGGACCAATCCCGGCTTCAGAGGAACAATTCTATCTTTCCCAGAATTTCTTACCGAACCGCGACAAGGTTGGTTATGCCGGTGTGGAATTGACCTTGAATAGCACGCTCATGGGTACGCCAGGCCAGCGTACCGTCGAAGTGGATGTGGCCGGGCAGGTATTGAACAACTTGAAGCCGCCTGTCGATCCAATTCCCGGGGATAATGTTGTCCTGACGATCGATACCCGACTCCAGCAGGCAGCCTCGACGATCCTGAAACGGGATATTGACTATTGGAACAACGTTTACAATGGCTATTATCGCATTTCGAGTGGCGATGCGATTGCCATGAATCCCCAGACAGGTGAAATCCTGGCGATGGCGCAGTATCCAACCTACGAGAATAACCGATTGGCACGTATTATCCCGTCATACTATTACAACCAGTTGGCGGAAGACCCCACACATCCCCTGCTAAATTATGCCATTTCAACCGAATATGCACCTGGATCCACTTTCAAACTTTCCACTGCCCTGGGCGCCTTGAATGAAGGTGTGGTAACTCCGACTATGCTGATTGATGCGCCTTCCATGATCGGTCTGAGGGATACATTTTCTCCCACCGATCCCGGTACCATTGAATATTATTATGATTGGACCTACACTTTTTATGGCGAGACGACCGGCCTGGGAAAGATTCCTTTCCTGGAGTGCATCGCGCGCTCCAGCGATGTATGCTTTTATAAAGTGGGCGGCGGGTATCCCGGTGAAGTTCCAGAGGGATTGGACATGCTGCGTATTCAGCAATACGCGCAGGCGTTGGGCTACAACCAGCCGACCGGAATTGAGCTTCCTGGCGAGGCTGCCGGCCTCGTTCCGGATCCGACCTGGAAACGGATTTATCAGGGCGAAAACTGGTCCACTGGTGATACCTACCTTGCCACTGTCGGACAGGGATATGTAGTCGCGACCCCATTGCAAGTAGCTCTGTCTGCTGCAACGATCGCTAATGATGGCGTGCAAATGCAACCTACCATCATCCATGACATTGTGGATAGTGCGGGGAATATCATCCAACCTTTTCAACCGCGCGTTCGCTGGGACATGAAAACGGACCCCATCATCAGAGACTACACTTGCGAAAATGGCGATTGCACCGCGACGGGCAAAATGAAGACGGTTTCGCAATATGCAATTCAAAATGTACAGGCAGGCATGCGCCTGGCGGTATCTGATCCAAACGGCACCCTTGACTACACCTATTCCTTCAAGAATTACCCAATTGCAGTCGCCGGGAAGACCGGTACGGCAGAGTTTTGTGATGATGTGGCCATGGCGAAAAACCAATGCACGCGCGGTAACTGGCCATCGCATGGTTGGACAGTCGCATATGCGCCTTACGACAATCCGGAAATTGTTGTCCTGGTTTTCATGTACAATGCCGGTGAAGGTGGCCGGGTGGTCGCAGGAACGGTACGTGATATCATGACCGCCTATTTTGATCTAAAGGCAATTGATACTGCCAATAGCCTGAATGCTGGCAAGTGATAAAGAATATGATTCCAGCGGGTTTTATCACGAATAGAAAATTTCCGTATTAACTCAATCAGCAGGGTAGGAAGGGAGGTATTCGGATGGTGCAGCCATCAGGGTCCTCCCCTCTCCATGATATTAGGACCTGACTTGCTCACTTTTGCCTTTTTTTGCTTTTTCAATTTTCAGGACACTAACGGTCATGTGGGAAAGTGACCAAAATTGAATGCTGAGGTCCCTGAGACTCCTTTGAGTAGTGCTAGATCAGTTGTCTTCGGGACACTAAAATGAGCAAGTCGGGTGATATTAGGATGAGAAAAATTTTCCCGCAGAATTTTGCTCTGCGGGAAAATTTACTTTATGATGGGATTGGATATGGGTTTTTGTCCGGGAAACAACACAACAGGGTGTCCAGTTACTCGACCCCGCAGAAATACGGACAGATGGAACCATTTTTGACTGCGGAGTGGTGCTGAACATTACCTTCCTGGGTCTTCCATGGACATTTTGTCTGGTGCCAGGATATCTGGTTTGCAGGAGTGGCCGGATCAATATCCATGTTCGCGCCAGCCAGTCTGTTCATTGCACCCTCAACAATACTTTCCCGTCTTTCCACAATTCTTCCAGTTTGTAATAACGGCGGAGGTCCTCATCGAAAAGATGTACAACGATATCGCCGTAATCCACCACCATCCAGCCAGCCTCAGGTTTCCCTTCGATGCGACCTTTCCGCTTGTGGTCTAAGCGGGTCTTTTCAATCACCCCGTCGGCCAGGGCATTCAACATACGATTGCTGGTGGCTGTACATATTATGAAATAATCCGTGAAGGAAGCGTTCTCTTTTAAATCCAGCAGGAGGATGTTTTCGGCTTTCTTGTCTTCCAAAGCATCGATTATGGTATGGGCAAGTTCCAATGTATCCAGATTTCACCTCTTTAGAAAGATAAGTACCGGCTTATAGCAGTACTAGGTTGATTTCATCGACAGGGTGTATAAAAGTGTGTAGACTGATCCACCGGGTTGCAAGTCGCTCTTGAAGATATGAATTGCCTGTACGCGGATTGTACCGAGTATGCCAACTTTTATCGATTCAAGCGCGCTACGGATTTGTTGCAAATCTGAGCCAGAGGCGGTCTGCGCAACCCGGCCAATCGTTAGATGTGGAGAAAACGGGCGATCCTCCCTGGGGTAGCCCAGTTGTACTGTTGCCGCATCAACACAGCGCTGGAGCGACTCCAGAGCTGGTGGGGCCTCCAGGCCAATCCAAATCACACGCGCCCTCCGCTGTGTCGGAAAAGCCCCGAGCCCGCCTACCGAGACCGTGAACATTTTGTGAGAGGCGGCTTCCTCTTTGAGCGTATCAGCCAGCCGTTCAAGGTTGGCTGGTGAAACATCTCCCAAAAACTTGAGGGTTAAATGAACATTATGCGGAGCCACCCAACGTATCAGCGGTTTTGGCAATGTGCTTTTTATGGAAGCGATGCTATGCGCGATGGCATTCTGGATTTCGGCAGGGATCTCTATAGCGATAAATGAGCGCAACATCATGCGCCCAGCACCTTTTCCACCGCTTGTTTCAGGTCAAGATAGTCAACCGGTTTGGTCAGGTAGATGGATGCCCCGGCTTCCAACCCGGTTTTTATATCGGCCGGCAGGCTTTTGGCTGATACGACGATGACCGGGATACAGTCCAGGCCGGGTTCGCGGTGTAAATGCCGCAGCACTTCCAGACCAGAGACATCCGGCATCATGATATCCAGGATGACAGCCGCAGGTTTCTCTTCGTCGATCATGCTTATGGCAAGTTTGCTGCCGGTGGCTTTTAAAACACGGAAACCATTAACACGCATCATTTCTGCGAACATCTCAGCAGCGTCTTGTTCGTCTTCCACCACGATAATGGTTTTTTGTCCGTCATCCATATCCACATTCCTTGGTATCATCCCAATCAGTAAGGGAGAAAGGGGCGGCCGGAGAGCGGAGCTGCCGGTACACCACCTGGCCCATTATTCTGAGATTATACGTTCCTTTAAATCAAAAATAGCACAAGATGGTTAAAATGGCAAGGGCCGTTATTCTCAATTTGAGATGTGCAATGATTGACTTTTTCTCTTCACCCGTTAAATTTAAGGCCGAAGGCTGTTGTAATCTTCCGGTGTGTCCAGGTCCTGCAGGATGCTTTCATCTGCCGGGATATACTCGATTTGGGCGGCGTGCACATCCAGAAACTGGCGTGGGCTGGTGGTTGAAGGGAGTGCCAATAGTTCCGGCCATAAAGGTCTTGTTACCAGCCAGGGATGGCCCCGGCGGTTCTGGAAACTGGGGATGACGATGGGTGATCCGGTTTGCTCAAAGGCTGTACAGATTTGTCTGACGGTTTTTTCCCGGACCTGCGGCTGATCGCCAAGACCGATCAGCGCGGCGATTATCTCCGGCCCGAGTGCCATCAACCCGGCCTGGATGGAACTGACCATACCGCCAAGTGCATAATTCGAGTTGTAGACCATCCGGAGAGGATATTGTTTTGCAAGGCGAGCCACTTCTGCTTCAACCAATGTGTGTGCCCCGCCAGTTACTATGAGAATCTCAGGTTCCGGGTCAATCCGACGATCCAATTTTGACGATAACCCCGCTGAAAAAATGCTTACAACCTGTCCGAGCACGGTGGTCGCCCCCCATGGCAGCAACATCTTGGGCTGACCCATCCGCCGGGATTCACCGGCGGCTAGCAGGATGGCAGCGATTTGACTGGTCATTATTCCTGATTCCTTAATCTCTCCAAATCTGCAGGCGAATCTATATCCAGCAATAGACTCTCATCATACCAGGGTAGGTATAAAACCGGATATTTGTTGAAAATTGCCCGCCCGCCGACATCGCCGGTCAGGGACATCAAATCGGGGAATGTTGTACAGTCGAACAATACTGGATTGGCGCGTTGACCGGCCACCATTGGCGCGAGGATGGATGCGAGCGTTTGGGCGTGTTTTTCAGTTAATGCGTTGATTATTGTCGAAGGGATCTGGGGCTGGTCGGCCAAAAGAAAAATTGCCGCGCCGACCTCCTCCTGGCTCTCCCCAATTTCGAAGAATTGGGGGGTGGCGTCTTGCAAGGAAGGAGGGCGCAAAGCCTGTAGTCCGATTTTAATGGAAGAACTCTGGCCGTTTTGCCAGTCTGTGTTGCGGGTGATGGAAACCGGCAAATCACAAACAGCGGTTTCCACGGCTTCGGCATTCGCACCGGTGACGACCACCACCGGTGCAAGCCCGCTGGCGAGAGCGGTCTTTGCCACAATTCGCACAAAAGGCTGACCGTGGTAATCAAGCAGTTGTTTGGGCCGGCCGAAACGCCTGGCTTCCCCGGCAGCGAGGATGATCCCGGCAACCGGTTCGTAAACAGCATGGATCAAGGATTGTCTCAGGGAAGCGATGAGGACAGAATGATAGGCTGCCAGAAGGTCCCCGGCCAGCGCCTTGGCCTGTGCTTGCAACTCCGGCGTGTCGGCCTGGTTCAGCAGAACCAGGCGGCGTGCCTGCGCGGGGATGTTTTTCAATCCACCTTGGGGGTGGGTGAGAACACGCAGCAACGCGTCCGATGAAATGGTTGCACCCATGGCCAGGCCGCTCAACCGTGCGAAGATCTCAGGCCGGTGCACGAATTCCCCGCTGAGCGGCTGACCAAGCCCGGAAAGCCCGGCCACAACTGCCACCATCTCAACGAAGTCCGGGATGGGCGGTTCGCTACCCAACCTCGAAGACATACTCTCAGATGGCGCTTTGAGCGGACGCTGGCGTGATCCGTCGGCTTCTATTAACAAGGGCAGGGCATGTTGTTTGCAAAACTCATGCAGCCAATGAATAGTGGGGTCATCCAACCCCCTGGTTCTATCGCCGTCAACCGGGCCGGTGACAAGAATCACGCCGCCCTGCTCACCTAATGATGAAGAAAAGTCCCCGGGCTTATCACCGGTCAAGTGTGTATCAGCCAGCTTTATTTGATTAATGTGTAGATGTGTGGTGGCGCTCACGATGACTGGCATTCCTGCGGTTCCGCTCAAGGAGCGCGCCAATTGGAACAGGGCGGAAGTTTTCCCGCCGGAGCCGGTCAGGGCCAGGCAAGCTGTGTTCGTAATACGAAAAGCATGTTCCAGTTGCATTATTTGGTAAACACGCAGGTCGCAAAGGCAACCACGGGGTTTGGCGGGGTAATTTGGGTTACATCCATATGGTTGTGCGTAATTCGGGCCGGGAAAGAATCGCTTCCAGCACTCCGCCGCCGACGGATAAGGCCTTGTCCGAGACTATCTGGCAGAAGTGCGGGTCATCGCGCCCGTCGATGTCCCCAATTTTCAGGCCACGCGTTGCCATCAGGCCCGGATGCAGAAGGCCGCGCAGAACCCCCGGAAAAGGGCTGGTAATTTTGGATGGAGAAGTCTCCGATGAGGTTTGGATTTCTGCAATCAACTCGCCTTTTTCGCAATGGTCGCCGATCTGTTTGTGTGCAATGAAAATACCATCCGCCGGAGCGCGTAGAACGCGCTGCGGGTCGCCTTCCGGCTGGCCGGTATCCGGGTCTGGCCCGCCGTGCCAAAATACCCTACCGAGCATGGCACCCCGACGGGTCTCGACCACTGCCTGGCAGTTCACACCGGCTTGAAATCCGGGGCCCAGGCCGAGGTAAAGCTGTGGCACATACCCGATCGGTTCAGGCGGGCGTTTGGTCATCCGTGCGTCCACGATGACCGAGGCGTGCAGCGACTTTGCGGATGTGCAATCCGGGTCGACCAGCACCGGGATTTGCTGTTTACCGAGCACCATCAGGACACGGAAGCTGTCGGTTGGATCAGGGATGCGGTGAGCAGTAACGCCTTCGATGGTAATCTCTTCAGAGTAGACTGCTTCGGCGAACGAAACGGTACGGCGCACGGCCAGCGGCTGGGCGATCTCAGTCACAACCACGCGCAGGCCGGAACGGATCAAGCGTAAGGCGACGCCGGTGGCGAGGTCGCCGCCGCCGCGAATGAGGATGACGGATGACATGGGGGTATTAAACCACAGAATTGAGCGTGCAGACGGCAATGCAATTCAAATAAATTAATATTACCGGTCGTAATACAAAGATCTATCTTTCCTCAAATCATCAAAGTCAGGATATGCCGGATCATTGTTTTCAACGCCCAATCCGATGAAACCAATCGGATGCTTTCCCCCGTTTATATAGTTTTTAATGGCAAACCTGACTGAAGGCTTATCTCCAGAAGGGTCGAGTATCGATAGGGCTAATATATATGTTCCTTTTCCAAGACCAGCTGGTAAAGCTAAACTTTCCTTTACAGAATAGATTTCCGCCGGTATTTCATAATAGTTTCCGCTAGAATTCCATTTATCGCCGGGCAGCCATTCCCTGATATCCGTATTTTGCAGCTTCGTTTTCCAGACTGACTCTTTCGTTTTCGGATCCAATAAACTTACTTCAATCCGCCAATTGTAATAGAATGGTGTCGATCCGTTATTCACAACCTTGAAGGCAATTTCAAGATCATCCCGGGGTTCAATTCGTTTTGGATACGTAAATTCCTTAATAATGAACCGGTAGCCCATCACCTTCTGCAGTTCAGCCGCTCCTTTTATGGCGACCTCATCCGTTTGGCTGTATTGATCTATCCAACCTAAATGGTTGATGTGCAGTTTTTTGATCAAATTCATGATGTAAATCCTGTGGGCAGGGTCTGAAACGGAAGCCGTCGCGTCTGGTCCTGGCTGTATCCTCCAGTTTCCCCAATCATAGGCGCACTCGCCCCCGATAACCGTGTTCTTCCAACGACTTCCCAGTTTTAAAATGCCCTCCGCATGGTCATTTTGGTCTGCATGAGCGAAAGAATCCCAATAAATTCCGAAAGAATAATTTTTGAAATCCCGATAATTTCGCTGTAAAACCAACTTATTACAAAAGCTGTTTTTAAAGCCTTCACCCATTATTGCCATAATATCCGTTGGAATTTCCGGGGAATGATGTTCTCCCCATTTTCCATAAATTCCCATTTCTACATAAGCAACACGGGGGTCATTATCCCAGGCAGCGCCCATTTTCCCTATCATTTTTTCAAGCCGACCCTTAAACTGCGGGCTGGTCCAATCCAAGGCACGCATATTGGCAGGCCAATGACTTTGAGACTCTTTCCCCCATTGAAGATAAACCCTCGGAATGATCTTAATATTGTGTTTTTCCACATCCCCCCAGCAATGATCGCAATACTCCAATATTCTATCAACCCCATCATCGACGCAGCCTTCAATATCGTTCCATTTGATATAATGCTTTCTCAAGTTACCGTATTCATGGCAAGACAGCCCTGGTTTCGGATTAACAGCCTCGGAAGTATCAGTACCCAGAAAAGGTCTGAATCCTTTTAATGGGTTTTGAATTGCTTCGATATATTCTGACGGTTTAATTGTGATGGATAGATTATTATCTACCATGTCTCTTGCTGTCTCAGGGTATTATGTGGATGCTTTAAGCCTAATACTAAAATCGGTAACCGATTAGCTTCATCTTGCAATTAGTCCGCGAATAAAACCTGCCTCAAAGTGTCTTCCTGAGTCATGTCCTTGACATCGCATAAGCAGGTCAATATGATGTCGGTACCTTTTACCTTGAACTCGTTTCTATTGAGCCTTTCCAGCTCCGCATTATTTTTGATGGCGATGATTTGGGAAGATTTATATTTGCTCTCTGCGTAGTTCTCGAATTTATTTCCTTCCAGCGTATTGATTTCAACCTTAGATTTCACGCCGAGGACTAATGGTCCGAAAGTATATTTATGGAAACCTTTTATGCTGTTCTTAAAAGCGGTATCTTCAATATTGGAAGTAAGTCCAAGATCAAATTCGATTTTATCTCCGGTCTTAAACGCGGCTTCAATAACCAGGAAATCCTTCTCGTATAAGGTTTTCATATTTTTACCATTGAGCTTAACGGCGATTTTTTCTTTTTGCGTCCAGGAGGGTGCAAAAATCTTTATAGTCTTTGCTCTGGCTGCATTCGCTTCCATTACTTCAAAACTGACGTTCCCAAAATAGGGATAATCTGTCTTTTCTTCCAGTTTAATTTCCCCATCGCTGAATTTTATATTAGCCAGGCAGTTATGGAAATAAGGGATATAAACAGTATCCTTGTCGATAAAAAAGGAATATTCTATCGCACGGGCAAAGCCTTCCCCTCCTCGCATAGTGCAGCACCAATATGTTTCGTAATTGATCGGGTGTAAAAACTGGTTATCTTCGGTATCAACTGCGCCGCAGCATCTGTCGGTGCCGAAAGAACCATTGATCCTATTGCCATGGGATAATGCGTTAAAATAAATATGGTGTGCGTCTTCCAAATAGACGGGGTCTTTCGTGTATTTCCAGAGGCAGGTCGCGACAATAAATGAATCAATAATTCCGCAGGATTCTGTCCACCTCGGTGCCCCAAACCAATTGTAATTACCGTACGCTTCCGTCCAGGCTTCTTTTTTATAAAAATTAAAAACCTTTAGTGCATTATCAAGGTATTTGTTAGAGCGGGTTAAATCGTACATACGAAGCATACCCCGGATACCGCTCAGCGTTGCGTGTGTCTGAATATGCAATCCAAGAAAATCCAGTTGCATAAATCTGTCAATGATTTCATCCGCGAATTCTTTTAATTCCTGCGTCTTAAATACCTCGTAAGCCTGTGTCACACCGTCAATCAATATAAAGGCGCAGCCAGCGTCGGAAGTTTCCGCGTGATGCCTGGTCTTAGTCTGGAGTTTGGATAGGATCCAGTCAGGGTCCTGAAACCGGGTCTTAGGGTCAATCGGGTATTTTGCAAAGGCGCCTTTTGTTTTTAGAATATAATTCTTCAGAATCCCATCCAGGATATTTTTTACATTTTCATTTCTCTTCCATAAATAATATTCGCATAAGCCTCTTAGAATCCAGCTATGACCTGAAAGATGCTGCTCGTCATATTTTCCTTCCGGCATTATCTGACCAAAATAGCCTTTCGAGTTCAAATGCGCGGGTATCAAGGATAGGATTTGCTCCAAAAAAGCGGGAGTCCTGTGCGTACTTTGAGCAAGCAATGTCAACGCCAGGATTACCCTTCCTTCCCAATCTCCTGGCCAGCCATGCTTGTCTGCCTGGAATACCTCATCCGGTCTATACCATGGTCCTTCGAGCCTTGTATAATTTAGACTCGCTCTAAATCCCAGTTCGCCTCTCATTTCAATCTCAGAAAAAGCTATGCTTTGCATAATATATATCTCCAAAAATTTATTAATTCAACAAAAACTTAATTCATACTTGAGCGTTTTTAGGTACAAATCGTCCACCAGCAAAAGAAGAAAGGAATGCTTCTCGAATGCACCGTGTATTCGTAATCCATTCAAGCATGGTAGTCTGATTGAAAGGTCCCATGTTGGCAATAAAAAAGAGTTCAATCTCCATGTGATGCTTGTAGGCTGTCTGCTTGATAATCAGTGAGAACGCCGTCATCGAATACCGGCCCAACAACGTGCAGGAATAAGAAATTGGCTTGAGGAATCTTTATATAAGTGTTCTACTTTACAGTAAATGTTCCCAAAGTAAGCCAACCGTCTAAATCCTGGTCTTGTGTGGTATTGGCGAACTTTAACGTTTTACCGTTTGCCAGTGGGTTGACAACGTGCATGACAAGTGTATAGGCACCAGGCTGCAAATCGTGGGGATTTTTTGTAAAACTCCAATTGGTATACGGCTTTGAGCGGTCAGCAGACAGCGGTTCCACTTGATCGATCCGCCATGGTGTATCCCAGGTGGCTGTCAATTGTTTAAAGGCATTCAAGACACCCAACTGTACCGGCCAGTTGTAATAGAAAGGGGCTACGCCGGTGTTCTGCAAGTGCATATTCACTTGAAAAGGGTCTGAAGCACTTATTTCTGATGGCAGTCCGACACCAGAAACGTAAAACTCATACCCGAGCCGCTGAGCGCCGGCCAAAGCGCGTGCGTATATATTGCTGCCTGGCTGCATGGTGCTGGAAATAAATATGGCGTGAGCGACCAGCCAGGAGGCGTGGGTACCGTCGACGGTGGCGCTAAAATCCTCTGTGTCAGGGCCTGGGGAATCAAGCCAGATACCAAGCTGAATCTCCGGACGGAGTTCCCCTCCGATTGGCTCAGTCTCCCATTTGTCCAAGGCTCCGCACCATTCCATCTTCCCCATAAAATACCAGTCGCTGCCGTACATCGTGTTGTATGCAAAAGAGTCGTCATGATATCCAATGTTTAACGTCGTGCTGAGATAGGGAATGCGGAGGCCAGGTCCGCAATCTTGACTGGCTGGTTTGATCATTGGGTAGCGCATCAGCAAACGAGTCGTCTTGAACGCTGCATCATAATCCTTCAAAATACGCAGTAGAGTAGCATCCGAAGGCATCCAATTTTCTTCCGTGGGGTCTGGTCTGGCCTTAAGCAATGAAGTCTCCTGGGTGAAGCCATCCATTGGCCAGGTGTGCCATTCGCCCCAAAAGCCAATGAGACCAACCTCAATAAATCCAATGCGTGGATCTCTGTCATAGCGCTTACCGAACGCTTCGATAAAATTTTCCAAAGAGCTCACCAGATTCGGATCGTCATAATCGGGCGAAACACTCTCGCCAGGTGAGTTTCCATAAAAGGTATATGGCCTTACTTTTAAGCCGCCGTCCAGAAGAAATTGGGGAATCCCGCTAGGCATGTCTGGGTAATCCAAATAAACCCGAAAAGCTGCCTGATGTCCCCTTCCCGCAATATCGTCCAATTGAGGTTCCAGGCCTGTATCAAAAGTAAAACTATCGGGGCCGTTCATTAAATTCCGAAGCGGTACGTAAAACCATTCCATGGAGTGGGGAAAATCATTCGCAATTGGGTTGTTGCGCGAAGAATAGGCATCGTAAAAGGGCATGAAGCCTTTGAGAGGATTATCAGCTGGAGCCCGGGCATAATCGAGAGCAACCTCCTGGGTTGATTCTCGTGTTACTACAGGCGTTGCTACAGGTGTGGCCTTCTGTGTTTGGGACGACTGACACGCCGACAATAAAAGGCAAAAAATTATGGTTGTCAGCAGGAATTCTCTGTTCATAAGATATGACTCTTATCTAAAGGCGGATAAGCCCAATTGTGAGAATGATAAAAAGGTGCCTGGTGAGCACCGTCCAGGAAACGTCATGGTGCTCACCAGGATTAACTCATGAAACAGACTTATTACTTGAAGAGGGCGTCAATGTCTGTCTGCAGTTTGGGTAGGACATCGGCAGCCTTCGCAGATCCATCAAAGATCGATTCGAGGACCGGCGCAACGAGCTGAGCGACCTGATCACCGTGATCAGTCAGAGGCAGCAGGTACGTATTGGCAGTCTCATTGGTGAAAGCTGATACGTCAACGCCATCGGCTTTGTGCTTGGCTACAGATTTATCAATACCAGATTGAATGGCGGGGAAGACAACACCATAGCCGCCGACAATGTTGGCGCAATCCGGGGAGGCGAGGAATTTCACCCATTGCCAGGCTTCGGCAGGATGCTTGGTGCCACTCCAGATAGCGTCAGACAGACCACCGATGGGTGATATAACTTTTCCAGCAGGTCCGGCTGGCAGCATACCAATACCAACCTTGAACTTGGAACCTCCGACCAGGTCGTTAATTTCCCAGTCGCCATCGGTTGTCATTGCAGCCTGCCCAGCCTTGAAGATGGCATGGTTATCGCTGCCGGACATGGCATTGGCATTGGGAGCAAAACCATCAATATTGCGGAGGTCGGCCCACCACTGCAGGGTCGCGATCAGGCGGGGATCCCCATAGTTGAATGAGGTTGCCCAGGGCGCGTCAGTCAGGCGGAATCCGGTACTGGCTGCAAAGGCGCTCCACTCGGTTTGCCCACCTGTACCAGGATCGCCAGGGCCGGCGACATATCCATACTGGACCACATTTTTCTTGTCAAAGTTGGGGCTGAGACCATTGTTGCCGTTCTTATCGAGTGTCAATTTGGCAACGGTTTGCTGGAAAGTGCCGCCATCTTGCGGGTTCCAGGTCCACGTATTCATTACACTAGGATCAATCCCAGCTTTCTGAAGCATGTCTACATTGTAGAAAACGGCAATGGTGTCCCAGTCCTTGGGAAGGCCATAGCGCTTACCATTCTGGACCCACAGGGAAGGATCTTCCACGTATTGTTTCAAATTAACATTATCAGCCGTAACCATAGGCTGTATATCGAGCAGCAGACCCTGGCTCAGGAACTGGGCATATTTCGACAAGTGATCGGTAAAGACGTCTGGGGCGGTGCCTGAGGCAAAGCCGGTGGTAAGAGCATCCCAATAATCACCCCAACCCTGTTGCGAGATTTTGATGGTGATGTTGGGATTCTGCTTGGTAAAGGCATCCGCACAAGCTTGATAAGCGGGCTGCTGATTGTTGTCCCACAGCCAGTATTGCAACGTGACCGGTGCGGCAGTGGCAGGTGCGGCAGTGGCAGGTGCGGCAGTGGCAGGTGCGGCAGTGGCAGGTGCGGCAGTAGCGGGCGCGGCAGTGGTAGGCGCGGTCCCGCAAGCACTCAGAGCCAGACTGGCAACAACCAGGATTACCAACAAGCTGGATACAAATTTGGATTTCATAATTTTCTCCTCGAAACTTGAATATATAGGAATATGGTATACGTTTGGTAAAATCATCTATCTAAACAGGTCTATCTGCAGTATGAAACCACCTCCTCTAATCAGAATGGATTAATAAAATCCCAACGGCTATCTATTATTAGCGATAACCGGTAAAGTGGATCGAGTCGATGGCTCTTCGCCCAAAGATAGAAAAGGCGATAAGCATCGGAATCGCACTGATTAATGTGCCTGCCATCATCCCCGGGAAATCAGGAACGCCCCCCTGTTGCTGGGCACGAAAGTGCGCCAAAGCCACCGTCATAACGGTTGCTTGGTCAACAGTACCCTGGCCTCCGGCAAAGTATGCCCATTGAAATTCGTTCCATGCAGCAACATAGGCAAGGATGGACATCGTCAGAACGGACGGCAGTGTATTAGGGAGGACAATACTGAAAAAGACGCGGATCCGACTGGCGCCATCCAACTTACCTGCCTCTTCCAATTCCTTATTGAAACTCAGGAAAATCTGTCTCAAAAAGAATACGCCAAATGCATTCCCAAAAAAACTAGGAGCAATAATGCCTATCAGGGAGTTGTTTATATGCAATTGATTGATCAAAATAAAGTTTGGAATCAAGTTCAGGACGGTAGGCATGATCAAGGCCCCAATATAAAGCCCGAAAAGAATGTTTCTCCCTGGAAATTTGAGGCGTGCGAAAGCATAGGCTGCCACGGAATTAAAGATGATGCCTCCCAGCACAATTACGGTAGTCACAGTAAATGTATTCCGGAAATACAGCAAAAAATTTAATTTTTGGGAAAAGCCACCCTGAATAAGGGTCTCGTTTACATCCACCAGACCCAATACCCGCTTAAAGGCATTCAATGTAAAATTAACCGGTAGAAGACTGGAAGGGTCGCCTAACAAGTCTTTCGTGGTCGAGAATGCCATTCTAACCACCCACCAAAGCGGTAATATGGTAATCACGATCCACAGGATGAGGATGCTCCAGGCTAAAATCCGGCCTGATTTTCCCCAATTTATTTTTCTCTTAATTTCACTCGTGCGACGAAGAGTTGTTAAAGAATTGGTTCCCATTTCTACCTATCTCCTTGTGTGGCTATTAACCAATATCCGAAGTATCCGCTCTGAAATAGTGTAAATTGACCCATGCAATTAATATAGAGACTACGAAGAGCGCCACTGCCACAGTGGCAGCGTAGCCCATCCTGAATTGGTTGAAAGCCAGACTGGTGATATACCAGTAAATCACCCGTGAAGCACCGCCTGGGCCTCCGGTAGGTGTGGCAATCACCATGGCGCTGTCAAAAACCTGAAATGAGCCAACCAGGCTGGTTACCACGACAAATATCGTTACTGGTCGCAGTAACGGAAAAGTGATACGGCGGAAAATCTGCCATTCATTGGCTCCATCGATAGCTGCTGACTCGTAAAGTTCGCTTGGAATCCCCTGCAAACCAGCGAAGAAAAGCAGGGCATTGTAGCCAGCGTGTCTCCAAGTGTTGATCCATGCTAATGAGGCGATTACATTTTTTACGTTGAGGAAACCTATCATGGCGCTCGGTCCCCACAATAATTTCAATATTCCATCGATGGGCCCAGTAAGATAATCGAAAATTGACATCCAGATGATCGTTACCATAAGCATGGGGAACAAATAAGGCAGAAAGATAATCAAGCGGACGAACGTAGATTTTGTTAGTCGTGAGATGAGAACAGCCAACCCAAGGGCAATTACGGTTTGCAGGGGAATGTTAAAAAGCACGTATTTTGTCGTGATGAGCATGGAATTCCAAAACTGCGAATCGTGAAGAAGTGTTATATAATTTTTTAGCCCTACAAAAACGCCCGGCTTTATTAAAGTGGCACTGGTGAAGCTAAGTGAGAAGCCTTTGATCGTCGGCCACAGAACAAAGACGACCATCCCAAACAGGCTCGGTATAATAAACAAATAAGCCACCAAAGCATCTTCGGAAAACCACCGCTTAACCCAGGCAGGTCGGTGGGAGGTACCTGCTGATCGAATGGCTTGTCTCTGAATGTTCATTTGGCG
Source organism: Anaerolineales bacterium (assembly GCA_050014055.1). Classification (GTDB taxonomy): domain Bacteria; phylum Chloroflexota; class Anaerolineae; order Anaerolineales; family Villigracilaceae; genus UBA877. The sequence goes on along the minus strand of JBEKEB010000010.1, from coordinate 23,801 downwards.
CTCTCCGTTTTTATGATTACCTTATGCAGGGTTTCTAAAAGCGTAGCCGGTAGAACCGGCTTAATCAAATAAGCCGCCGCACCTTCCTGCAAGCCGCGCTTGCGCTCATCCAATATGGTACACAAAATGACAGGGAGAAACCTGTCAGGCATAGTTACGATGGCATTAAGCAAATCCCATCCCTCTTCATTCAGTGCGGCCGGTTCTAGAATGATCGCTTTTGGGTTTTGGCTGTTGACCGCATCTAATGTCTCACTTTTACTGAAGCAGGCGAGCACACGAAAATCCCGGCCTAACTCCCGACGATACAACTCGAGAGAGGGCGGGTCATTTTCGATGATCAGGATGGTAGGTAATATGCTTGGCATGGTCATCCCTTCAAAGACACTATAAACGAAATGAGGTTCTCTTGTCTTGGACAATAGCACGGGCCTCTTGGAAAAAAGAACACTGTTTTTAAATAGGTATGTAATACGTGGGGAAAAGACTTGCTACTCAATCTGACTGTTGCCGGTATGTCTGATTGGACATTCCAATATTTTTTCGGAAAACCCGGCTGAAATAGGCGGAATCATCAAACCCGGTTTGTGCTACCGCAGATGTAATTCAGTCTCCTTAGTATGCAACAGCTCTTTGATCTATTGAAGGCGCAAACGGGTAAGGCAATCCCATGGTGAAAAACCAAGTTCCTGGCGAAAGGCTTCAAATGTGACGTACAGGGAAAACAGAGTCGATGCTAGTTCACCCTTTGACGATATTCCTGAGGCGACATTCCATTATGTTTTCGGAAAACCCGACTGAAATAGGCGGAATCATCAAATCCGGTTTGTGCTGCCACAGAAGTAATACTGTCCTCCGTAGTATGCAATAGTTCTTTGGCCTTTTGGAGGCGTAAACGGGTCAGGCAATCCCATGGTGAAAAACCAAGTTCTTGGCGAAAAATCTCGCTCAGGTAATTTTTGCTTACACCCACCGCCTCGGCAATCTCCTGGCGAGTTAGTGGATTGACAAAGTTTTGATGCAAATAAGCCAGGGCGTGCTTTACAAGAATACTGGTTGGTTGGAGTAGGGTTTGTTCGCCGGAAAGCGCTCGCTGTAAGCTGGCTACAGCCTCTTCAGTGGATAAAAGCTCTTTGCTGTGGAAGGTCACCCGGCCATAATCCAATCGGTGAACGTCTTCAAGGGAAAGCATTTTGCCGCTCATCACCAGGACGGGTACCTGCCGAGTAAGAGGGTTGAGGCGTATCTGTTCGAGCACTGTGAACCCATCTACTTCCGGCATCATCAAATCCAGGATTACCAGGCATGGGATCTCCCTCTTCAATAAAGCCAAGGCTTTTGCTCCATTCTCGGCGGTAATGATCGGACAACCAGGTAACGCATCAGTCGCTAATCGATGATAAAGTAGGCAGGCTTGCGGGTCATCATCCACAATGAGTAGCGGGCCTGACACCCCGCGTGGGCGGATGGTCTCTAACATCTCGATCAGTGTTTTTCCATTGATCGGCTTCATCACTACATCAGTCATGCCGGTTGCGAGACCGGGGCTCCCATCTTCCTCCTGGCTGTACAAGATAAAGGGTAGATGACACAACTGGGGATGGCTCCGCAAGCGTTGAATCAATATCCAATCACTAAAGCTGGCATCTGTAAGGTCCCATGCTAAAGCCATCGGCTGGACCTCTGTTAGTAGCATATCCAAGTTGTCACCGGGTTGCAACCTATGGATGACCAATTTGCGTTTCTGACATAACTCAATCAATGCTTCGGGGGCTTGTTTACGGCTTGAGAGTAAAACCAAAACCGGACGGTCCGTCTTGCTAACAATGCTCACCGGCTTTCCAGAGAGATTTGGCAATGGTAAGTATACGTGAAAAGTGCTGCCTTGCTTTGGTTGGCTCTCCAACGTCATCGAACCACCATGCAGAGCTACCAACCGACGCGTGATACTTAATCCCAGTCCAATTCCTGTCGGACGGCGATCGGGAGGTCCAAGAGTGACGAATGGTTCAAAGATGTGTTCTTGTTGTTCAACTGGAATTCCTGATCCCGTGTCTTTTACCCATAGGTGAAGGTGAGGCGGTTCGACTTCTACTCCTAATGTAATCTTCCCGCTGGACGTAAACTTTTGAGCATTGTGCAGGAGATTGAGGAGAATCTGGCGCAACCGCACCGGATCAGCGGTTATCATCGGCAAACGCTCTGGTAGGCTCAACTGCCACTTTACGTTTTTTGAGTTATCTGCGTTATCAGCCATACTGTGAAAAGCATCTTCCAAAAAAGGGCGGGGGTTAAATGTCTCAGGAAATAGGTCGAGTGCATCGATTTCCGCCCGAGACAAGTCAAGTAAGTCATTAATCAGGCGGATTAAATGCTCTCCGCTATTATAGATATGACCAAAGTCTCGCAAGACCGCTTGTGGAAGTTCAACATCATAAGGGTTGGGCACTTTAAGCGCGGCCTGACTATATCCTAGAATCACATTCAATGGTGCGCGCAACTCGTGGCTGACATTCGCCAACAGCCGGGTTTTTAATTGGTCAGCCTTTTCCGCAGCGGCTCGGGCCTGCACAGCCTCGCTGTACAATTCGGCGTTGCGCATTGCTATACCTAACTGATCCGCCAAGGATTGCAGGCCGATTAACTCCTGGCGTTGATGTGCCTTTGGATGTTGGCTGTGAAGGTCGAGCAGCCCAAGAATTTTATCACCCAGCCGGATAGGCAAAATAACTCGTGAGGATATCTCCATTAATCTAGGATCCGGTGGAAAGCGGTTACTGTGATGAGTATCCGGGATATAAATGGTTTCATTTCGTTGCAAGGCTTCAGCGAGCAAGCCCGATTCATGGAGCGGGAGGGATATCCGTCCACTAGAAAACGGCATAGGTTCATCGAGCACGAGGAGCTGTTCTTGCTCGGACCACAAGAAAAGCTGAACCCGATCATAGCCATAGTTTGCACGAATGAGGTTGGCAATTTCCCGTGAGAGTTCCTGCCGGTCAAGCAGAGACCCGACCCGCTGGTTGATAGCAGCGCTGGTCTCCAATTGGGTCAACCGGTTTTGCTCAAGCTGGCGGTTTACTCCTACTAATCGAGAAGGGATGCTCGCAATCGCAATGAGCTTTTGCAAAGCAACCTCGGCTACGTTCTCGGCCGTTATCAGACGCGGCATATAGTTAAAGTGGGCAGGCAGTTTTTCTCGACGTGCTGCCTGGCAAGCCAACTCAACGGCCTGAGCCCCAAAATCCAATGCTGAAGTTTCTACTGTTGCACTCATGCTCCCCTCGGCGATGGCTGCCAGAGCCAAGGGATCACCGTTGATGCCTGCTATGATGGTCTTATTATTCACCAACCCAAGCACCCGTCCAGCATCCCGCGCTGCCAAAGCCAGTGAGTCGGACAGACCAAAGATGGCATCAAAGGATTTGTCAAGCTGGCGCATAGCGGTTTCAATTTGGGGGTAGGCCTGATCATAGCGCCAGAGACTTGGTATATGAAAAAAAGAGATATCAGGGTACTTATTAAGTGTTTCCCGGATTCCTACCAGGCGTGTACTGCCATCCTCCCCCTCTACTTCCATCAGGCCGCCAACACATAATACCTGCCCATGCCCGTTCATCTTCTCAGCAAAATATTCTCCTACAATCCGCGCAGCCTGATCCAACCCACGCGGCGATACAAACAATGGATGCCGAATAAGGGATTCAGACAGGTAGATAGCGGGTAAGCCGAGATCCAACAAGCGGTGAATCATATCGGCTGGCAGGTTCCAACAGATCAGAGCCATTAAATCCTCGGCAAGCAGCTCATCCACCAAACTCGCCTGTTCTTCCGGTGAGAGTGTGGCCGGCTGCTCGGTGATATCGATCGGGATCAAGTCGGCGTTGAGCTGTTGAGCTTTCCGATAGACAGCCTCACGCACCTGAACCCAAAAAGGATCATATGAACCAATCTGAGAACCGATTCGCAAAGTGTGAGACATAATTTTATTATAATTCCCAATTGTCTATCCTTCACCAATCAATCCATTAAGCGTAGGCGCTTATCCAGACTGTTTGTTTTCGGGAAAATTGAGACATACTGAATTCCACTTATCAATTCATTCTGTAATTGTTGACGTTGCGTGAGACGGTTATTAATTAATATACCCCACCAGGTCAGCCATATCTCGCAAAGTGGCGCGCAATATGTCCTTGGCTGTCAGAAATGAAGATTTTTACCGACATCAAATTGCCCTTCTACAACGCACCAGTTTAGATCGATTAAAAAGCGGAACATCCTAATTGCGAATTTCTTGTTTCTCCTTTTATAAAAGCACACCGTGGCATAGGCAACGGTGTGCTTTTATAAGGAGAAGAGATAAAATGTTTAAGATGGTCATCCCTTCAATGACACTATAAACGAAATGATTTATCTTGTCTTGGATAATAGCACGAGCCTCTTGGACAATAGAACACTGTATTTAGAGGATATAGTGGGTGGGCTGGAAGTGCTGCATCAGCCACTCGATAATAAAGTGGTCACCATTAGCCGGGCGTAGGGTTCGCTGACCTTCCCGGCGAGTTTCCAACTGGTCGGTGCACTGAATCGCTGAGGGTGTGGCTATTTGGGTGGAAGCAGTTTGCTCTTATAATGCGACCAGCCGCGGCTGGTGCTGATCGAAATGCGTGATATGAGTGATCCCGGCTGCCCGGAGGGCTTCGAGTGCTTTCTCCAAATGCAGACTCACTTCCGGGAGGCGATGGGCGTCCGAGCCAAGCGTAACACGCTGCCCGCCCATTTCTGCAAACTATTTCAGGATGAGCGGGTCGGGCATGATGATCCGGGCAGGTTTGCGCAACCCGGAAACATTGACGTCCAGCGCCAGGCCGCGTTCGACACAGGTTTTCAATGCGGAGCGGATTTTTTCTTCATAACGAACCGGCTCGTAACCTAAAACAGGTTTGCCGGTTCGCGCCGGGATATCGAAGTGGGCAACTATATCGATTTCGGCAGTATGGACCATCCGATCCATTTCGGCGAAATAGGTGCTGTACACCTCGTCGGCAGTGTGTGTCTGGAAATATCCTTCATTGAACATGAAATTTTTACCGACAAAATGGACCGAACCGATTGCATAATCAAAAGGGGCACGCCCAAGCACCTCGGTGGTTTCCTGCGGATACAGATGCGGCTCGGCAATTTCGATGCCGGCGCGGATGACCAGTTGGTTGGCGAACAGTCCCCGCAGCCGCTCCAGTTCGGCGTACCAGGCTTCAGGTTTGAAAAAGCGCGGGTTGGTCTCGTATGGACCAACATCCCAATGTTCGGAGAAACCGATTTCGGGGATACCTTTCTCGATTGCCTGGCGGCACATGGCTTCGGGCGCATCCTCGGCATCCTCCGAGAAGCGTGTGTGCATATGGTAGTCGAGCGGAATCATTTATCTGTCTTTATCCTGAATTTGTTTTTCCTGCATCACCCTGCCGAAGGCATGGATGGCCAGGTAGACAAACAGGAACAGTAATGTGAAGAGCAGGGTAAAACCATAGACACGCAGGTTCGCGAAGGGGTGGCGCAGGACTCCCCAAATATCATGAGCAATGGGCACCGGGTCACCTAGAATGTCCCAACTGTTCCAGCTATAAAATCGTCCCAGGAAAACGCCGAAGCTGCTCAAGACGGTTACAGAGATGGTGAACAACCAGCCGGTAATCCTTCCGAAGGCGCGCGTGACGATCTCCTGCATAAAGTAAAGGGATACCACGCCCAGGAACAGACCTGTCCATGCAAACCAGATCAGCATGAGCACGTCATACCAGAGCGGGGCATTATTGGCATTGGTACTGAGGTGCTGGAAATCCGTCAGGATATAGGGAGCATTGGGAAAAAAGATCAGCCAGACAAAAGCACAAACCGGCACAACCAGGTAAAGCGATTTCCGTGACCAGGAAACCACATAGGCTATGGAAGCAAACACAAAAGGGATCCAGGCCAGGCCCAGATTCCAGGTAAGGGTTGAATAATCCCTTGTGTTGCTATAAGCCATGCGGGCGTCAGCCAGCAGGATGGAAATAGCCGAAGCTGCCAGCAACAGCAAAAAAATGGCCAGCTTATATTTATGGATGGAAAGTTTTTGAAACACCCTAGATTTTTCCCAGCCCGCGCAGGACGCGCTCGGGGGTAAAGGGGAATTCGCTGAACCAGACTCCGGTGGCTTCATGCACTGCTGCGGCAATCGCCGGCGCAAGTGGAAGCAGTGGCATTTCACCCAGGCCGCGCGCCCCGAATGGCCCATTCGGCTCGGCAATTTCCAGGATGACCGATTCGATCGAATCCGGTATATCCAGGATGGTCGGAATAAGATACGTGCTGAGCTGATCGGTCAGGATATGCCCATTCCGGGAGATGAGATTTTCTGTCAGGGCATAGCCCTCGGCCTGCACAACTGCCCCTTCAATCTGTCCCTTTACCAACTCCGGGTTGATGGCCTGGCCGACATCGTCGGCAGAGACCACCCGCAACAATTTGATAAACCCGGTTTCCAGGTCCACTTCCACCTCAACCGCCTGGGCTGCGTATGCATACGACAGGTTGGGCATTGCGTAGCCGGTCTCTTTGTCGAAGGGAGTTGTTTTCGGAGCCAGATAAGTGTATTCGGCAATTGCCGGACGTTCCTCGGCTTTCCATTTGACAAGTGCGGCTTCTGCAGCACCTTTGATGGCGTTGCCAGCCATGAAGGTCATGCGAGAAGCCGAGGCGCTGCCGGGATTACCCATGGTAGCCGAGTCGGAGGTGACCATGCTGACCCTTTCGAAGGGTACACTCAGTGTCTCCGCCGCAAATTGCGCCATGACAGTATGCGTGCCCTGTCCCACCTCGGCCCCGGCGTGCCAGACGACCACGCGTTCCATCTCTGTCCGGCCATGGATCTCGACACGCGCCCAGGAATTTTCCTGGTAGCCGAATGAAAAGCCTACGTTCTTGAAGCCGCAGGCAAAACCACGCCCGCGCACTCTCACTCCTGGCCTCTCTCCCGAGGGGAGAGGAGGTGGCGGGGTGAGGACTTTTTCGTTCCAATCGAACTTGTCCCGGGCGGCTTCAATGCACTCCACTATGCTGACGGGGCCTGGAGCCGGGGTGCCCACATTAAGTGTATCGCCATCCCTGAGTGCATTGCGGTGGCGGAATTCCACCGGGTCCAGGCCCAGTTTCTCGGCCAATTTGTCCATCTGCTGTTCGGCCATCCACAGCGCCTGAGGGGCGCCGAAACCGCGGAAAGCCGCTGTCGGCACGTTATTGGTATAAACACCCAGCACGTCTTCCTTTACATTGGGGATGAAATAAGGACCGGTGGCGGTGATGGTACAGTTGCCGAGCACTTTGTTACTGGTGTACATATAGGCTCCGGCATCTGCGATAACGGTGGTCTCGGCTGCCAACAGCTTGCCTGCATTGGTGGCGGCCCATTTGGTTTTGAGCGTCATTGGATGGCGTTTGCCATGCCCGACAATGGATTCTTGCCGACTCCAGATAATCTTTACCGGGCGCTTGAGTTTCATGGCCGCCAGAGCCAGGACGATTTGCACGGATAAGTCTTCGCGCCCGCCGAAAGCGCCACCGATGGCCGGATAGATGACGCGCACCTGTTCGTTGGGCAGGCCAAGGGCGTGAGCGATCTGTTCCTGGTCGGCATGGGTCCATTGACCTGCGCATTCGATCGTGATGCGGCCTTTTTCATCAATGTAGGCCAGCCCGGCCTCCGGCTGGAGGTAGGCATGTTCCTGGTAGGGGGTATGGTATTCGCCTTCGACGATGACATCCGCCCGGGCAAAGGCAGCTTCCACATCGCCCTTGCGGATCTTGTCCCAGACGCAGATATTGGAATCGCCTCGTTCTGTGTGGATGCGCGGCGCTTCGGGTTTCAGTGCGGCGGCTGCGTCATAGACGGCCGGTAGATCTTCATATTCTACCTGCACCAAATCGCGTGCTTTGGCAGCAATGGCTTCCGTCTCGGCGACAATGGCTGCCACCTGGTCGCCTTCACAGCGGACGATTTCAGTCCATGATCCCCTCACACCTGTTCCCTCTCCTTCAGGGAGAGAGGATGGTCCGCACAAGACGGGCTGATCTTTCCATTGCAAACCATACTCATTAACCGGCACATCCGCAGCGGTATACACGGCAACAACTCCGGGAAGCGCCAGCGCCTGGGCGGTGTCAATTCTTACCACACGTGCGTGCGGATGGCCGGCGAAAAGGGTCTTCATAAAAAGCATCCCCGGGCGGGCAAGATCGCCGGAGTAAAGGGCTGCACCCGTGACCTTGTCGCGGGCGTCGATACGAGGAAAAGAGTGACCGATGGTATTTTTCATTTTTATCTAGCGCTTATATACCTTGGGTTTATAGCCGGTTGGAGGGGCATCCTGTTCGGAATAGCGCGGCGGGCCGATGACCTGCAGCACCGACACATATATTAGGGAAGAAATGCCTGCAACCAGTATGAGGATGACAAAAAATACCAGTAGGCCCAACCACAGATTGTTAATGCTCTGGATGAAAATGGCAGCGTTACTCAGAACGGGTGCCCGAATAACCCAGGTGGGAAAATTTACCCGCCCCAGTAATTGATAGGGAACCAAGCCTGTCGCAACCAATTTTGGTATGGAAAAGAGGGTCAGCCCGAAGGAGATCAGCGGCAGGGCAACCATGAGGATACATCCTACGCCGCGCCAGATTGGATTCACCTCTGGTTTTTTCTTCGGTGGATTATGAAAATGACTGTATCTTCCCATTTTCATCGCCTTTCTGGCAATGGGCCTCTCTCGCTAAAGTTTGGCTGCATCTTCTATTGCCTGCACGATCTTGTAATAACCCGTGCAGCGGCACAGGTTGCCAGAGATTGCCTGCATGATCTCATCCCGTACCGGTTGCGGGCGCTCCTCAAGTAGTTTTGCCGCCGACATGATAAATCCCGGAGTGCAATATCCACACTGCACTGCACCATCTGCTACAAAAGCTGCTTGCACAGGATGCAGCACCGGCTCCCTCTGGCTGGTGACGGCTGTTTTCCCTTTCTCCGGGGCTTGAGGCGAATTGAGACCTTCGATGGTGACGATTTCTGCTCCATCCGCGCGCGGCGCTGGCACCAGACAAGCCATGACAGCCTGACCGTCCAGAAACACGGTGCAGGCTCCGCACTCGCCCTCGGCGCAACCTTCCTTCGTGCCGGTCAGTCCGGCTTCTTCACGCAGAAGCCGCAGCAGGGATTTTTCATATCCGGTGCTGAAAGTATATTCTTTCCCGTTGATTCGCGAACGAATAGGAGATGGAAAAGCTTTTCCAGATTCTTTCTTTGCTGACCGCTTGCCTCTAACAATGGCGGGCTTTCCCCACAGCAGTACCGGAGATTCAGGAACCTGGGATTGTTCCTGTCCCTCCCGAAGAAGCCGCAGCGCCCGCATGACCAGCACTCTCACCATGGCCTTACGATAGGCAGCCGATCCACGGATATCGTCAATCGGGCGTGCAGTTCCGGCAGCCATTTCTGCGGCGCGGGCGATACACTCGTCGGACAGTTCTTGACCGGCCAAAAACGCCTCAGCTTCGGTTGCATGAATAATAGTCGGAGCGACGGCCCCCAGCGTGATAGCCGCCGATATAACCATTGGCTGGGTTTGCATTGTTCCAAGGTCCAGAATGATGGCGGTATTAACCAATGAAATGGCCTGGGCACGTCGCAGCCCCAATTTCAGGAATGTGCCGCGCTGGCCGATTCTACCCGAAGAGGCGCATTGAAGTGCCGGGAAAGCGATGTCCACCAGCATTTCGTCAGGCTGCATTACCGTCTTGCGCACACCTGTGTAAAAATCCACCAAGGGCACCCGGCGTGTCCCTTTTTCAGAAGCAAGCATCACCCAGGCTCCCAGCGCCACCAGCGGAGTGATGGTATCGTTGGCTGGGCTGGCGGTAACAAGATTTCCTGCCACGGTGGCCCGGTTGCGGATCTGTGGCGCACCCACCTGCCAGGCGGCGCTGACCAGCGGAAAGGCGCGCTCGCGCAGCAGTTTGGAGGAAGCCGCGGCGTTATGGGTTACCAGGGGGCCGAGGTGGATGGTCTCGTTTTCGTCGAGGGTGATCCGGTCCAGGTTCGGCAGGCGTGTAATATCAATGACCGTTTCGATGCCTTTGCGCACACTGCGCTCCAGTTCGAGCATCAAGTCAGTTGCCCCGGCCACTAGGCGGGCTTTTTCGCGCTTTTCAGCCAGGATGTGCAGGGTTTCGTCAACGGTTGCAGGGATGTAATAATTGGTCCACATATCTTTATTAAACCACAAAGTAGCGCAAGATGCCACCTTGCGCTACCTTGAATAATCTGAATTGTTTGCCGTTTGGCACTTCTACTTGTATTCCTACTAATTCACTTACCTTTTCCTTTTTTAAACTTTCCTGTGCGAAAGTTTTCTAGAAATTCGGAAGGATTCTCCATTTCTTCCTCAACCGTTGCGACATGTTCGATTAGATAGATTATGGCCCCCGGAATGCCGATGATTGTGATGCAAAGAAGAACAAAAAGGACCCCGGAACCGACGAACTCATGCCTGACTATTTTTCCCATTTCTTTCTCCTCTACTGCACTACTTACTGCTTCCTGTACTGGTAGGGTCATGTCAACTTGGATGACAACTCAAAAAGGTTTTTTATCGGCAATTGTTATAATAATGCCGCAAAAAGTCAGTGCAACCGCCGGATGAATAAAGCTGGGGATTACTCTTTAGCCGTTGCGTCGCCACTGCCAGTGATAATCTGATATCGGCGGTCGTAGGTCTCGCCAACCTGGCGGGCTAGATCGTCGACGGAGTGGATGGCAGCCTTGAGGCCATCGCCTCCGATCCCGGCTTCCACGTTGTCCAACCCGCTGGAAATCTGGTTGGCAAGTTCAAAAAAGGCGGTATCGAAGGTGTAGATCTGGGCAAGCTCCTTTTCGTTAATCTTGACTACATCGAAGAAGCCGGAATAGCCATAAGAGGCGTTCTTGATACGATCAGAGAAAGTGCGCAGTTTCAAGCCAATGTTGTCCACATCATCGAGAAAGTCAAGTTGTCCGGCATCCGCGATATCCTTCTGCAGGCGGGAGGTGCGGTGAACCAACTCACCATACTTTAACGCCACCTGGTCGCGCAAAAGTTTGTCGGCTGCGCGGCGGTTTGTCCGCTCGACATAGCCGCTAAAGCCGGGTACATAGGACAGGAGTTTCTTAAAGATGTCCTGTCCACCTTGTACGGTTTCAAAAAGGTCACTCATGGTACCTCCTGAGAGAAATAACGGCAGTTGATTTGGTTTTTTGATTATACTGCCAATTGCAGCAGAATGCCTGCGGTCGGTAATCCTCATTCAAGGGTGATAAGCTGTACGGACGGCAGCCTGCTCGCACAGCTTGCCCACCCGATTACCTGAATTGATGTGCCGTTAAATAAGGAATACGTCTTTTTAGGGAGAAAGTTGTAAAATCCCAGGTCCGCCATAGGGAAAGATGATATATTTCCTGGAAATAATCCTTCGAATGTAAGGAGGAAGCAGGCAGACTTGGTATAATGGGGCGGACGAAATACCGGAAATCATGTTCCATTTTATAAGGAGAATAAAATGATTGTTACAACCAAGCAACTGTTTCAAGCGGCGTACGGCAAGTATGCCATCGGTGCCTATAACATTAATAACCTGGAGCAGACCATGGGCCTGTTCCGTGGCAACATGGACAGCCAGGCTCCCTTCATCATCCAGATCAGCAAAGGCGCCCGTTCGTTCACGCACAAGACCATGCTCGAGGGCTTGATCCGTGCGGCAGACCAGGTCTTTCCGGATGCCATTTTTGCCGTCCACCTTGACCATGGCGATGAGGCCACCTGCTATGACTGCATCCAGAGCGGTTTCTACTCCTCGGTTATGATCGATGCCAGCAGCATGCCTTTCCAGGAAAATATTGCAACCACCAAACGCGTCGTTGATGCAGCGCATGCCAAGGGCATTGTTGTTGAAGCCGAACTTGGCCAGTTGGGCGGTGTGGAAGAGCATGTCAAGGTGGATGAAGCCAACGCGAAGCTGACCGATCCAAACCAGGCCAAGGAATTCGTTGAAAGATCCGGCTGCGACTCGCTGGCTTGCGCCATCGGCACCAGCCATGGGGCCTTCAAGTTCGCCGGTTCCCAGGGGTTGCATTTCGAGGTTCTTGTGGAAATCCAGAAACGCCTGCCGGGCTTCCCGCTGGTAATGCACGGTTCCAGCTCAGTCCCGCAGGAAGAAGTTGCCCGCATCAACGCGGCGGGCGGCAACTTGAAGGGCGCCAAAGGTGTCAATGCGGACGAATTCAAGCGCGCTGCCGAATTGGGCGTGACCAAAATCAACATCGATACGGATGGGCGGCTGGTTTGGACACGCGTGCACCGTGAATTCTTCCGGGACTTTCCGGAGAAGTTCGACCTGCGCGATCCGGGGAAAATCTTCATGGCAGAATATGCCAAATTTATTGCCCAAAAGAACGAAAAATTGGGCAGTGCCGGACAGCTTGAAACGGTTCGCGAACTCGTTAAATAATTTGATCCATGCCAGGGGCACAACGTAGCTGTGCCCCTGCTTTTTTAACATATGCCTGTATCTGAACAAGGTGTTGATCTTTCCCGTTATATGCTCATCCCGCGCGTGCTCATCTTTATCACGTGCGGGAATTCGGTCTTGTTGCTTAAAGGTGCACCGACCAAACGCCTTTGGGCAAATAAGTACAACGGCGTCGGCGGACACGTCGAACCGGGTGAGGATATTCTATCTGCGGCGCGCCGGGAACTGATTGAAGAGACCGGCCTGAAAACGGACCTGCGGCTGTGCGGGACGGTCGTTGTCGATACGGGCGAAAACCCCGGGATTGGTTTGTATGTCTTTACCGGCGAATACCAGGAAGGGTTGCCCAGACCATCGGCCGAAGGAGGGCTGGAATGGGTTCCTTTGCTGGACGTGCCCGGTCTGCCGGCTGTGGAAGATTTGACCTTTTTCCTGGACCACATCCAAAAGATGCAACCCGGCGATACCCCCTTTTCGGCACGCTCTTATTATGACCATGAGCAAAAACTTATAGTGAAATTTGCGAACGAATGAATACCGTATATTTTAGATAAAGAATTCGGGTCAATCCAACCTCAATGGGGTCGTAGCAGTCTCCCGGAATAGGTGGGGGATTGCTCTAGGGCAAATAACGCCGCTCGCAAGGAAGCGTTTATTTTTGCTCATCAATAAATGGGATTAATTAGCTTGCTCTTCCATCACAAGTAGAAAACATCTTCAATGGCGTTTTCATGACAAAGGATTATCCCGGCGGGATAATCCTTCAACTTGCTATTGGGATAAGTCCGACCACTTTGCCTGGGGAAATGCCGGTACGAACATGCGGAAAAATCTTGTAGGGGCGCGCGTGGTCATGGAATGGAATTCATTAAGAGACCGGTGATCAGGCCTTGTAGCCGATCTCCCGCAGGAAGGTCTTGCGCCAGGCTATGTCTTCCTCCGCTTCAATGCCCTTCGGAGATGCACCGTCCACCACGCCCAGGATGCCGCGCCCCATTTCTGTCTCGGCAACCACCACTTCGGTCGGATTGGCCGTGGCGCAGAAGATGTGGCAGACTTCCGTAACCTGCTTGATCGTATTAAGCACGTTGACGGGATAATATCCATCTGCCAGAAAGACAATGAAAGAATGGCCGGCACCGATGGCAAGAGCGTTCTTCCTGGCCAGCTCGATCATGGCCTGCTCGGTCCCCGACCAGCGGATAAGGCATTTTCCGGAGGCCTCACAGAATGCCACGCCGAACTTGATGCCCGGCACGGCACTGACCAATGCTTCGTGAATATCCTCCACCGTTTTAATAAAATGCGATTGTCCGAGAATGAAATTGACTGTTTCAGGCTTTTCGATTTTTACCGTCTTCAGATTCATAGGCACCTCCAGGATAATATACCATCTGTTCCTTGATACAAACCTGACAGGCAGGTGGCAACTCCCTTTTTATTATTTCTTTTCGTAAAAGACCAGCAGGGTGCTGCCGTACTTGCGCTGTTCGAACTCCTCCAGGGATATTAATTCCAGCTTGCGATATTCGCGCGGGTGGATTTGTACAATCACCCAGGCACCTTCGTCATTTAACCAGCCGGGGTTGGCATCCAGGATCTGAAGGGCTTTAAAAGCCATTTCCTTGTACTGCGGTGGGGCAATGTAAACATAATCGAATGGGCGGGTGGGGGTAACCTCCAGCATGCTAAAGGCATCCCCCCGGCGGATTTCTGCCTGGGAACTGAAACCGGTGGTCTGCAGGTTGGCCTGGATGGTATCAATGGGGAGGCGGTTCAGGTCTGAGAAACGCACGAAAGAGGCCCCCCGGCTGAGGGCCTCGATCCCGATCGCGCCGGTACCGGCGAATAGATCCCACCAGACCGAATCCAGCACGTCCCCCGCCAGGATGTTAAACAGGGCTTCCTTGACCATGTCGGTGACCGGGCGGGTCGTATCGCCGGGGACATCCTTCAGCTTCCGGCCTTTAGCCGTACCGGAAATGACACGCAGGCTCATTGTGATGCCTCCACACTCTGCCGGGCTGCCAGAATGTTCCCATGCGGGGCGATGACCGGGACCACGCAGCCGGTGCCGAGCAGCAGCCGGCGCCCGCCGGTCTGGCGGAAGGCGTCAGCCGCTTCCTCCCGAACATCGGAAGCATCTCCATATACAATGGTATTCTGGTTGATCCCTCCACAGAAGACCGGGGAGACTTTCGAAGTCTTTAAGATTTCGGAAGTCTGGGCTTCAGCCAGTGACGGATATGTTTCCCGGTCGTGCCAGTTGACGATGGGGAAGAGGGAGGCGAAATGCGGTACCAGATCGAAATAGACATTCAGGCCGTGCAGGTGAAGCAGGTTGCACCACAGGCCAGAGGCAGGTTCGGTGGTTATCAAATCGAAAGGCAGGCCGAAGGTCTTGTATTCATCCAGCGTCATCAATCCAGCCTGGGCATGTTGGACGGCGTAGAAGATGCCGTCGATGCCTGTTTCCATGGCGGCTTCCACGAAGCGACGGGTGGTTTTGGCGAGAATTTGCAGGCCTTTCAAAACGGCTTCAGGATACTGGCGCATTTGGACGATCAGCGCTTCACCGCCGGCCAGGTTTTTGGCCTGGGCCAGCGGGCTGAAAACCGTTTGCAGCAGGGGTGTCTGCGGGTCCAGGCCGGCACGGATTTGAACGAGACAGGTTATCTGTCCGGAAAGATGCGGAGCCTTGCGCGGGTCGAGCACCGGCAGGCGTTCCCACTCTCCCGGTGTCTGGATGGGATGGCGGGTGTATCGGCGCGTTCCTTCGGTTGAACCCTCCCAGGCATCTTCAGCGCCCCAATCCTTGATAGCAAATGAGGAAGCCGGAGTGACTTTTACCAGGTCGAAATTGTAATGATTTTGGAAATCCAGCGTGGCGGCTGCGAGAGTTTCAGGGTTCTGGTCATCCACCGGGAAGTGCCGCCAAAGCGCCACGGGCGGTCGGTCCAGAGCGGGATCATTACTTATACACGCTTGCAACCGTTCATGTGCTGTCAAAGACATATTGGCAACCTACCTTTTTATGGATTTAAAAACTTGCAGCCAACCCTCGGCAATGATTTCTGCGCCATATTCACCGGGGTGGACGATATCCATGTACATATTATCAGAATTCGGATGATCTTTATAGATCTGCCATGCATCCACCAAGTAAACCGGTTTCTGTCCGGCGGCATAATCGGCCACCATCTGACGCTGCGCTTCCACCAACTGTTCCAGCCCCAGGTTGAAATCGCAGCGGTAGTTATTTTCCCAAACCAGTTGATTATTCTGATCAAAGTGACTCCAGGGAAGCGTCCCGAGAACCGGCATGGGTGTAATAACGATTACCGGAATGTTTACATTGAGCAAAGCGTCGATTTGCAGTTTCATGTAATAAATATGATCGTTGATCAGCGCGGTTAATTCATATGGCAGCAGTTTATTGGTGGCCCGGTCGAATATACCGGGGCAGCCGTTCAAGTCATTCAACCCCCACCAGAGCGTGACGAGGTCGGGTTTATAAACTAGGACATTTGCATCCAGATTTTCATATCCCCACCTGGCCTTGCGTCCGCCATGGTTGGATGTAATGATTTGATCCGCCGGGGTGAGATCGGTACGTAAGACATCCACAATCGAGAACCCGACACTACCTTCCTTGTTGACATCGCCTACTTTAAGTACGCTATCCCCATAGAATACGAGCGTAAGCGGTTTTTCAGTGGGAGTTGTGGTGGGGGTTGAAGGAAGAGTTGGAGTTGTAGTGGGAGAGGGAGTGAAAGTTATTGATGGAGAAAGAGAAGGAGTCCTGACGGAGGTAGCCGTGGGCATCCCTGAAGGGGAAATTGCACAGCTTGCCAGCAAGGAGATGAAAATCGCTGCGGATAGTATTTGAAGAGGTTTCATATTCGATCCCGCGCGGCCGCATTGCAACATGCTTCAGGATGGTGATGCCTGGTTGTCCTGTTCCCGTAAAGTCTCGCGCAAAGCCTCCTGCAGGTCCGGGCTTAAGCCTGGCAGGATGCGCCTGAATATACGCAGCATCCCCGCTCCAGGATTGCCCCAGATTATCTCGCGCAGGAATGCGGTCGTTTCGGTCAGAGAGACACGTTCCAAGGCAGTCAGGCAGGCCTGGAGGTCCAATTGGGTAGCCGGACCGGCTGCCAGGATGGCCGGTTGCAGAATGCGGAATATTGCTGGCAGGTTTTCGAATTGTGGGTCCTGCAGCAACGGGATAAGCGCCTGCAATCCCCAGATTTGCGACCTGGATTGGGGAGATCCCAGCCAACCTTCCAGGATGGAAAAAAACGCTTCCGGATATTCCCGGCGTAACCGGGCGAAAGCGTCGGTTAACAAAGCAGTGCGGATTTCCTTATCTTTCGATTGGTCAAGCCAAGCGGGGAGGCGAGTCAAGGCGGAGATGGCCCGTCCGGGTGGGATGGTACCCAACAGATAGGCAGCAAGCAAACGGGATTCAAGCGCCTCGGCCTTCCAAAGCGTATCGGACAGAACGATGGCTTCATCTGGCTGGTTTTCTGCAAGCACAGTCAATTCACTTTCGATCTGGCGGAGCACAGGACGCGGTGTTTGGTACGTGGGCACGGATAGCCGCTGTGCAATTTGTGTGGCCCGGATGGTTCGGTTGGTATAGTATCCCAGCAACTCATTCAAGGAAAGCAGGAAAGCCTGCGGTTCACCAAATTTTTCGGCGAGCCGGGCGGCCTGAATTTTAAGACGGGCTAGATTGATGGCAGGCATCTACGGAACCAGGGTGGAATCTCCGGAGGAGTTCGTGTTTTGAGTGAGAGCGACGAAGCACCACTCACTCAAAACACGCTTCATCTTTAATTCCTTAGTCATTGTACTCTACCGGGAGAACGGTAGCGTTGATTTCGGCTTGCAGCGCAGCCAACTCGGAACGGATCCTTGCTGCCATTTCATTCAACTGTATGATACTTTTTTCTGGATTGTTGCGCATCTTCATCTCCACACCGCCCTGGGAGAGGGCGCGTTCGCTGATCGTCAGCCGGATTGGAAGTCCGATCAAGTCGGAGTCATTGAACTTGACGCCGGGGCTTTCGTCGCGGTCGTCATACAGCACTTCGACCGCGGCGGCTTGCAGTTCGACGTAGAGTTTGTCGGCAGTCTCTTCGGCCAGGGACGAACCCTTGCCGCGCAACAGAACCAGATGAACCTGGTAAGGGGCAACCGTCACCGGCCAGATCAAGCCGTGATCGTCGTGGTGTTCTTCGACTACGCAAGCCAACAGCCGACCCACGCCGATGCCGTAGGAACCCATGATGACCGGTTTGGGCTGCCCATCTTTATCGAGGAAGGTGCAGCCGAGTGAATCCGAGTAGCGCGTACCAAGTTTGAAGATATTACCCACTTCCACGCCGCGCGCTGCCCGCATTGGCTTGCCGCATTCGGGGCAGGCAAGCCCCTCTTCCGCTGCGGCGATATCCGTGACGATATCGGCGGAATAATCGCGTGGAATGTTGGTATTCAGCAAATGATAGTCGGGTTGATTGGCTCCGGCTACCAGATTGGGACTGGCGGTAATGGAATCATCCACAACTACCCTCACGCCTGGCCCTTCTCCCGATGGGAGAGGGGTGAGACCAACCGGTGAGGCAAAACCGGGTACGGCTCCGATCGCTTTGATTTCCTCTTCCGTGGCTGGACGCAGGTCGCGAGCGTGCAGTGCGTTGGCGAGCTTGGTCTCATTCAACTCCATATCGCCGCGGATGACGGCAAAGATGAATTTCTCGATCAATTCTTCCCCTTCCGGGATTTGCGCCATGAAGAAAACCGCCTTGGCAGTCCTGGATTTTGGCAGGGCCAGGAAGTTCGCCAGATCTTCAATGGACTTGCAGTCCGGAGTATGCACTTTCTGGACAGGTTTCAACTCTTCCGGAGTGGGGGGGTTCTTCTCGAAACGCGCCACCTGGCGGTTGGCGCTGTAGTGACACTCATCACACAGAATGAGGGTATCTTCGCCGAGGGGATTGAGATACATATACTCATGCGCCAGTTTGCCGCCCATCATGCCGGTATCGGACTTGACTGCAATGACCGGCAGTCCACAGCGATGGTAGATATTGAAATAGGCCTGGTAGTGCAGACGGTATTGTTTATCCAGCCCATCCCAGTCGGTATCCAGACTGTAACTGTCCTTCATGGTGAATTCCCGCACCCGGATCAGCCCGGCGCGCGGGCGGGGTTCGTCCCGGAACTTTGTCTGAATGTGGTAGATCAGGCGCGGCAGGTGCTTGTAGGACTGGACCTCCCGCCGAACCAGGTCAGCCACCACTTCCTCGTGAGTCATGGCAAGCACCATGTCGCGTTCGTTCCGATCGCGGAATCGACCCATCTCCGGTCCGATCTGGTACCAGCGCCCGGTCTCCTTCCATAGGTCGGCCGGCTGGACAACCGGCATGGAGATTTCCTGCCCACCAATCCGGTCCATCTCATCGCGCAGGATGGCTTCGATTTTCATCATCGAAAGTTTGCCAAGGTGCAAGTATGTGAAGATGCCGGCCCCGAGCGGTCGAATGAACCCGGCCCGCATGAGCAATTGGTGGCTGAGGACATCCGCCTCGGCCGGGGCGTCGCGCAAGGTCTGACCGAAGAGTTGACTGAGTTTCATTTGAAATCTCCCAACCAGCCTGCCTATTCTACTGGATGTGCCATGGATTTGTCGGCTGTGATCAAGGGTATTTTCAATTGCGTGGCGAGAACCGCAAAGCAGGCATCAAAGGCGGTTAAATTCTTAAGGGCGGCCTTTGTGGTCGCCCTGATTAATTAATATGCTCTTGCAAAATACACTTTTTTCTCCGCCTCTTTTCCACATACGATGCACTTGCCGGGACCTTCTTCCTGATCCAGCGGGATGCAACGCGTGGTGGCCTTGGTATCTTCCTTCACCCTGGTCTCGCACTCGGCCGATTCGCACCAGTAGGAATATGCCCATCCGTTCTGGACGACTTCGACCAATTCGGCGTAATCCTTCGGGTCGAAGATGTGACTGTCGCGGAAGGCGGTGGCGCGCTCCAGCAATGATTTCTGGATGGCGGTCAACAGGTCTGTGACGGTCGCATCCAGGCCGGCTTGCTTGACAAAAGATTTCCCTTCGCGACCGGGTTTATCCCGGCGGGCCAGGGCTACGGTGCCTTTTTCGATATCCTTGGGGCCGATCTCGATGCGCAGAGGCACTCCGCGCATCTCCCAGTCGTTGAATTTAAATCCGGGCGTCACCTCTTTGCGGTTATCCACTTTGACACGCACGCCGACAGCCTTGAGCTCGGCTTCGACCCGGCGTACACTCTCCATGACGGCGGCAGTTTCAGGGTCTGATTTGAAGATGGGGATGATGACAGCCTGGAAGGGCGCCAAGTGGGGTGGCAGGATCAATCCCTGGTCATCGCCATGTGTCATGATGATGGCGCCAATGAAACGGGTGCTGAGACCCCAGGAGGTAGTCCAGGCATATTGCTGGGTGTTGTTCTCATCCAGGAACTGGATGTTGAAAGCCTTGGCGAAGTTCTGGGCGAGGAAGTGTGATGTACCGGCTTGCAAAGCGCGCGTGTCGCCCATCATTGCCTCGATGGAGGCAGACAGGTTTGCCCCGGCGAATTTTTCGGCCTGGCTTTTAACGCCCTTGATCACAGGCACCGCGCCCTCATTGATGGCAAAGTCGGCGTAGACATCCAGCATGCGCATGGTCTCTTCACGTGCTTCCGGCTCGCTGGCATGGGCTGTGTGACCCTCCTGCCAGTAGAACTCCAGGGTGCGCAGGAACAGGCGTGTGCGCAGTTCCCAACGTACCACGTTGCCCCACTGGTTGATCAATACCGGCAGATCACGGTAACTCTTGATCCACTTGGAGTACATGTAGCCAATGATGGTTTCGGAGGTGGGGCGCACCACCAGTGGTTCTTCCAGCTTTTCGCCGCCGCCGATGGTAACCACAGCCAGTTCGGGCGAGAAGCCTTCCACGTGTTCCTTCTCCTTTTCGAGGAAGGACATCGGTATGAAGAGCGGGAAGGCTGCGTTAACGTGGCCAGTTTCCTTGAAGCGACGGTCGAGCGCCTGCTGGATATTTTCCCACAGCGCCCAGCCGTACGGGCGTACGACCATGCAGCCGCGTACCGGGGCATAGTCGGCCATCTCTGCGCGCAGGACGATCTGGTTGTACCATTCGGAGAAATCTACATTTTGAGGGGTTAGTTTTTCGTCGGACATGCTTTACTCCATTCAGTCGGTTAATTTACAATCGGATATGCGGGTATTCTCTGATATTTTTCTACAGCAATGATGCTCTTTTCTCCATAATATTTAGCTGCGCAAGAGTTTACCCAATCTCCCGGATCCGATTTTAATTCTGTAATTTCATCAACGCTATCCCATTGAGCTACTATCAGCTTTGTTTGACCGCTTGCTTTAGCATCCAGGATCATTTGCTGGCGAAGATCCCTGGCATTTTCACGAGAGCTATGTAGTTGGATTTTATCCAAACTATAACAATTCGAGCGCTTTCTGAATATTGGCCGCAAATTGTAAGAATATGCGCTGTTTCTGGGGAATGTAGGTCTCGAATGAATTATAAAACGATTCAATCAATGCCCTCCACCCATCCCCGACTAAAATCAGCGGTTTATGGGGGATCGAATCCACAATCATTAAGTTCCAGGTCATAGCGATCTCAGTCAGCGTGCCGGGACCCCCGGGCAGGGCAATCGCAGCGTTACAGGCCAGGATGAGTTCGTTCAGGCGTTCCTGCAAAGTGGCAAAACGACGTTCCTCCTTCACCCAGGCATTGGCGCGCGAACCACGCCAGGCTTCGATGTCCGCGCAGGTCACGCCGATGACGTGCCCGCCGGCCTCGTAGGCGCCCCGGCTGGCGGCTTCCATGGTGCCCATGTAACCACCGGTCAGAACGGTGTGCCCGGCCAATGCGAGCAATTTACCCAATTCATAGGCCTGCGCGTAAGCCGGGGAGCCGGGTTGGGGTTGGGATCCGCCGAAAATGGTGATGTTCATGGTAATCAGAGAGAAGAGAAAAGATAATAGAAAATAGGGGATAGGGGATCAGGGAATGGGAGGTTTCTCTGGGCTTTCATCCCAGGTTCGGGAGGCGTTGGTTTCGAGTTTCTTTAAAATTGCCTGCTCGAGGTCGATCCCGGAGACGGAGGCCAATTGTAAAAGGTATAAGCCCACATCGGCCAATTCGCTGGCAAATTCGTCCCTGCCTTTCAGGTCAGCCTGCCATTGGAAGTGCTCGAGTACTTCGTTGGCTTCCAGCGAGAGCGATATTGCCAGGTTGCGCGGCGTCTGCGGACGACGGCTGTCAGGTTCGTACCAGCCCTTGGAGCGGACGAAGAGGTGCATGCGTTCTGTCAGGTCTTTGATATCCATAGGCAATCGTAAGTCGCATTTCGAACAAAAAGCGGCTCTCCAGGTCTGGGAGCCGCCGGTGTGTGTGACGAACTGAACCTAACCTGACCTGGTGGGTTTCTGCATGGCAGGGACCGGGAACGGTTCCAATTTCATGGCGGAGATTATACCCGATTATGAGAATGGTTCTAGGAAAACAACCTGCCGTTTCCCGTTTTGAATCTTTTCCAACCTTTGGTATTATTCGTGAGAAATTATTTGCTGTCCATTAGATGCCATTGCCACTGTGCTTTAAGGGGGCAAGAATTCAAGTTGCGCCTCCAGCATTGCCCAAACTGGATCCTTGGCCTGGGTTTGCTACCATTGGGAATGGCAATGCCTCAGATTGCTATATAATCAGAGTACAAACCATGCCTGACGTATTAATCCATCCGGAATTTAATCTCGAACGAAGCCTATCTGCGCAGATGCTGACGCTTCTGAGGATCGTGGCAGACGCGGCCGGTACGCGCCAGCTGCCGCTCTACCTGGTTGGAGGGTTCGTGCGGGACCTGATGCTCGATATCCCGGCAGCGGACTTTGATCTGGTCGTGGAAGGCGATGCCATCGCCCTCGCCAAAGCCCTGGCTGCAGAATACGGAGGTCGGGTGACTGGCCACGTCCGCTTTGGGACCGCGCAATGGTTTCGCCCTGATTCCGATGGCCATGCGCTTGATTTTAGTTCCACCCGGTCAGAAATTTACAAACATCCCGGTGCCTTGCCAACCGTGAAACCCGGACGGCTACGCGATGACCTGGTTCGGCGCGATTTCACCATCAATACCCTGGCTTTGCGCCTGGATGGGGCACATTGGGGGGAACTGCACGATGAGCTGGACGGGCTGAATGACCTGAAAGGCGGCCTGGTGCGTGTTCTTCATTCCCATTCCTTCCTGGACGATCCGACCCGGCTTTTCCGCGCGGTCCGCTATGAACAGCGTTATGGCTTCCGGATCGCCCCGGAGACATTGATGCTTATCCCGCCAGCCCGTCCATTGGTCGGCTCACTCTCGGCCGAGCGCATCCGGCATGAGTTGGATTTAATCCTGGACGAAGAGAAAGCCGCTGCCATGCTCAAGCGCCTGGCGGAGCTGGATTTGCTGCAACCGGTCCACCCTGCGCTGGCATGGAATGACCAAAAGCGGAAGCGTTTTATCAATGGATGGCGGACGGAAAGGAATCGAAACATCAAGACCGTCCCACCTTTCGCAGGCAGGAATTTCCTCAACTGGCATTTCTGGCTGCTGGATTTGCCTTTGAATGGCATCGAAAGCCTCGAACAACGCCTGCACTTTCATGCGAAATTACAGGGATCCCTTTTGGCTGCCTCGGCCCTGTTCACTGATTTACTTTCCCTGACCAATATAAAACCCAGCCAGTGTGTGGCGCGGCTCGAAGGGCTACCGCTTTCGGCGGTCTACGTGGTGTGCCTGTCTGTTCCGGATGGGGAAGCGCGCCAGAATTTAATCAATTATCTGGAAACTTGGCGGCACGTCAAACCGAAAACGAATGGTTACCATCTGCAGAAACTCGGCCTTCCGCCGGGCCCGCATTACCAGAAGGTCTTATCACGCTTGCGCCAGGCCTGGCTGGATGGAGAAGTGGGCACAGAAGGAGAAGAGACGAAACTGCTGGAAAAGTTAATGAAAATGTAACAAAAAAACTGGTGGCATATATGAACTGACCCCCTAAAACAAGACACGAAAAGAAAGTGCCCCCTGTGAGAAAATAAAGCACAGGAGGTACTTTTTTATGGCAGGGAAAAAGGGAATGAAACA
>JBEKEB010000009.1:0-38722 GCA_050014055.1 Anaerolineales bacterium | reverse complement strand
CACATTCAGGCGGCTACGCGTGGTACATATTCAGGCGGCTACGCGTGGTACATATACGGGCGATCATGCCTGGTACACATCAGGCGGCTACGCGTGGTACATATTAGCACGGTCAATGACAACAGCGATCTAACCAACGGAACCTGGTATTCCTTCCAATTAGACTCCAAGGTCGAAATCGGGAACAGCGTGGCTGTTGCTTTCTACCGGGGGGATACCCTGGCAGGTTCTTATTCTGAAACCAACATAAATTTCAATACCCACGTGATCACCGCCAGGGCGGGCAGTGGAGATAATTCCATCCGGATGGGATACATGCAAAACGGAGAGGTCATCTGGATTGACAACCTTTCTCTCCACGCACTAAGTCTCAGTTCGCTGATCTCTTCGACTCAGTCATCCTCCGCGAGCGTGGAAGCCCAAACACCCGTCACAGTGATCGAGGGCACCCAGGCAGGATTGGTCACCAACTTGGACAATGAGGCAGCACCGAGTAACTTCCTGCTGGCATACACCGACGGAAAGCTCGTGTATCTTGACAAGGTCGTCGATGGCAATTACACCAACCTGATTGCCGAGCCTATCTCCTATTCGCCTGGAAGTTTGGTAAAGGTCATCACCGATAATTCCAGCGGAAGCCTCAACGTTGCGCTTTACTACAATGGCGAACAAAAGGGAACCGAGCAAACTATCAGCGATCCCGGGATCATCAACAACACTTTGGTAAGCCTCTTCTCGACGTATTCTGGGAACACGCTAGGTGTGCTTGATCAAAATGCCTATGTCACTCCCGTGCCTACACAGACGTTCACATTAACCAACACGCCAACAGCCAACCCCACTGTACCCGTCCCAACCAACACCCGGCCTCCAACGATTACCGCAACGTTTACACCCTCGCCGAGTTACAGCCCCACGAGGACACGCACCCCCACCCCCACCCCCACGCCTACACCAACGAAAACCTCCACATCTTCCAATACTCCAACGGCTTCGAAGACGCCCACGCTTGTCACCTATACCGTGACGAATTCGAAGACACCCACTATTACACCAACTTTCACATTCACCCCCACCTCCACGACCGGCCTGATTGGGTACTGGAGTTTCGATAACATCTCCGGCACGAATGTGCCTGATATTACCGGGCGTGGAAATAACGGCACACTCAATAGCGGGGTGCAGCAGATTGCCATCGGGGAATCCGGCCCGTCGGTACGCTTCAACGGCGTGGACGGCTTCATAAACATCCCTTATAAAACCGATCTGGCGCCCAGCGGCAGTTTCACGGTTGCGGCCTGGGTCAAACCGGAGACCATCCCCACCGGCCGTTATACGCGCCTGGTGGAGCGCGATGGAGTATATGCCTTGCGCTTTAACCAGAACGGGTTCATTGATTTCACGATCTGGGGGGTAACACCGGGCGACGTAGTTGGTCCGCAACTGCCACTGGACGATTGGACGCTGGTGGCAGGGGTATACGATTCGGCCAACAAGCAGATGAACCTGTATGTTAACGGCTCACTCGTTGCAGCCGCCACTGTTTCCGGGTCCAGGAGTAGCAACTCGAACCCGATGGTGCTCGGCTCTTCCACCTCGGCGGAACGCTTCCAGGGGCAATTGGATGAGGTGCGCTTCTATAATACCCTCCTGGGTGCCAGCGACCAACTGGGATTGTATAATAATGCCACGACCACCCCGACAACGACCACGACGACATTCACGCCGGTAACCTCCACCCCCACGCGCACCCTTACTATTACACCCTCCCGGACTTATACTTCATCGCCTACCTACACACCTTCCAATACGCCTAAAAAAACTCCAACAGGGTGGGCACCTACTCCGGGAGTGTTGGACCTATTAACCGGCGCTACCTTCAATATAAGTACGAACAACACTTATCCACGCGCCTGTGCAGATGGAGGAGATGGAGTGGCTTATTCCGTTATCAATCTGGCTGCAACATACGCGGTTTTAAGTGTATCACCCTCCAACGACTGCCTGACCCAAAACGATGAAATCCTGCTTATTAATATGCAGGGCAGCAAAGTTTCCACGGCCAACGTGGGCCACTATGAATTCCTGCACATTGCAAGTGTGAATGACAACACAGTATATTTCAGCACGACTAAAAAGTTGCTTTATGGTGAGAATGAATACGATGATACCAATATTGGCACAGACAGCGGCCAGCAACGGGTGGTCTTGCAGCGGGTACCCAATTACGATAATGTGATCCTTAACGGCACACTTACTGCCAATGTCTGGAATGGATACAAGTACGGCATCATTGCCTTCCGGGTGGCCGGAACGCTTTCGGGCAGCGGGACGATCCTGGCCGACAAGCTCGGCTACGTCGGCGGATATGGAGGAGCGGGCAATGGCGGTTGCGGGACGCAGGGAGAGAGCTATGACGGGAACACCGGAGCCTGCAACTCCGCACCCAACCTGGGCGGCGGCGGCGTCGGCAATAACGGCGGTGGCGGTTACGGGTCCAAGGGTTACTCGGGGGGAAGCGGTGGAAACACCTACGGTGATCTTGACCTGGCCAGGCTGTTCCTGGGCTCGGGGGGAGGCGGGAGCAATGGCAACACGGGCGGCACGACCAATGGGGGCAAGAGCGGTGGGAAAGGCGGCGGGATTGTGTTGGTCGCGGCGAATAATATCGGCGACCAAAGCAATACCTGGACGGGGGTGATCACAGCGGACGGTGGAGACGGTGCGGATGATGCCGGCCACAGCGGCGGCGGCTCGGGCGGCAGTATTCGTATCGAGGGAAATATGATCACAGTGACCGCACCCGGTAATATTGCGGCATTGGGAGGCAGCGTTGGCGATACCCAGCGCGGCGGTGGCTTGGGGCGGACGGCCGTGTACTACCGGGATTCTTTTGCAGCCGGCTTCACCCCCAATTACCTGATGAACACCCTCCAGAACGTGGAAGACTCCATTTTCTCGGACAGTTTTGAGAGCGGCGACCTGAGCGTTACACCCAGCCCGTGGAGCGCGTTTTCGGGCGACAGCACGCAGATTTCCGTGGATCCCGAGGCGGCTTACTGGGGCAATTACGGCCTGGCGATCACCATTAACAGTGAAACTCCCGAGCCCTACGTTCAGGATGATAACCCGACCATCGACGGCCATTACCGGGCGAGGTTCTATTTCAATCCAAACGGCGTGTCCATCCCATCCAATGGGACCATTGACCTTTTCCGGGGGTATTCAGATGCGGTCGGCACGACACCCATCTTTCGGGTTCAAGTACAAAAGAGCGGAGGCATCTACCAGGCGAACATAGGCGCACGAAATGACAATGGGAACTGGGTGAATTCTTCCTGGAACAACCTCAGCAATGGCTGGAATGCCCTGGAGATCGAATACCTTGCCAGCCATGCCACGGGGCAGATGAGCCTGTGGGTGGGCGGTGTTTTGGAACAGAGTCTCACCGGTCTCGACAATGAGGGGTCGAAGGTCGATTCTGTGCGCCTGGGCGGCATGGGCGCGGCGGCGGGTTCGAGCGGTACAGTCTACCTCGATGATTTCGATTCACGGCGCATTTCTGCTCCGGGAGTACTGGCAGATCCCGGCCTGCATAACCGGGGACTGTACCGGTATACCTTCACCAGCCAGCCGGATGGGCAGACCGGCAAGGATACCACCATCGATTCCAAAAACTCCGGAACTAATTATGGTATTAGCCCGAGACTGTGGGTCGGTGAAGACCCGTCGTATACGGAGAACGAGCGCAGCCTGCTGCAATTCGACCTGTCTTCCATTCCGGCTAATGCGGTAGTGCAGGATGCCAGTTTGACCCTGACGCTGACGAACCTCTCGGGCAGCAGTGCCCGCATGCTATGTATTTACCTTCTCAAACCAATTTGGGATGAATCCAGTGCCACCTGGAATAACTACGCCAGCGGCAGCGCCTGGCAAACGGCCGGGGCGGGCGGCGCAAACGATTATGATTCCAACCCGCTGGCGTGCGTCTCGATGGCCGGCCATGAAACCGCCGGGACGCAGGAGACCTGGACGCTGCCGGCTACAACGATTCAGTCCATGGTCAATGGCAGCGCAGCCAACCGGGGTTTCATTCTTAAGGCAACGGTGGAATCGAACACAACCTATGGCTTTGCATCTTCGGATAACAGCACAGCCGCCTACCGTCCCAGCCTGACGATCGATTACGCCACTGATCAAGCCGTGGATCCCTGGGTTAACAGGAATTATACTTATTCCCCGGATCAGCCACACTCGGTGACAGCGTTATCGACCGGCGAAGCGTACAGCTACGACCCCAATGGCAATATGACCTGCCGGGTGGAAGGCGGCCAGACTTACAACCAGGTGTATAATGCCGAAAACCGGCTTTATATTGTCCAACTGATGAATGCGGGCGCGTACTGTCCGAACGCCAATATCCTGGCGGCGCCTGCGGATACTAGCGCGGCCTGGAACTTCACGTATAATGGTGATGGCAACCTGGTGGAGCAGGTGTATGCCACGCTTACCAATGGCAATGTCACCGGTACTTTAACAACCTACTACTTCGCGGGGGGCTCGTACGAGTGGCGCAGCGACGGCAAATTGGAGAAATATTATGCCTTCGCTGGCCAGACAGCCGCCATGATCGAGTGTACGTGGACTACAAATGAGAATGACGAAACTGTGGTTACCTGCCCGGATGCAACCGGCCTGAATTATTTCCTGACCGACCAGCTGGGTTCGGTGGTGGCGGTGCTGGACTATAATGGAGCCCCCATACAACAGCAACGCTACTTTCCCTTTGGCGCGGTACGCGATATTTCGAGTGATAACCTGCCCGAGATCACCCAAACGGATTTCGGCTACACCGGCCAGCGCAACCTGGATGCCCAGGACAACAGTTTTTCGCTGGGGCTGATGGACTACCACGCCAGGTTCTACGACCCTTATCTTAACCGCTGGGCACAACCCGACTCGATTATACCTGATGGTAACCCTCAAAGCCTCAATCGGTATTCCTATACGCTAGATAATCCGATCCGATATAACGATCCAACTGGTCATAGGAACTGTGAGGAAGATGGCTTTAATTGCCCCGGAAGCGGCAGCAGTGGCAATAGCAGCAGCGGAGGAAGTGGCAGCAGCGGAAAAGTTGCAAACCCAATAAAACCCCCAGATACCTATGATTCTGGCCAACAAGAAAGACCGAGTATTCCTGTAGATCCCACCAATCAACAGCCTAAAAGCGACAATCTTCCATCGGCGGTTTCAAAGACTCGTCTAGTGGTGGGCACAATTTTGTTTGGAGGACTTCTTGTTATTGGGGGAATCATGACTGTAATCGGATTCGGTGTGGCAGCGGAAGATCCAACTGCTCTAGTTCTAGCTGCAGGTGGCCTTGTGGTCGCAGCAGTTGGTGCCGAAGGTCTATATCAAATTTGGCGCCCCTTACTTCCAAATACCTGGCCCAAAACAATTATATTTTCAGAATTCAACATTCCTTAAGGAAGTGAATTATGCACATACAGCAAATATCAATATTGATAATAATTCTCGGTATCTTTCTCGTAGCAATTTCATTGTGGCTCTCTTTACGTCCAAGAATTCAAAAGATGCTTTTTGGAGGCTTTAAATTGTGGAAAATGACTCTAGTATTATCTAGTATGGTGATCATTATCGGAATTATGCTTCTTTTACTTCCAAAGACCATTTGGTAAGACATTTTAAGATAAAGTAATGATAAAGTAATATTGAAATTATGTTACATCGCTTCTCATTTACGCACTTTTTCAGTGAAAAAAGTTCTTGTAACATCCCTGATAAGTGCATAATACTCCCCCTACATAAAAAGACGGACTGACCAGTTGTTAACTAGCCAGCCCGTCTTCGTGGGGGGTAGCCTGATTATAAGGCAAGATAACTGGCGCAAGGTAGCTCTTTTTCGTCTTTCCAGTCCAGAACCTTAACAACCTGACTTTTTTGGGCATGGGAATATTTACAGAAACAAAAACATCTCCCGACTCGAACTTCGTTCGATGGGCACTTGAATTCCAGTTTTAGACTGGCTATAATGGAGTCGAGCGGCAAGCCCGAAAAACCCTTTGGGTCTCTCTTCGGAGAGTTTACACGTGTGCCTTCGGCACAGTGCAGGCACCTTCGTGTATGGGAAGCCGCTCACTCCTTTAAGTATTCAATTGGCTGGGTGGCAGCTTGACCTTCTTACTGCCCCAGGGCAGGATATCCAGAGTCTGCCCGATGCCCAACCGGTCCAACTGCTGGCGGGTGAAGACTGTGGCGCTTGTCCCTTTGGGGAGATTGCTGACCTTGATCTCATAAGCCAGCTTGAACATCGAAGCGGCCACACCGGTTACATTCGCATGCCGGTCGACCACTTCACTTTCTGGATCTTCCAGACAGCGATCAACAGCAGGCGGGCAATGCGCACAATGGCATGGGTGTGCTTATGGCCTATTTCCTCACCGGCCAGCTTGGTTCGGTCGCGGCCGTTACGGATGCCAGCGGCGTATTGGTGAGCCAGCAGCCCTTCGACAGACCCAGGACAGGCCTTCGGCAGGCTCCCTGGAAAAACAACCAGGACAGGCAGGGCAGGCGCCGCCTTATCTTTCGACACGGCTTCGGTCGCGTCCAAGAAAAATGAATAAAACTGCCCAAAATTGCTTATTATCCAGCGTTTTTCCCCTTTTTCCCGTGAATAAATTTATGGTACATGGGGGGTAGCGGCTTCCAGGAACCACCATATATCGACGAAAACTGCATAATATTGCTTTTCTCGCCACTCCTGCGCACTATATCTGTCCCTCCTTTGCATCGTTCCTCATCGTTTTTACATTACGCGCGCGCCGGCCTCCAGCCTGCCGCCCCGCCTGCTTCTCTCCCGCCACAGCCCCTATCGAGGGAAAGCCGTGCGGACCGCTTATTCGCTCCTCTCTAATCAACCATCTTGTGGTTAAATTCATCCCAGCATGGACTCCAAAACTCTCAGCGTGCTCGAATACCCCAAGATCCTGGCCCGCCTGGCGGACTTGTGCGACTTCTCCGGCTCTGCTGACCTTGCGCGCCTGCTGTCCCCCACCGCGGACTTCAAAGAAGCCAGCGACCGCCTGGCGGAAACCAGCGAGGCTCGTACATTAATCGCAACCGCTGACCTTAATATCGGCGGTGCGCATGACATCCGCGCACAGGTGGACCTGGCGGCGCACGGCGGCGTGCTGGACCCGAAGGAACTGCTGGATGTGCAGGCCACGCTGGTGGCAATGCGCAGCCTGCGGCGTTTCTTCGAAAAACACGCCGAAGCCTCCCCGCACCTGGCCGGCATGGCCTCCCGCCTGCCAAGTCCAACCGGACTGGTCGAAGCGATCGCGCGCTGCATCACGGATTCCGCCGAAGTGGCCGACAGCGCCTCACCCAAACTATACGACCTGCGGCGGCACGTGCGCGTATCCCACGACCGGCTGATGACCCGCCTGCAGCGTTACCTGACGGATGCCGCCACCGCCTCCAAGCTGCAGGACAGCGTCATCACCCAGCGGGACGGGCGCTACGTCATCCCGCTGCGGGCCGAATTCAAAGGCCAGCTCAAGGCCATCGTGCACGACCAATCTTCCACCGGGGCGACCCTGTTTGTGGAGCCGCTGGCGGTGGTGGAACTCAACAATGCCTTGCGCGAAGCCGTGGTCGCCGAGCGGGACGAAACCCGCCGGGTGCTGGCCGAACTCTCGGCGCAGGTCGGCGGGCTGGCCGGGGAAATCGTGGCAGGGGTGGCGGCGCTGGCCGAACTCGACCTGGCCTTTGCCAAGGCTAAATACGCCGACAAGCTCCGGGCAAATGAACCGGTGTTGAGCGATCCGCGGTCAGCAAGCAGCAGCCGGCAATCAGAAGGCGGCAATCCGCCACCCGCCATCCGGCTGTTGAACGCCCGTCACCCGCTGCTGGACCCGGAAACAGTCGTGCCCATCAATATCGACCCGCTGCCCGGCACGTTCGCGCTGGTCATCACCGGCCCCAACACGGGCGGCAAGACGGTCACGCTTAAGACGGTCGGCCTGCTGGCGGCCATGGCGCAGAGCGGCCTGCACATCCCGGCCCAATCCGGCTCGGAGCTGCCCTGTTTCGCAGCCATCTACGCCGACATCGGCGACGAGCAATCCATCGAGCAGTCGCTTTCCACCTTCTCCGGGCATATCACCAATATCGTGCAAATCCTGAAGAAAGCCGACCAGCATTCGCTGGTGATCCTGGACGAACTGGGAGCCGGCACGGACCCGCAGGAGGGCGCGGCGCTGGCGCGTGCGATCCTGTCGGACCTGCTCGGGCGCGGCATCACCACCCTGGTGGCCACCCACTACCCGGAGTTGAAGACCTTCGCGCACACCACCCCGGGCGTGGTCAACGCTTCGCTGGAGTTCGATGTGCAGACGCTGCGCCCGACCTACAAATTGACCCTCGGGCTGCCAGGGAGATCCAATGCCCTGGCGATCGCGCAGCGCCTGGGGCTGCCGCAGGAAATCATCGAGGCCGCCCGCAGCGAGATCAGCCCGGACGACCTGCGTGCCGACAAACTGATCGGGGATATCCACCGCCAGCGCAAGATCGCCTTCAAGGAGAGCGAAAAAGCCGGGCGGGCCCGTTCCGAAGCCCGCCGCCTGGAACGCGACCTGGCCGAACGGCTGGAAAAGATCGGTGATGAGCGCCAGAAAGTGCTCGAGCAGGCGCGCGCCGAGGGCGAACTGGAAGTGGAACTCTTGAAGACCCAGCTCAAAATGCTGAAAGACGAGTTGAAGAAAGCCCGCCAGCCGCTGGAGGCGTTGCGGGCAATCGAAGAGAAAATCGAGTTGGTAGAAGAGCAGGTGCAGGAACCCATCAAACGCCTTCGGCAAACGCCTTCGGCAAACGCACGAACGGTGGGAGCTTTGAAGACGGGCGACAAAGTGATTCTGCGCCAGCTTGGCACAGAAGGGATACTCTCCTCGATCGACGGAGAAGAGGCGGAAGTGCAGGCGGGCGTGCTCAGGCTACGGGTAAAGCTGGAGGAATTGAAGAAGAAAAGCGACGAGCCATTCGCGGTTGGTGTTCAGCCAGTGCCCAGGAAGAACCAGCCCGAGTCGCAATCTACAATCAGCAATCATCAATCATCAATGTTCGTTGCCTCCCCGGGAGTGGAACTGGACCTGCGCGGGCAGCGCGCCGAAGACGCACTGGATATGCTCGACCGCTACCTGGAAAAGGCCTATATGGCCGGACTGCCATTTGTCCGGATCATCCACGGAAAAGGCACCGGCAAACTGCGCCAGGAGGTGCGGGCGGCGCTCAAGGATCACCCGCAGGTGACCTCATTCGAGGAGGGCGACCCCAAGGAAGGCGGCGAAGGGGTCACGGTGGCAAAGCTGGCAAGCGGATAAAAAAAACGGGTTCCGGCGAGGAACCCGTTTTGATCATTATTCGGGAAATTTCAACACGAAGGTCAGCAAGTATCGCTAAGGTTCACTAAGGAAGAACCTTCATTACTTAAGAAATTCACTCCTAATCAATACTCTCCCAGGCACGCGCGAAGCGCAGGATGCGGCTGCGGATGTAGAATATATTCGGGTCGGCAATGGGACGCTGCGCCATGATCAATTCGATGGCCTCATCCGGGTCGTATCCCAGAGCAATCAGGATGGAGGCCCCCATGGCCGGGGCGCGGTGCTTGCCTTTATGGCAATGGGCATAAACCTTCCCGCCCGCCTGGATGGTCTCCAAAGCAGCCTGGACGCCGCGAATCAAAAAACGGATCGGAATGACCAGGCCGGGGGTATCGAACGTCGGCAGCCAAAGAAAATCCAGCGGCGGGCTGTGCGGATCAACCGCCGGGCGTTTCTCGATGCGCATATTGATGACCAGGCGGACGCCCAGTTCGCGCAAAAGGTCGTAATCATCCGCCTGCGGGGTATCGCCAATAAACAGGCAATCGGTAATCTGGGAAAAATTCATGGAAATAATCTTACCACAGGGAGCGTGTATTGAATATTCAATTTTGTTAGGATTAATCTATCTCTTAGCCTGTAAATCCCTGGGAGAAAACGCTCCCGGCAACAGTCCAGCAACGGTGGTCTCCTGCACCAGATGACCTTGACCGTCGGCAATCAAAACGAGCGTGTCAAGACCAAACTCAGCCAGCACCTGCCGGCAGCCTCCGCACGGGGACCCGCCGTTGGAGGTGACCACCGCGAGTACTTCAAACTCCCGCTCCCCTTCCGATACAGCCTTGAAGACGGCCACCCTCTCGGCACACATCCCGGTGGGGTAGGCGGCATTCTCAACATTACAACCGGTGAAGACACGCCCGCTTTTCGTCCGCAGGGCTGCGCCGACCTGATAATTGGAATAAGGCGCATAGGCCCGGCGGCGGGCTTCGATGGCCAGATCGATCAGCAGGTGCTGTTCCTCGTCACTCAAATTGCTCATTTTTTAGCCTCGTAAATTCGTAATATCCCAATATAGGATGGGTGGGGGTACACCCCCTTTTCCCTACCTTATTAAGAAGGTTTTTTTAATTTGCGGATGGGCCGCGCCGGAACACCCACCACCAGGGTATCTGCTTCCACATCTTTCGTGACCACCGCCCCTGCGCCAGTTTTGGCATGCGCCCCCACCTTCACAGGCGCAACCAGCATGGTATCTGATCCGATAAACGCCCCCTCTCCAATCTCAGTCTGGTTTTTGTGGACCCCATCATAGTTGCATGTGATGGTGCCTGCGCCAATATTGACATCCGGACCGATGGTCGCATTACCGATATAAGAGAAATGACCCATCTTGGTACCCGGCCCGAGCGTGGAATCCTTCACCTCGCCAAAATTGCCCATGTGGACTCCCTGGCATAGATGCGCACCTTTGCGCAGCCGGGCGAACGGACCGATGCTGACGTTATCTTCAACAACCGCCTTTTCCATCACAGCCGCCAGGATTTCACAATCATTGCCGATGGTGGAATCCTCCGCGATGGTATCCGGCCCGATGCTGCAACCTGCGCCAATGACGGTCTTTCCATGCAAATAAGTATTCGGCCAGATGACCGTATCCGGGCCGATCGTCACATCCGGATCGATATACGTCGCCTGCGGGTTTACGATCGTGACCCCCGCCAGCATGTGGGCTCGATTGATGCGCGCCCGCATGGCCGCTTCGGCCTCGGCCAGGTGGACACGCGTATTTATGCCAATACTCTCAGTCAAATCCTCGCTGACCAACGCCTGGACTGGCAGCCCGGCGTTCACCGCCAGTTCGATGGTATCCGTCAGGTAGTATTCCCCTTTTTGGGAAAGAGGAACCCTGCCCAGGGCCTGCCACAGCCAGGCGGCAGAGAAGCAATATGCGCCTACATTCAACTCCCGGATGGAGAGTTGCTCCGGCGTGGCCGCGGCTTCCTCGACAATTGCCTGCACATGCCCATCCGGGCTGCGAACAACCCGCCCAAACCCGCGTGGATCGGCGGCGATGGCGGTCAGCATGGTGAGTGGGCCGGGGTTTTTCTGCTGGGCTTCGACGAGTCGCGCCAGGGTCTCGGAACGCAGAAGTGGCATATCGGCATAGGTGACCAGCACCAGATCCGTTTTGTCACGCAAGCTGGCTTCGGCCTGCCGGACGGCATGCCCGGTGCCCAGCGGCGGGTCCTGGAGCACGCAGACGGCTGCATCCCCGAGGAAGGAACGCAGGGTCTCGCCATCCTTGCCAATGACAACCACCGGCTTCTCGGTGCTGGCAGAGACGGCAGCCGCAAGAGCATAAGCAAGCATGGGTTTTCCGCAGACAGGATGAAGCACTTTCAAAACCCTGGATTTCATGCGTACGCCCTGACCAGCAGCCAGAAGAACAGCAGTGACTTTCATGAGCAACTCCTGTCTCACCGATCCCATTTCTCATGCAGGAAGGGGGTGAAAAAATAAAATGAGCCTGCGCTGCCAGCAGAGCGGCACGAGGCCCATTCCCGGAAAAAAAAGCCCCGCTGGTAAGCACGGGACTGGCCCCGCTGGTAAGCACGGAACAAGCTCCGCTGTGCAGGCGGGAAATTCAGGCTGGGGCGCCTGGATTCGAACCAGGATAATCAGCTCCAAAGGCTGACGTGCTGCCGTTGCACTACGCCCCAAAGCGGGCCGAATTGTATCACAGGCCGTGCGGAGGGACAATCCCTGCCACATTTGATGCCAGAGGTTTCAGAAAGTCTGAAGACCACCTGTCCCCGCCTCGCCCTAACCCCGGTTGTGGAAAAGGCAAGTTGGTGCGAGCGCCACTCTAAGATTCATCTTCCGGGCCCAGGCCAAGTTCTTTGGCCTGGTCATAAGAGAGCATGTCTGGTTCGGTAGGAGCCTTGTGCTTATCCGCGGCCTTATCCCAAAAATCGTCCACATCGGCTGGGTTGAGTTTCGTCATGGATTCCCTTAATAAAGGCCCCATTTCCGGCACGTCCGGGTCATCCGCTTCCGGGGAGCTTGGAGGTGGCATTGGGGCGGCAGGAAGGTCCGAGGGAATTTCGCCCAGGATCATTTCGATCTTCTTGCGAGCAATCGAGAATTTATCAAAGGTTTTCAATACCTGTTCTTCGTCTGCCAGACCCTTGCCGATGACCAGCATGGAATGCTCCATACCGACCGGAGCGAAGACCAAATCAAAAGGAGCACCGTCAAAGATATACCAGTTCGAAGCGACCTTCTGGCCAAGCAGGCGGGAGACATTCTGACCGGCGCTATAAATGGAAAGCAAGGAGGAAAGCAGGGATACTTTCTCATTACCATCCGGCAGATCCTCGGCACGCGCCTGAATAACTCCTTTATCGTTCAGCAACAGGACGACAACCGCGTCCAATTCCTGGCGCAGATGGACCATGAGATCCGGCAAGGTGGGCTGAATCTCGGCTTCTTCGCCGGGGACAACCGGCTCGGGCGGAAGAATGGTTCCGACCAGCCCTAAATGACGTTCCACAGAATCCAGAAAATCAGCGATGGGAACAGGCTTGATGAAAAAAGCATCCGCGCCTGACTCGGATACTTCTTTGCGGATATTTGGGTCTGCCTGGCCGGTTATGAGGATTACTTTCACATTGGGGCGATATTTGCGCACCTTGCGCATCAACTCGATGCCTGAAATTCCCGGCAACCGATAATCGGAAACCAGCAGATCGATGGGGTTGAGGGAACTATCCAGAATCGCCTCTTCACCGGAAGGCACCTCGACAATATCCAGATCGTATTCCAACGTGTCCAGTGCCGAATGCAGGAGGCGGCTTACTTCACGCTGATCATCGACGAGCAAAATTCGGGAAGAGGGCATTTGCCGGTTTAACTCTTACCGCGCAGGCGCGGATCAAGCACATCCCGCAAGGCATCGCCGACCAGGTTCCAGCCCATCACGAACATCACCAGGGTCAGGCCGGGCCAGACAATGATATACCAGTAGGTGGTCAGGCTGCTGATCCAGTTGCGGGCAAAACTGAGCACCTGGCCCCAATCAGCATAGCCAACCTGGGTACCAATACCCAGGAAACTCAATGCGGCAAAACTGAGCACCACGTCGCCGATCGCCAGGGAAGCCAGCACCAGGGTCGGGAAAATGGCATTGGGCAGGATGTGCCGGAAGAGAATGCGGCCATCCTTGGCGCCGATGACGCGTGCGGCCATGATATAGTCGCGTTCCTTAATGGAAAGGATGTCGCCGCGGATAATACGCGCATAGGTCATCCAGTCGAAGACGATCAGGGCGATCACGGCCGGCCAAATCGACTGCCCGATGCGGGGGGTAAGAATGGCCGCCAGGATCAGGGCTGCCAGGATGAACGGCAGGGTCAGGAAGACATCCACAATGCGCATGATGATGTTGTCCACCAGGCCGCCATAGTAGGCCGAGACCGAACCGATGGTCACGCCGATCAGGAAAGTGGCAAAGACCACGATCAAGCCGGTCTTGAAGGCCGTGCGGGTGCCCCAGATGATGCCGTAGAAAATGTCATATTGGCCCTGGGAAGTTCCCAGGATATGCACCCAGTGATCCGTCCGCATGATCGGTTTCCACCACAAGGGCAAGGGCGGCGCGCTGCGTTCCCACGCCGACATCATCGGGCGAGGTTGGGAACTGTAGCCATCGCGCGGGATGGTGTAAGGATCGGCATCAGGCCTGACCGGCGGGATGATATACGGGGCAAACAATGCAATGAAGATGAACAACGCGATCAGGATAAATCCCAGGATGGAGGCGGGTGTCTTGAGCAGGCCGGTGACAATACGGTAGTTCTCCGGACCCAGGAAACGCTCCAACCGTCCTATCTTACGGACCGGAATAGCTTCGCGCAACAGGGCGTTGTTACCAGTAGGAGTCGTGGTTTCAGTCATGGTGACCTCCTTAGGATAAGCGCACCCGCGGGTCAATCACGCCGTACAACACATCGACGATCAGGTTGGACACGATCAAGATCAGGCCATCGAAGAGCGCAAAACCCAGCACCGTGACGACATCCAATTGTTGGGCGGCGCTGGCTGCGGCGGCGCCGATGCCCGGGTAGTTGAAGACCGTCTCGGTGATCACCACGCCGCCCAGCAGGCCGATGATCTGGAAGCCAGCCAGGGTAATGACCGGGATCATGGCGTTCGGACGGGCATGTTTATTGATGACGTCGCGTTCCCGCAAACCCTTGGCGCGCGCCGTGGTGACGTACTCCATGCGCAGGGTTTCGAGCATGGACGAACGTGTCACACGCACGAAGACCGCCCAACTGATGTATGAGAGGGTCAGGATCGGCAGGATCATGTGGCGCATGACATCCAGGAAAACGTC
The DNA here is from genome assembly GCA_050014055.1 of Anaerolineales bacterium. Classification (GTDB taxonomy): domain Bacteria; phylum Chloroflexota; class Anaerolineae; order Anaerolineales; family Villigracilaceae; genus UBA877. The sequence continues at coordinate 23,914 of JBEKEB010000009.1, read as the reverse complement.
AAAACGGCCATTCAGCAGGGAATCAAAAGACAGCAGGGTGGTATAGTGGTGAAAACTCTTAGCCTCAATAATAATACTCGCCCAGTCGGAAACCCGGCCGGGTGGAAACCAGGGCAGTTTGACATAGAAGATCATCAACACCAATAGGCCAAAAACAAAGGTCGGGAAGGAGGTCCCCACAATGCTGAATATCCTGGCGGCCTGGTCGATCCAGCCATTCTGATGGACGGCCGCCTGCACCCCCAGCCAGATGCCGACCAGGATGACCGGGGCAACCGCCCAGATGGTCAGGTCGAGCGTGTTGGGGAAGCGGTTACGGATCAAGTCGACGACCGACTGGGAGGCCGTGCGGGAGTAGCCAAAATCTCCGAAGAGGATCCCGCCTGTCCTCACTCCGGTTCTAGAGTCTATATGACCTACCAGCCAGCGCCAGTACTGGACATAGATGGGTTGATCCAGCCCATAGGTCTTGATGATGCCATTAATGGCATTGGCGTTCTTGGGAATATCCCGCACATACAGGGCCGAGCGTTCCACCGGGCTAAGGAATTGCAACATGCCAAAAATCAATAATGTCACCCCAAACAGCAGGAGCGGTACAAGCAGTAGACGACGGATGATGTAGGTGCTCATAGGTTACCTCATTTGAGTTTATCCTTCGGAGTGGATTGAAATGAAATCCGTTTCAATCCACTGCGCAGGATAAAACTGACTGGATGGTACGGGGGCCTGGGATCAGGCCCCCGTACAGAACATGCTCAGACTATGTCGATTTAATGGATCGCGAAGTTGTAGATGACCACATCCATCTCGAGCTCTGGCTGGCCAATGTAGAGAGTCAATATTCCTTTACCGTTTTGGCCGGCGGGGCAGACTTCGAATTGAGCTGCGGCTAACTTGGTTGGGTCAATACCACAGACCTGTTGCGCGGGACCAAACGTATTGGTTGTATTATCAAAGACATGCATAGAACCAACCAATGCATCCGCCTGAGAGCGGTTCTCGACCGGTACATACACAATATCGGCATCACCGGCCTGCAGCTCGGCAAAGCGTGTGCTCCACTCGGGAATGTCCTGGATGACAACGCGCTTCAGGGCAGGCTGCTTGTTGGCTTGGCCGCCCCAATAGGTGGGATTGGCGGTAAGGACGACTTCCGTTCCTGCGGTCCAATGATCCAGCATGAAGGGACCGGTGCCGTTCATGATCTTTAAGAGCGGATTGGTGGCGTCCGTCACACCGTAGTAGTTGGTCCAGTCAGCGCAGTTACCGTCCCAGGTCTTATTGGCCATGGCCCATTTCTGGTCAATAATCGAGCCCCAGAACTGGGCGATGGTGGGCAGGAAGGGGCCCCACGGCTGCGCCAGTGTCATGCTGACGGTGTTGTCGTCAACAACCTTAAAGGCATTGGTGACCTGCTGGCAGGCGGCCGTCAGTTTGGCCGGATCGGCCTTCGCCAGGTTGGCCTGGTCGTCATCCAGGGCGCCGCTGGGATCGATCACTTCGGCGATATCATTGACGGAAGCGCCCAGGAAGGCTTCGGTCATCAACCACTGCGGGGAGGCGCTGCCACCCTGCAGGATGCCGCGCTCGAACGAGTATGCCACATCCGCGGCGGTCATGGGATCGCCGTTCTGGAATTTCACGCCCGGATGCAGGTGGAAGGTATAGGTCTTCCCATCCGTTGATACATCCCACTTATCGGCCAGCATCGGGACGAATTTGGCGGGTTGTTCGCCATCGTAGAAGATGAGCGTGTCATAGACATTCTGGATGATCTCGCCGCTGGCGTTATCGTAGGCGAAGCCTGGATCCAAGTCCACAGGATCACCAGCGGTGGCTTCTGTGAAGGTGGTATCATCCTTGCTGCCACTCTTGGAGATTGTATAGAAATATAGATCAGAGAAAATCGGGTTGCGGACCACGCCACTAACCCAATTGCGCTGGTAACCGTGCGTGGTCGCCAGCACCAGTGGAATACCGATGGCCTGGTCGTAGTAGAGCTGGTTGATCTGCTTGTAGACCGTTGTTCGAGCAGCCGGATCGGTCAGGGTCGCGCCCTGGGTCAGCAGGGGAGTGCACTGGTCCTTGAGGGCAGAGGGCAGGTTCTGGCGTCCGCCATAGGTGCCGACCGTATAGGGCTGGTACCAGTCGTTCGGGTCATGGATATCTTCGATCCAGCCGGCGGTCATGATCGGGATCTGGCTGGCGCGCTGGGCTTGCAGGTAAGCCGGCCAGGGCAGGCCGAGGATTTCGACCACGAACTTGGGGTTGATCTGGGCCAGGTTGGCGGCCAGGATTTGGGACACGATCTGGCGGGTGGTGTTGCCCTGGTTGTAGAGCATCTGGAGACGGAAACCAGTATCCCATAAGGATTTGCCATCCGCGGATTTGAGCGTGGAGGCTTTGAAGGCAGCGGTAGCCTTGTCGAGGTCCAGGGTATAGTGCGGGGCATTGGTATCGAAGCCAGGCATACCCGGCAGCGGGATTTCCAGCGACTGAACCGCTTCACCCTTGTAGACATCGTTGATGTAGGTACCCCAATCGAAGGCATAGCTGAAGCCCTTGCGGACATTTATATCCGCGAAGAAATCCGGGGGAATGCCATTGCCATCCAGCTTGCCGGAGCCAACATATGGATTCGGCGCAGCCGCGGGAGCAGCGGTGGCAGAGGGTGCGGCAGTCGCCGGGGCAGCGGTCGCGGGGGCGGAGGTCGCCGGGGCAGCGGTCGCCGGGGCAGTCGTTGGCGTGGCACCGCAGGCCGAGAGCAGCATGCTCGCGACCATCAAAAAGCTTACAACAATCAACAACTTACGCATAATCTTCTCCTTCTCAAAGTAGAGTAAACATGGATACGAAAAGGGTAGGAAGTAACATACCAATTTGTCGGACAACCACCTCCTTTCTTATTTGAAGAATTATGTAACTGAGACCATGTGGCAAGCGACATAGTGATCACGCGTAATTTCGCGAAATTCGGGACGCTGCTCCGCGCAGATCTTTTCAGCCAGCCAGCAGCGCGTACGGAAACGGCACCCCGAGGGCGGGTTCACCGGACTGGGCACATCCCCTTCCAGCACCCGGCGCTGGCGCTTGGCATCAGAAACCGGGTCCGGGATGGGAACTGCGGATAGCAAGGCCTGCGTATAGGGATGTAAAGGGTTGGCATACAGGTCAACCCGGTCAGCAATCTCAATGATAACACCCAGGTACATGACGGCCACACGCGAACTGATATGACGTACCATCGAGAGATCATGCGCAATGAACAGGTACGTCAGGTTAAATTGTCCCTGCAAGTCCTCCAGCAAATTGACCACCTGGGCCTGAATGGACACATCCAGGGCCGAGATGGGTTCATCACAGATGATCAGGGAGGGCTGCAACGCCAGGGCACGCGCCACGCCAATGCGCTGACGCTGCCCGCCGGAGAATTCGTGCGGATAGCGGCTGGCAAATGCCGGGCTCAACTTTACCAGGTTAAGCAGGTTTTCGACGGTCTCCTGGATCTCCTTACCCTTGGCAACACCATGGATTGCCAGGGGCTCACCAATAATATCACCAACTGTCATACGCGGATTCAGGCTGGCATACGGATCCTGGAAAATCATCTGCATTTCCCGGCGCATATAGCGCATTTCTTCCCGTTTGAGCGTGGTAAGATCGGTGCCGTTAAAATAAACATGTCCGGAGGTCGGCTTATAGAGCTGCAGGATCGTACGCCCGGTGGTTGATTTTCCACAACCCGACTCACCCACCAGCCCCATGGTTTCACCGCGCTTGATTTCGAATGACACTCCATCCACCGCGTGGACTGCACCAACCTGTCGGCGGATTACGCCGCGATAGATGGGGAAATGCATGACAAGGTTATCCACGCGCAGCAATACATCCTTCTCATTACTCATGAGCGACTTCTCCCAGTCTGCGTGTCGACCCAGCAGGCCGCGCGATGTTCCGGGGCAAGAGTCTCCAGAACCGGATTCTCTTTCCAGCAGCGTTCCATGGCCCACTTGCAGCGTGGCGCAAATGGGCAGGCATTCGGTTTCTCATACAAGACCGGGGGCAACCCTTCGATGGAATATAAGCGCTGGTGTCTTGTACTATCCAGGCGCGGCAGGCTGCCGAGCAGTCCGATGGTGTAAGGATGCTGGGGATTAGCATACAGTTCGTTTACTTGCGCTTCTTCAATCAGGTAGCCGCCATACATCACGGATACGCGCCGCGCCAGACCGGCAATCACACCCAGATCATGGGTGATCCAGATGATTGCCATGCCCAGTTCGTCGCGCAGGCGCTTGGACAACTCGATGATCTGCGCCTGAATGGTCACATCCAGGGCAGTGGTTGGTTCATCGGCAATCAGGATCTGCGGACCGCAGGATAAAGCCATGGCAATCATGACGCGCTGGCGCATACCACCTGAAAATTGGTGAGGATAGTCGCGCAGGCGATCTTTTGAACTGGGAATCCCCACCATCGCAAGCAATTCGGCCGAACGCGCCCTGGCCTGGTTCCTGTTCATGCCCAAATGGAGCCTCAAAGGTTCCTCCATCTGGACACCGATAGTCAAAACAGGATTTAATGAGGTCATCGGATCCTGGAAAACCATGGCAATCTGCGCGCCGCGCACATGCCGGATATCCTCCTGCGACATTTTCAACAGGTCCTGTCCGCGAAAAAAAGCCTCCCCGGCAACAATCTTTCCAGGCGGCATGGCTATCAAACGGAGAACGGAGAGCATCGTCACACTTTTTCCGCAACCACTCTCCCCCACCAGACCAAGGGTCTCCCCTTCTTGCAGTGAAAAGGAGACGCCATTTACAGCATGAATTATTCCATCAGGGGTTTTGAATTCTGTTTCGAGCCCTTTAACGTCAAGTAATGGAGCAGGCATACATATAGTCCTTCGCTACATTAAATTCAATGACCTGAATCCCAACTTGAGTTGTCTAACAATCCAGGTCAAATCAGTCAGATTATACACGATTTTAGATAGAAGGTATTCGTGATATTGTCAAACCAACCTCAGGATAATCCAGCCTCGAATCATGGAAAATTCCATCTGATTATTGGCCACAGGAAATCCCGGAATCGATGCTATCGATATTCCACAAGGCGCTGGAAGCAGTGGGATCAAGCGAGAAATGGCACACATCCGGGCGGGCCGCGGCAACTTCCAAACGCCAGTATAAGGGAAGGACAGGCAAATCTCCACTAAAAATTGTTTGAGCCTGCTGGTAGGCTTGTGCGTGCGCCGGCTCATCGGACAGGGATTGCTGGATTGCCTGGCAGGCTGCATCGAAATCCGGATTGCTGTAGCCGCTTACATTTGTACCCACCCATTGATTGGCAGCATTTGGAATCTCTGTACTGGTAAACCATTGGCAGGGCGGTTCCGTGTTCGTGCTGCCCATGGCAAACTCGGCCAGATCAAAATTGCGCCCAAAAAGCGCGCCATCCGGTCCAGCGGCATATAACACCGTCTGGTCAAGATATTTGACATTCACCTTGATACCACATTGCGCCAGGGAATCTGCCACAATCTTACTAACCTGCACCCGCTGCGCCGCGCTGGAGGTAATGTAGGTCAATTCCAGAGGAGTACCATTCGGAACATCATGTACGCCTATGGCAAGGCGCGGCGTTATTGGGTTGTTATCCGTATCATGCCAACCAGCCTGTTCGAGCAGCGCATTGGCGGCAGATACATCATAGGAATAAGTGGTCGCGGAAGAGTCATAAAGTGGATCGTCCGCAGGAACAAAAGTGGTCGGGACCTTGGACAGCCCGGATAATACCGAGTCCACCACCTTCTGGCGATCGATACACATGGCCACGGCCTGGCGGACACGTACGTCGCCGAGATAGTCAGGGCGGTCATAGCCGACGTTATAGCCATTATCATAGACTGCCGGACGGATGCCGAATGCCAGTTGTTCCATGACAGGCGGTGTAGCGAAAAGCACCTGGAGTTGTTTTTTATCTGCCATTGAGCGTAGACTGTCCACCTGCCCGCCCAGGTTGATACTTGGATCGAGAATATCACAACTGCCAGAAATCAAATCGTTAATGGCTGTTGCAGGGTCGGGTACAAACCGGAAGGTCAGTGTGGTAAATTTTGGCAGCCCTTCACTGGCGCGGAAGTAATAGGGATTCTTCGTTAATGTGATATGGTCCCCAGCCACCCATTCCTGAATAACATAAGGGCCCCAGCCAATCGGAGAGCGGGATGGTCCGACGGAAACTGCCAACTGGTCATTTGGGATCTGGCTCCACAGGTGGCTGGGGAGAGGCGCCCAGAAATTCATTACATACGTGGTATCGATGTAGCCTGGCTTGCCCCACCATTGCACCGTAGTGGCGCCGGCTGCTTCATAGGAATTGGTGCGTTCCACCAGATAATTGGAAACGCCCGTAGACGGGTCAGCGGCCATATTGTATGCATAGACGGAATCCTGGGCAGTGAGTGGCTGCCCATCTGACCAGGTAAGCCCGGGAAGTAGGTGAAAGGTGGCTTGCATCTGGTCCATCTGGAGAGCGCTTTTACCATCGTACACAACCGCGCAGGTATCGGAACGGCAGCCGGCCGGGCGGACCTTTATCCCGACCTCGAGCGTGACCGGGGTATCAGTGGCATCCACCACCTCATCACCTACGTAGACGGATTTTTGAAACAGCCGCGCATCCCCATTTGCCAGGCTGGGCAAATCCTTCAATATAACCGGCTGGTAGCTGTAGGAATTTGTGTCAATCGGCCCATCATAAACCGCCGCCAGAACGGCGCGCGCCGACGATGAGGGGTTATTCACCGGGAAAAGACTGGCAGGTTCCTGGCCCAGGCAGACAGTCAGGGCGCGCGGTGGAATGGTAGTCACGCTAGGAGTGGCAGGATTTGTTGTGACGGGCAACGGAGTGGCAGTTGGCTTTGAATTGCCGCAGGCAGCCAGGCCAGCCAGGGCAATCAGCAGGCCAGAAATGGGCAGGACAAATGAGCGCATGGACAGGCTAGTCCTACCTGGGATAAGTTTCATACATGCGATTATACAACAGGTCGACGGAGCAGATGAGACTGGCCCTTTGGTTGATCAGTACCTGCACCGCTGAGAAATCAGAAATGTGGTAGATACTTCCTTATAATATTGATAAGTTTTTCAGCAAGATCGATAAGGAGTCCAAAATCTCCAGATTTTGGATTTATAACGTTGTTTCACTCCAATGTCAGGAGACATAGGAGTCCGCTCCTCCAAATTTAAGCTGCGCCCATTGGGAATTTTCGGTTGATTAGGATGTTATACTAATCTCAATATAGAATTTCCCTTTCGACCCTTACCCAACCCGGGTTGAAAGGCAGGCAGCCCATGAAACTTATCAGTGTAAACGTAGGCCAGGAACGCAGCATTCCAAATGCAAAGCCTTCCGGAAAAACCGGCATCTATAAACTTCCGATCAATACACCTGTCCGGATCACATCCGTTGGCATCCGGGGAGATGCAATCTGTGACACAAAACACCACGGAGGCCCGGACCAGGCCATTTATATCTATGGCGCGGCGGATTACCAGTGGTGGTCGGAGGCTTTGAATCGGGAACTTGCCCCCGGCACATTCGGGGAGAACCTGACGATCAGCAAGCTGGAAAGTGGGCAAGTGCACGTCGGTGATATTTTACAAATTGGCGAGGTGTCTTTGCAAGTGACATCCCCGCGCATGCCGTGTGTGACATTGGCCGCTCGCATGGGCTATCATGCCTTTATTGAACAATTCCGGCAGGCGGAACGGGCCGGATTGTATTGCCGGGTTTTGCAGGAAGGCCAGATTCAGTCCGGTGAGCCTGTGCAAATGGAACGCTATACGGGGGAAACAGTCACCATCCTCGAGATGTTCCGCGACTACTATGAAGCCACCCTGGACGAAGCCAAGCTGCGGCGTTACCTGGTTGCGCCGATATCGGAGCGTGCACGGGTTGAAAAGGAAAAACAATTGCAGAAGCTATTGGCAAAGGAAGGCTGATAATTTCTTCTTTTCTTATCGTACCGCATTGATAAAATCTGCCAGCAGGCCGTAGGCGGTAGTGTCGGGGCCCGGATTGCCTTCCACGATGCTGAGACTCGATAATGTGTCGGTGTAGAACTCAACGATGGACGAGGAGCCTTCCACACTGTATAGTGTGGAAGAAGCTGGCACTGGTTCCGGGGCAACCCGGCCTGTGGCCAATACGCCAACACGTTCCGCCGAGCAGACCAGCTTCCAGCGTTTCCCCTGCGCCTTTGCATCTGCGACCATTTCCTGCGTGATTCCACGAATGCCGGTGCGGTCCACCTGTTGAGGGGTCAAGGGGATCTCCATCAGCACGTTGATGAGCGCTGCCACCTTGATGGACGCGTCCCATCCATCCACATCCGCAGCCGGGTCGGTCTCAGCCAGGCCGACGGACTGGGCATATTTGACGGCATCCTCAAACGATTCTCCGCTCTCCATGCGACCCAGGATCAGGTTGGTCGTGGAGTTCAGGATGCCGCGAAATCCAAGCAATTGTGCAGCCGGCAAGGAGGAACGAAAGAGCGAGAAGATGGGCGCCCCATCCATCACGGTGGACTCGAAGTAGAATCTTTTGTGCCTGGTTTTTGCAAATTCGGACAGTTCACGATAAGCATGCACCACTGGTCCTTTGTTTGCCGTAATGGCGTGCATGCCCAATTCGAGCGCCAGGTGCAGGTGGTCAATGGCAGGCTGGCCGGTCGCATGGTTCACAGGCGTATTCTCGAACATCACATCGGCTGCACAAGCACGCAAGAATTCGGAATTGCTGCTTATGGGGGTTTTCGAAAGCGCTGCGAGTGACTCCCCGGCTTCGGCCAGACTTGCCGCGTGGATATAGTCCAGCCCGGCCGGGTTGACGGCTGCACCGTGCCGCCCGGTGGCAATGCCGGTTACCCTGAAGGTGATATCGTACCTGGATTGCAGTTCGGCCTCTTTGCGCTGGAGCAAACGGGCCAGGGCACGTCCAACGTTGCCAAATCCGAGCAGAGCGAGATTATAGTGAGACATGGGGAACTCCTGAGATAAAGAGGAAGAAAATAAGACAAGAAACAAAAAGGTAAGAAGTAAGCTGCAAAACCTGAAACGCTGGACTAGACCGGAGGGAAAGGAAAGGCTCGCCGGTCCTCGGGCGGGAAGGGGAACTGGCCGGCAGACAGGAGCGCCTCGGCCCGCTGCACCAGAGCAGCCACTTCTTCCGGCCTGAGATACGGAGCAAGCAAAACCGGCAGGTCCATTTTTCCGCAGAAGGAGTCCAGCACCGCAAGCAAGTCCACTGGGATGGGTTCGCCGGCAAAATTCCATATCACAGTGCGCAGTTTATCCTCCACATGGAAGCACAGGCCATGATCGATCAGGAAGAGTTTGCGGGTGCGTTTCTGCACCAGAATATGGCTGCCCTTGCGGTCGGCATTGTTTACCAGCAGGTCAAAGAGCACTACCGTGCGAAGGCGTTCGATTTCGGCCGGTTTAAAGGAGAAATAATGATAGTTGGGGTCATGGTCAATGTACTGCTGGAGCGAGCCAGGGCCGAGCGGCCCATCCCGCAGGAGCGTGAACGGTACCATGCCAAAGCCCAACAACTGGCTGACCAGATAGGCAGACACTTCCCGCCCGGCCAACGAACTCTCGGGAAAGTCCCACAAGGGCTGTTCCCCGCGGGTCGGCTTGTAGACGGCCAGGATCTCACTTCCGGCGTGGCAGACGTTTACCAGGAAGGTGTAGTTATTGCCACGAGTAAACTGACCCTTGAGTTCGATATCACCGTTTGCAAGAACAGTTTGGGATGGGTCGGGTGGAATAGTCAAGTTCTTAGTGCTTATGGCCATTCTTCTTAGGACAGAAATGACCTTCGGGTTCCATTGGCTGCCCGCACTGCGGACAGATGGGCCGCCCTCGCTGGACAACTTCCGTGCTCCAGGCTGCCAAGCCGCCGGCCTGCTGGCGTGTGCACCAGAAGCGCACGACCGAAGCTTCTTCCGGATCGCCATCTTCCACCACGATCTCACGCACCAGGATGACGATCATGTCCTGTTCAGCGTCATAACCCAGCCCCATTTCTCCGGCGCGGAAGAGCGGATCTACGGGGGGTGAAATGTGCATCTTGTCTGCATCGTACTGTGCGGAAAGCACAGTCAAAGCAGGGTTCTGGCGAGTGATTTCGGACAGCATTTGCTCCAATCCGGTTGCCAAGGTTTGGAGCTGCACTTTTTCAATGATTATGGTCACTGGCTGGATGTCGGCCTCGCGCCAGCCCTGTATATAAAAAACACGCTGTCCGGGCTGCCCGATGGCATCCGATGTGATATGTTGGACAGGGTTGAGATCAAGTTCAGAGCGAGGCATGGTTAACCTCCTTGTTTGATGGAAAATATGTCAAAATCGCGTGCTACGCGCACGTTGGGGAAGACCGCCTGGGCTTCTGCCAGCACGTCCTTCTCGCGGTAGCGGCGTGAGAGATGGGTAAGGATCAACTGTCCAACGCCCGCCTCGACCGCCAATTCCGCAGCCATTTTCGCCGTCAGGTGCGAGTATTTCCTGGCCATGTCGGCTTCCTCTTCCATATAAGTTGATTCTATCACCAGCGCATCCACTCCCTGGCAAGGCTCCACCAGGTCCTCGGTCCGGCCCGTGTCGCCAATATGCACCAGGCGGAGCCCGGGCTTGAGCGGTCCAAGGACATCCTCCGGGCCAACCGTTCGCCCATCCGCCAGCGTGACGGTCCGCCCCTCCACCAGGTCACGCCGGATCGGGCCAGCCGGCACGCCCAATTCTTCCGCCCGGGCAGGTAGGAAGGGGCGGTGGGAACGTTCCTCGAACCGGAACCCCAAGCTGTCGGAGCCGCGGTGGAAAACAGGGAACGCTGTGATGGTAAAATCATCCGCTTCAAAGAAAATGCCCGGCTTCAGTTCGTGCAAGTTGAGGGTCATCGGAGCCTGCCCGCCGCGCAGAACCACATCATAGAGCAGATCATGGATGCGGTCGAGCGCCCATTTTCCACTATAGATGTTCATCTCGTCGATGGTCTCCCAGCGCATGAACGTGGAAAGCAATCCCGCCAGTCCAAGGATGTGGTCGAGATGCCCATGAGTGATGAGAATATGACTCAGGTTCTTGAATCCGATGCCGGACTGCAGGATCTGGCGCTGCGTGCCCTCGCCGCAGTCGATCAGGAAGCGGTACTCGTCGTGCTTGAAGACTTGCGCGGAGAGACCACGTTTGGCGGAAGGGGCGGAGGCGGAGGTGCCCAGGAAAACGATTTCAAACATAAGGAGTATTGTACCTCATTCAAAAAACAGGAAGCCTTCCCTGGAGGAGATGTCACACTGCATGGTCCCATCGATAATAACCTTGGTCAACCAACGCATAACGACACGATGACCCTCGGGAGAAGATCCAAGCATGGTCTGGATCTTTGGAAATTCGCGCAATGGATGAAGAAAACCCCACCCCGGCGATTGCTCATCCGTTCCAGAGTATCTGCAGATGGGGTAAAATCATTTCAGAAGCTGATTATGAAAATTGATCCCCCTGCCTTTGAAATAAGCAACCTCAAACGACGCGAGATTCAAGCCGAGTTCTTCGCTAACCTAATCCGCGGGGTTATCAATGCACTGGGTCAGGATAGAGCAATGGAGCTGGCTTCTACCGCGATCAGGGAGGATGCCATGCAAACCGGTAGAAATATGGCCGATAAATATAATGGGAATACCTTGTCAGAATTGTTCAAAGTGGTAAAAGAAGTTTGGGCAGAAGGGGATTCGCTGGAATTTGATATTGTGGAGAAGAACAGGCAAAGGCTTAGTTTCAATGTGACGCGTTGCCTATATTCCGAGTTATATGATCGGCTGGGTATGAAGGAGTTCGGCTTCTGCCTTTCATGTAATCGGGATGAAGCTTTTATCCAAGGTTTCAACCCCCGCATGAAATTATTGCGGAATCAAACCATCATGCAAGGCGCAAAGACCTGCGACTTTCGAATCATCCTGGAATAAAAAAACGGGCTGGTTAAACCAGATCCGGAACCACCGATCGTTTTCTCCATAGTTGTATTCCGAGAATTGTTCCATTGACCAACAATGCAACCAGGGTGGCCAGCGCATACACAAGCAAAAGATTGCTTCCTTCAACAAACGATCGAATAACTAGAAAGAAAGCTACATACGAAAAAAGACCCATGCTCACGCCCTGGATAAACCGGCGAACTGCGGTCGGGCCACCCTGTCGATGAGAAAAGGTGACCATGACAAATGTGAATATCGGGAACGGGGAGAGCAGACCGCTCCATTTCGACCCAAGCGAATTGGCTCCGGTTGTGATCAGAATGACTATCAAGGTCGCGAGAACTATGCGGGCAGGAAGGTCCCACGCAGGTGGCGCAATTGGTGCAGCCGATCCAACCCTTTTTCCCAGGGTTAGCGTACCTGCAAGTAAGACCAGGGGTACTATGATGGTCGTAAGCAATGGATCGATTTGCAGGACGGATATCCCTGCAACCACGCCTAAGTACAGGATGATGGAGAAGAGAGCGGATAGATACCAGGGAAAACGTCTGGCAGTGTACACGTACGTGACATAAAAGGCTGTTACGGCCATTAATCCGAGCATGGCAGAATTGGCTGAGATCGCAGCGAATTGCCGGCCTTGTTCTACTGCCAGGAAGACCGAGACCGGGCCGGATGTCAGGGGCAGACCGATTAAAAGTCCACCAATGGCTTCTCCCCACCGCCGGGCAACGAGTGTCACAAATATAACGATCAGAGGGGTCATGATGAGTTTCAGTATAAATATATTCGTGTCCACTTCAAGAATCCTATCCGAGATATTTTCATGATCTGCCCACCCCACCAAGGTTAGACCAATTGTTATGCCTGACCTTGTAATTTGACCAGTAGGGAAGCCAGAAACTACGTCCGAGGTGCAAAGGGGGTATTACCTGAAGGAGTGTACGATCGGATATGATTGTACTCCTGTCTCCAACCTGAAATCAAGATATTGGTATTTTTCCAGGGCAAGAACGAGCTACCAATCCACACGCTCACCCATGAAAATGAAAATTCGACCGGCTAGGTTCATCGCTGCTTTTGAAGCAAGAAATACTATCAACCGTTAATTTAGGCTATCATTTCCAGGAATTCTTACCCCAATAGGAAACGGGCCAACTTACCGGCAATCAGATGCAGATGAAGATGAGGAACGGTTTGCCCACCATGGGCACCAGTGTTGATCATGAGCCGGTAGCCGTTTTCAGCAACGCCCTCCTTCGCCGCTAGTTCCTTCGCCACCCAAACCATATGCCCCACCAGCAGTTCGTTTCCAGGTTCCAGCGCATTGACCGAGTCTATGTGCCGGTTGGGAATGATGAGGATATGCGTACGGGCTATTGGGTGGATATCGCGAAATGCGGTAACCAGCTCATCGCGGTAGATAATGGTGGCAGGGGCTTCACCGGAAAGGATTTTACAAAAGATGCAGGACATGGGCAGGGGTCAGGAGATAGGCTAAAGGAGATTAAGGGATGGCTCCGTAAGCAGGCGAACAAACACCGACATAATACTTCATTTCGGCGGGTTTATTGGTCCAGGCATAGGTGGCAGCATCCTGGCCAATTTGGATCACATCCTTTATATGGATGGCCGCATCCGTGTCCCAATAACGCGGCAGAACCATCAGCGGGTCATTGACCGGGCCTTCCGGGATCCAGGTATCGCGGTTGGGATCACCGGTGTCTGCAAGCGGAACCCAATTGAACATCACTGGTCCACGCGGGTTGGTGGTAAACCCGAGCCGGTAGCCGGCCTGGCGCGCCAATGCGACAGCATGGGGGGTAAACCCGCCGCCCGGCCAAATAAATGCAATTGGCACTTTGTTGAAATGCGTCTGAAAAACGTCCATCGAGCCCTTCAATTCGCCGAGTATATACGCGTCTGGAGAATCAAGGGTGATCGGGGCAGAAACCACTCCATGGGCCTGGTAATCCACCCAGCCTTCGGCGTTCAATTCCTCCTGCTGCTTCCAATTGTCTGCAGTGGTTAAATTGTCGCTGACCCAGGCATTGACCACCGGCCAGTTGTAATCCATCCAGTAAGGGCGGAATAAGACATTGAAGTATGAGGCAGCATGCTTATCGTCGGTCACCAGCAGGACTGAACGTTCAGGGATTTTGGAGTTGTGTTCGAGGAAGCCATTCAATTGCAGGGTGGTAATCGCCTGGAAACCATTCTGGTGGAGGCTTTTCATCAATTGGCGAAAATTGAATCCCGAAATCTGGTTGGGATTGGTAAGTGCAGCATCGGTGATGTCATGGAACATGATGACCATCACCACTGTTCCCGGTGTACTATTCTCCGAGGACCACTTATCGTACAGGTACTGGCAGGGTGTCTGGATATAGGTATGAGGCGTGTCCAGCGGGTTCAGCAGGGCGGTCTGGAAGGGGCCTGGGAGGGCAGGCAGGGTGCCCGCTGGTTTCATTATCGGAGTGAATGTGGTTGAGGGCACGACTGCCCGGGTCGGGCTGGCTGAAGTGTCCGGCGTGGGGAACCTTGCCAGGGAAGGGGAAACGTGCGAACAGGCAGATAACAAAAAAGCCAGCAGGATCAGAATTCCGTTAAATCTGCGTCGAACCATTCTCAACCCATGACAGGATTACCAGTTCCGTTTCTTAGGGGATCGGTCCAAGCATTGGGGCGCAGACGATATCGTAATATTCCTGTTCGGTGACCTTGTTTTGCTGGACATACGCAGCGTCATCCTGCGAGATCTTGAGGATATCATCCAGATGCTTGAGCGCATCCGTATCCCAATAGCGCGGCAGGACCATCAGAGGGTCATTCATGGGGCCTTCGGGTTGCCAGGTCGGTCCGTGCACATCGGTTATTTTGTCACCCAACGGAACCCAATTGAACATCAATGGTCCACGCGCGTTGGTCGTGAAACCCAGCTGGTAGCCCAACTGGCGGGCAAGTTGGATCGAACGGGCAGAGAACCCTCCGCCCGGCCAGATAATAGCTATGGGTACTTTATTAAAATGCGTTTTGAATGCATCGATTGAGCCTTGCAGTTCACCCATGATGTATGCGTCTGAAACGCCCGGCCACATGGGGGTATTATGAACTACGCCGTGCGCTTCGTAATCCACCCAACCCTGGCTATTGAGCGTTTCCTGCTCCTTCCAAAGAGCCGCGTCGGTGGAATCGCGCGAGGCGCTGATCCAGGCATTGACCACCGGCCAATGGTCACCCTGCCACCAAGGCAGGAAATATTGATTGAAATAAGCGGCATGGTGCCGGTCATCCACGATCAGGATAACCGAGCGAGGCGGGATTTTAGCATTATGGTACAGGAACGCAGCCAATTGTGCCGTAGTGATAGCCTTGAAACCGCGACTCTCCAGCCCTCCCATCAGTTGAGTGAACTCGGCTTGCGAGATCTGGTTGGCACTAATAGTATCTCCCGGCGCCATGATGGAATGGAACATGACCGGGATAACCACGGTCCCGGGGGCGCTGTTTTTCGAGGACCATTTGTCCTGCAGGTACTGGCAGGTGTTTGCAATATAGGTATGGGGTGGATCGACCGGATTCTGGAGGGCGGTCTGGAAAACGGCCGGGAGCTCCGGAGGGGTCCGGATGGTCGTCGCCGTGGGGATGGGAGTGGCGGCGGGAGAATCCGTCGGGGCGAAGGTCAGTGTTGGACTGGGAACGAGGGTCGCGCTGGCGGTCGGAGAGGCAAGCTGCGCAGCGCCGCCGGCGCAGCCCGCCAGGCAGAAAAGAAGGAAAAGCGAGCATATGGTTTGTCGCATGGATTCCTTATTGTTTTTTACGACTAAGATCATAGATTCGATACGCTGCATCCTGATAGATAATCGGGAAGGAATTGCAAAAGGTATAGGGGTCACTTCGCTCCACCACGGCACGTGTCACGCCATATTTTGTGATTAAATCCTTGAGTGGATTACATGCATTGCTGCCCGGGATGGACTCATAGAACCAGCTTACCCACTGCAGGCGTTGGTACCATTTCATAACATCAGAATCCCGGTAGGGGATGGAGTCGAAATCTGCCAGGATCGGCGCACCCGTCACCAGACGGAAATTGGCCAGCTTGGATGGGATCAGGTAAATATCTCCGGGGGACTTGTGCGTGGCGACATAATTCATCATCGGGTCGGCCGGGTCTGCTCGCAGGTCGGCGCTCTCAATTTGGAAGCGCATCACCCCGACCACCATCAACCCACCTATTGCAATAAGGGAAAGGATGCGCAGCCGCCGGCTGGTACTCGGCGATGGCTGCCAGGCATCCATGACACGGGTTATCAGATCCGCCAGCAGTACGCTGACGCAAAGCGGAACGAGCAAAATCGAGACACGCCAGGGGAAGAGCAGGGCCAGGGTATTACTGCCGGTGGCCACCTGGAGCAGGGTGAGCAGCACGGTAGAGACCGTCAAAATTAAGAATATGGGGAAAAGGCGTTTCCGGATGAGAACGGCCAGAGCCGCCAGCACGATAATGCACTGGATCGCGACGGTCCAATTCAGCCACTGTCCCACCAAGGCATGTTGAGGAATGCGGAAATACACCAGAAAGTGCTGGGCTTCAGTGTATAAAATAGGGTTGGAGGGACGGAAAACCACCAGGGTGTACGCCAGAATCGGCAGGGCGGGAACCAGGACTTTCAAGCCATAGAGTAATACCGCCTTAATCTGGCGGGTTTCGCGCAAGACCACCCATAAGTATGCCAGGGTTAGGAGGCCACCGCAGAGCAGGTAGGTCGGATGTACCGTGACTGCCACAACCAATGCCAGGATAGCAGCGTTCCGCCGGTTGGCCAGGAACAGGTAAAGGGACAGCACCAGGAAGACTGCGAAAGTGCTCGGCTGGAAGACCTGCCCGAGCAGGCGCTGACCGGCCACGCCGCCCTCCACCATAAAGGTGGCATTGGACCCCGCCAGCTTGGAGAGCAGGTAGCGCAGTGCAGCCGAATGAGCGCCCAGGAATAAAGCCACGAAGAGCAGGCTGCGGGTTTTCGAACTGCGCAGATCGAAAAGCAGATCCATCAGGCCGTAGACGCTGAAGAGATAGACCCCCATCAGCAACGCATAATAGAAGTAAAATAGCAAGTTACTATGCGTCAGCGCATAGGTCAGGTAGATCAGGGCGCTAAAGACCGGGGTGGGGTCCGGAGTGCCGGCTAGCCAATCCCGGTTGAGGAAGCCCAGCCCTGCGCGCGCCAAACCATGCAGAAAATACTGGTTCTGGTTGGAAGTATATAAGGGAGACTGGGCGTAGAGAATGGCGAAAATGACTGCCCAGGCCAGGAAAGCGCCAAGGGCAGTGCACCACGCGCGTCCAATTTTCAGACGAAATTGCATATATTTTTCAGGAATGGCGCAGGGGCAAAGATTGCCGCCCCTGGAATCCTACTCGTTGTTCTCACCCTTTATGAATGCTTCGGTCTTTTCGCGGCAGAGGTCATCCCGGAATTGCCTGGGCGGGGTTTTGAAGAAGTAGGACGAGGGTCCGATGATCGGTCCGGAAAGACCGCGGTCGAGTGCCAGCTTGGCACAACGGACGGCATCGATCACCACGCCGGCGGAGTTGGGGCTGTCCCACACTTCCAGTTTGCATTCCAGGTTCAAGGGCACATCGCCGAAGGTGGTGCCTTCCATCTTGATATAGCAGAACTTGCGGTCGGTCAGCCACGGCACATGGTCCGAGGGTCCGACATGGATATCATCCGGATCAAGGTGGTAAGGGATCATGCTGGTGACGGCACCGGTCTTGGAGATCTTCTTGGATTCCAGGCGTTCGCGTTCCAGCATATTCAGGAAATCGGTATTGCCACCGAAATTGAGCTGGTAAGTGTGGTCGATGCGCACGCCGCGATCCACAAACAGACTGGCCAGGAGTCGATGCAAAATGGTGGCACCAACCTGGGATTTGATATCATCGCCCAGAATGGGCAGGCCGGCATCCTTAAAACGTTTGCCCCAATACTCGGAGGAAGAAATAAAGACCGGGATGCAGTTGACAAAAGCACAACCGGCCTCGAGGATCTGCTCCACGTACCATTTGGTTGCCATCTCCGAGCCGACAGGCAGATACGAGACCACCACGTCGGTTTTTGTATCTTTGAGCAACTGGACGATGTCGGCAGTCGGGCCAGGCGCCTTGGTGATCACCTGGGAGAGGTACTTGCCCAAGCCATCATGGGTCATGCCGCGCACCACCGGGACGTTCAGGCGCGGTACGTCGCAGAACTTAATGGTGTTATTCGGTTCGGCATAGATGGCTTCGGCCAGATCCTTGCCAACTTTGGTGACATTGATGTCAATCCCCATGGTGAATTCAATGTCCCGGATATGGTAGCCACCCAGGTTGACATGCATAATACCGGGTACACTGGCATCCTCGGCAGCATCCTTGTAATATTCGACCCCCTGGATAAGCGAAGAGGCGCAATTGCCTACACCAATAATCGCCACACGAACTTTCTTTTCACTCATATTTTCTCCTATCAGAATATTTTTATCATTTCAATAAACTGGAGGTCAGGGTTGAACGTTTGGGAGCACGACCTCCCGCACTGCCTCCAACCTGCCACTGCTTATTGAATAAATATCCGTTTGCCGGTTGCAGCAAGTGTACTACATCTGTTGCAGTATAATCGAATCACCTATGGATGCAGAAAAGACTCTATCCTCGGGTGAACGGACCCACCGATTGGAACGTCTCATCGAGATCAGCCGTGCCTTGAACACTTCGCAGGAGCTGGAGCCGTTCCTAAACACGCTGATCGCAGCTGCGGTTGAGCTGATCGGGAGTGAAACAGCTTCGATACTCGAATTGGAAGAGGACGGGGAGCAGATGCATTTTCTGGCCATGCCCAGCTTCCACCAGGACTTATTGAAACCAGTCAAAGTGCCAATGCAAGCCAGTGTGGCCGGTTGGGTGCTAGAGCATGGACAAGCGGCGGTTGTACCGGATGTAAGCGCAGAACCTCTGCACTTCAAAGCCGCCGATCAGGCCGCAAATTTCGTGACCCGTTCGCTGGCGGCGGTTCCCATCACTTTCCAAGGCGAAAAGTTGGGCGTTCTGGAAGTGGTCAACAAGACCAGCGCAGCCAATTATACCGAAGAGGACCTTACAATCCTAGAGGTCCTGGCATCGCAGGCAGCTTGTGCAATCCAGAATTCACATCTTGTAAATAAAGTGAAAAAGTCACAAGACCAGATTGACCAACTCGACCGTATGAAAAGCGACTTCATCGCCATTTCTTCCCATGAACTACGGACTCCGCTCGGGCTCATCCTTGGACACGCCACATTCCTGCGGGAAGTCATTCCACCGGATTTCCGTGATCAGCTGGATATCATTGTGGTTAATTCCATGCGATTAAAGGAAATCATAGATAACATCGCCAAGATGGATAATGCCCAGACCGGCATGGCCAGCCTGCGCGCCCGCTCGATTTCCATCAAGCAAATTGTCGAAGAAGTAATGAGTTCGTTCATGCAGGAGGCCAGGAGTAAACAGCTCGCACTGGATGCCGATACGGGGCAAGGCGATCTGCTCGTTGAAGGGGATGCTTCCAAAATTTCCATCGCCCTCAGTAATGTGGTCAAGAATGCACTCGACTTCACCAACCCTGGCGGGCACGTGTCCATCGTGGCAGAGCAGATTCCGGAATATGTTAAAGTATCCGTCATTGATGATGGGATCGGGATTCCTGCAAAAGACCTGTCGCATATTTTCGAACGCTTCTACCAGGTGGAATCGCACCTTACCCGCAAGCATGGCGGCATGGGTCTGGGCCTGTCTGTTGCTAAAGTCATGACGGAATTGCACGGTGGGCGTATCTGGGCGGAAAGTGTGAAAGGCAAAGGAAGCAAATTCACCATCCTTCTGCCGGTCAACCCGAGGCAGGCCAAAACTACCAGCGGCCTCCACGTGACCTGAACCCATGGAACCCACTTTCGTAATCGCTGGTCGTTTACGCCGGGATTATCTGCTGCCCCCGGCGGGCCGTCCATTGGTTGACGTGCCGGGCGGCGACCTGCTTTACGCCGCCGCCGGCCTGGGAGTATGGGATGGCAATGTCGGGCTGCTTGCGCGTGTGGGCGAAGATTATCCACACGAATGGTTGCGCTCCTTTGAGAAACACGGCTGGGACACGCGCGGAATCCACATCCTGGCCGGAGCACTCGATTTGCGCTACTTCCAAGCCCGTCTCGACCCACTCACCTTCCAACGCACCAACCCGGTAACCCATTTCGCCCGCATGAACCTGCCCTTTCCCAAGTCCCTGCTTGGCTACCAACCGCCGGCCGATACCGACAACCGTAAGAGCATTTCCCCCGCCTCGCCACGTCCGGCTGATATCCCACCAGACTACCTGAATGCGCATGCTGCCCACCTGTGTCCGCTGGATTATATGACCACCAGCCGCCTGCTCTCCACTTTCAGGCAGGCAAAGGTCACCTTCCTGACCATGGATCCTTCCGCTGCTTACATGACCGCTTCATCCCTTGAAGATATGCACAGCCTGCTCCAGGGAGTGACTGCCTTCCTTCCATCCGAGGACGAACTGCGCACCATTTTCTGGGGCCGCACCGACGATCTATGGCAGATGGCCGAAACCCTGGGAAGCTTTGGCTGTGAGTTTATCGTGATAAAACGCGGGGCGCACGGCCAGATGCTCTACGATGCCGTATCCAAAAAACACTGGGAAATTCCCGCCTACCCGGCCCGGTTGGATGATCCGACCGGGGCAGGCGATTCGTTCTGCGGCGGCTTTTCGGCCGGCTACCAGAAAACCTTCGACCCCCTGCGGGCAGTTTTATATGGAAGCGTCTCCGCTTCCCTGACCATCGAAGGCAGCGGCGCATTCCACGGCCTGGAAGCCCTGCCCGGCCTGGCGCAGGCACGCCTGGACTCGCTTGCCAGCCTGGTCCGGGAGGTATAATTTTATCGGTACTCAGAGAACCTTCCTGCACGATTGCTTATGAATAATTCCATCCCCCGCCTGCTCGACCTGGCAATCGCCATCCAGCAAATTCCGGCCCCCACCTTCCACGAAGCCGAACGGGCTGAGTTCGTGCGCACCCGGTTCGCGGAAGAAGGGCTGCAGGATGTGGAAATCGATTCCGCCGGGAATGTCTATGCACGGCTTGGCAGCCCCAAACCCCACCCCGACGGCAGCGCCCAACACAAGCCGCTGGTTGTTTCCGCCCATCTCGACACGGTTTTTCCTGCCAACGTTGACTTAAGTATCCGCCACGAACCAGACCGCATTCAGGCCCCGGGCATCGGTGACAACTCGCTGGGCGTGGCCGGATTGTTTGGCCTGCTCTGGGAATTGCGGGAGCGCGGCCTATCCCTGCCCGGCGACCTGTGGCTGGTGGCAAACGTATGCGAGGAGGGACTTGGAAATCTATGCGGCATGCAAGCAATGGTTGACCGGTTCGGTTCCAGCCCTCTGGCATACATCGTAGTCGAAGGCATGGCGCTGGGTCAGATATACCAGCGCGGACTGGGGGTGCAGCGGTATCGCATCAACGTGCATACCGCCGGAGGCCACTCATGGATTGACTATGGACAACCTTCCGCCGTCCACGAACTGACGGCGCTTGCCACCCGCATCACTGCCCTGGAATTGCCGCGCCAGCCGCGCACAACCCTGAACGTGGGCATCATCTCCGGCGGTTCGTCGGTCAATACTATTGCCGCCGATGCCATGCTGGAACTGGACCTGCGCTCGGAAAGCGCTGACAGCTTGAAAAACCTGGCCGGGCAGGTCGAGCAAATCGTCCATTCCTTGCAGAGGCCGGGCGTAGAAATTGAGATGGAAACCATCGGCCAACGTCCCTCAGGCGAGCTTTTGGAAGAGCACCGACTGGTGAAACTGGCACAGGCCTGCCTGGGCGCGGTGGGCATCCAAGCGCACCTTAGTATCGGTTCCACCGACGCCAACCTGCCGCTCAGTCTCGGGTTCCCTTCCATAACAATTGGCCTGACCACCGGCGGCAAGGCCCATTCAATACACGAATATATAAATATTGCTCCACTCGAAAAGGGAGTGGAGCAACTGGTAAAACTGGTAAGCCAGGCCTGGGATTAGGAAGAAATCTGAAAATTCAGGAGGAGTTCGTATTTTGAGTGTGTGCGGCTTCGCCGCACACACTCAAAATACGGTTCTTCTATTATATTCGGAGATATGCCAATTTCAGACAGCCAGCTTAATCCTGCATGTGTTGAATTATGGCATCACCGAACTGGGAGCATTTGACTTCCTTTGCGCCATCCATCAAGCGGGCAAAATCATACGTAACAGTCCTGGCATTGATGGCGCCGCTCATACCTTTAACAATCAAATCGGCGGCCTCATCCCAGCCCATATAACGAAACATCATTTCACCCGAAAGGATGACCGAGCCCGGATTGACCTTATCCAGGTCGGCGTATTTGGGCGCGGTGCCATGCGTGGCTTCGAAAATGGCATGGCCACTCTCGTAATTGATATTGGCGCCGGGAGCAATGCCAATTCCCCCCACTTGCGCGGCCAGTGCATCGGAGAGATAGTCTCCGTTCAAATTCAGGGTGGCGATAACATCGTAATCGCGCGGACGGATCAATGTGAATTGCAGGCTTACATCCGCAATCGAGTCTTTGATCAACAGCTTCTTTTTCCACTTGCCACCGCCGTGTGTATCCCATAATTTCAGGGCTTCTTCCACTTCCCGCTTAATTTCATTTTGCTGGTCGGGAGACATCATATCAAAACCGGGGTCAATACTCCTGGCATTCTCTTCCACGCTCAAGTTAGGATCCTTTTCCCGGTTACCCAGGATCCAGGTCTCGCGTTCGGTAACGATATCGCTCCGGAATTCGCGTTTGGCCAGGGCATAGCCCCAGTCCTTGAAAGCGCCCTCGGTGAACTTCATGATATTGCCCTTATGGACGAAATTGACGCTCTTGCGCTTGTTCGCCAGCGACCATCGAATGGCGGCACGCACGAGCCGCTCCGTCCCCTGGATCGAAACCGGCTTGATCCCAATGCCGGCGGTATCGGGAAAGCGGATTTTGGCATATTCCTTGGGGAATGTATCCTTGAATAATTGCTTAAACTTTCGATTATCTTCGCTGCCATTTGCGAATTCAATACCGGTGTAAATATCTTCGGTGTTCTCGCGGAAGATGACCATATCCACGTATTCGGGGTGCTTCACCGGTGAGGGGACGCCCTCAAAATAGCGGACCGGGCGCTGGCACACGTACAGGTCGAGAGCCTTGCGTAAAGCCACGTTGAGGGACCGCATGCCGCCTCCGATGGGCGTGGTGAGCGGGCCCTTGATTCCCACCATGAACTCATTGAAAGCCTGTACGGTCTCGTCCGGCAGCCAAGTCTGGAACTGCCGGAAGGCCTTCTCACCGGCGTACACTTCCATCCAATGGATTTTGCGTTTGTTGCCGTAGGCTTTCTGGACGGCTGCATCGAAAACGCGTACCGAGGCGCGCCAGATATCACGCCCGGTGCCGTCGCCTTCCACGAATGGGAGGATCGGTTGATCGGGTACCTGGAGCCGGCCATCTTTAATAGAAATCTTTGCCCCGCCGGCGGGGACTTTCACCTGAGTATATGTCATTTCTATTCTCCATTGGAATTATTCACGTCTAAATTATAACAAACTGTACAAGAGAAAGATTAGGATTTACTTTGAATCAAGAGGGTAGCCCAGTTGAAAGGTGGCTTAATCGAGTAGGAGGCGGCGGCTAACCGCCTCCTCTCACACCACCGTACATGCGGGTCCGCATACGGCGGTTCATCAAGCAAAGCGCAGTTCTTGATACCGTTTGCTAATGCTCTTCAGACC
>JBEKEB010000008.1:0-39327 GCA_050014055.1 Anaerolineales bacterium | reverse complement strand
TATTTTCGAGTCGCTCGACATCCAGGCGGCGTATGATTCGGCCGGCATGCGCAATGGCAATAGCTCCTGTCTCCTCAGAGACAACCACTGCAATCGAATCAGAAACTTCGGAGATACCAAGCGCGGCGCGGTGACGAAGCCCCATCTGTCTTTCTGGGGAGCGGGTCAGGATGCCACTGGATGATAACGGCATGACGCAGGCCGCCGCGAAAATCTTATTTCCGGAGATAATCACAGCACCATCATGCAGAGGTGTATTAGGGTAGAAAATCTGCATCAACAATTCGGGTGTTACTTCAGACTGAATCATGACACCAGTGCGGATATATTCATCCAGGTGATCGAAACGTTCCATGATGATAAGGGCACCATGCTGGCGGGCAGACAGGCGCGCGGCGGCTGCCACGACGGCCTGGATGGTCTGCTGAATCTCCTGACCGGCGGTTTTACTGGATGCGCGGAAGAAGGTACCAGCCCGGCCAATCCTCTCGAGGGCACGACGAAGTTCTGGCGCAAAAATGACAGGAATGGCCACCACCATGGCAGGCAACACGGTTCGGATAAGCCAGGATAACGCCGGCAGATTAACCAGACTGGTCAGCAGAGCAACCAGGACCAGGATTACAATTATGCCTCGCAGAAGGATCATGGCTTGCGTATCCCGAACGAGATAGAGCACGCCAAAGAAAATCAAAGCGACCAGCAGGATATCAATGATACCCAGCCAGTTAAGCCGTTGAAAGATGAAAAGGATGTTGTTTAAGAATTCTGTCACGGTAAATATTTAATCATTCAGGCGACCAGGAAGCAAGGCGCCAAGCCATGAAAGCCAATCAACCCATTATCCGGTTGCCCGGTTAAATTGGACGCAGAACGCGGTCCTGGCGAAGCTGCTTGAATAGCAAAATGGTATCGGGCGGCTGGGATTCGATGGCGGCATCGCGCCAAGCCTGAACGCCCAGAGTCTGCGGCGTGTGACGGGTGTAACCTAATCCCTGCCAGATGGATTCCTGCCCAACCTCTTGTGGCGGCAGGAAGAACAAAGAAGCCTCACATTGCAGGTCCTGAGAGGCGCGTTCAACCTCGGGAACCAGGATTTTCAATGCCCGCTCGATTGGGATGCTGGATTCAACATACAGATCGGTGGTGCGTGCCACAAGGTTTTCCACCTGCCAACCAACCAACCCGACTAATTGTTTATCGGCCATGAGCAACAAGAAGGCTTTTTCACCAAAAGCGGCCATTATATCATTCTGGGATTGCGAGCGTGTTCCTTTGGCAAGACGAGTAATCAAAGCCGCGATGGTGGCCGAATCCCGAGGGCGTCCACGCTGAACGGATAACTCGCCATCGGTTGCTTTGTGCATGACAACCGGGTGGGTGTCGGTAACCGGAGAGATACCTTTCCAGGCAGCCACAACCTGTTTCCAGGTATCCTCGAACGAAGCGCTGTTTTGAATGACCACATTCGCAGCAGCCGTTTTCACTTCTAGGGCAGGCTGAGAGTGGATCCGTTGCAGCGCATCATTTTCACTCAGATTGCTTCGCTGGATCAAACGGGCTTTCTGGATGGATTCTGGAGCGTACGTGACCCAGATCGCATCACAGCCTTCCGCCAGAGTGCCTTCGAGTAATTTGATGGCCTCAAGAACGATGACAGGCTGACTGGCGCGCTTGATCATCACATCTATAGCTTTTTCAACCAACGGATGGACAATTAATTCCAGCTGCTGGAGGGCTTCCGGATCATTAAAAACCAGGCGTCCGAGTTTGGCCCGGTCTATCTCGCCATCACTACCCACGATCCACTTGCCAAAGGTATCCAGTACCTTTTGGTAACCAGGCGCACCTTTGGCTATGGCACGGTGCGAAAGAGCGTCTGCGTCGATGCTATAAGCACCCAGGTGTTCAAGCATCTTGCGGACGACGCTTTTTCCCGTGGCGATATTGCCAGTTAGACCAATAACATATTTCCCAGGCCAGTTGCTCACGGTTTCTCCTTACAGGATTTGGAATGGTCGCGATTATTCATTTTACTGCCATTTTTGTGAATCTGTAAACCGGCTTAGGAAATTAAACACAAGGAACATTCAGGACACGAAGATACAGAAAAAAGAAGTCCGGTTTATTGGACCGGACTTCTGCATTCACACTTTACGGAGTGGCGGTTGGGGTCGGCGTGGCAGTTACCACCTTGGTCGGCAGCGGAGTAACCAGATCAATCGGTACCAGGATCAGTTCTCCCGGATAGAGAATGGTATTCGCTCCATTTGTTTTCATGGTTGCCTGGTTGGCGAGTACGATCGCGGCTACTGTGCTATTGAGCTTATTAGCTATTGCGCCCAGACTATCACCCGGCATGACACGATAAGTGATGCGTGAACCCGGAAACAGTCCCGTTGGGATGGGTGTAGAAGTGGGGAGTTGCATGCCAGGGTTCGGGATGATGATTGTCTGCCCGACCATAATGAAACCGGTGGAAGGGTCAATTCCTGTGGTTGTACCGGTGGCAGTATCTGTCGATAACGGGTTGAGGATATAGATCAGGAGCAACCCATTCGTACCCAGGTTGTGCGCAGCGACTATCGAGGTAAGGGTATCCCCCTCCTGGACGACATAGTTTTCCGGAGCGGAGGGCGTACCGGTTGGCGATACGGTCGGAGTGGTAGTGATCGTAAAGGTATCTGTTGGCATCGAGGTATCGGTCACGGTTGGTGTAATGGTAGGCGTGGGGGTCCTGGTAGCCAGAAGCTTAGCCAGGCCGCCACCGTTCATAGAGGTTACCACGATAATGATACCGACGACAACCAACAGCACCGCCACGCTGCCAAGGATCAGCGGCGTGAGTTGATTGCGGCGCTTGCGGTAGGACTCGATAGTATTATGAACAGTCATAGGTTTACCCATCCGTTTCCAGAGCAGTCGCACCGAAAAACCGCCTCAGTGCGGGTCGGTAATCTATTCTACCTGAACTTATGGGATTATGCGAGTGGTTGAACCTGCGTATAGTTTATGTAGCGACGAGAACGTTCAGAAACTCATAGCCCATAATGTGACAATAAGAACCCGTTTCCTGGCAGTAAACGGGTTCTTCACCGCATAAATGGGGATAGCTTACCCTGCGGGTATCCCTTTCAGGGACAAGTTGCTGCGCGATCGTCGGGAAGAGCACCCTGCTCGCATTGACACATCACTTCTTCATATGTCCCTTGAGGAACGCTCCGGTGTAGGAGCCGGGAGCCTCAACCAGCTGCTCGGGGGTGCCTTCGGCAACGAGTTCGCCGCCCCGGTCGCCGCCCTCGGGGCCCAGGTCGATGATCCAGTCAGCCACTTTGATGATCTCCAGGTTATGTTCGATGATAAGGACGGAATTACCCGCATCCACCAGGCGTTGCAAGACCTCGATCAGTTTGTGCACATCCGCAGCATGCAAACCGACGGAGGGCTCATCGAGCACGTACAGGGTACGACCGGTGGCGCGGCGGGAAAGTTCCTTAGCCAGCTTGACCCGCTGGGCTTCGCCGCCCGAAAGCGTATTACCGGGCTGGCCAATCTTGATATAACCCAAGCCGACTTCCTGGAGAAGTTTGAGCTTGTTCATCATATGCGGGAAAGCCAAGAACTTCTCGAGGGCCTGATCGACGGTCATATCGAGCACATCGGCGATGCTATGGCCTTTGAAGTGAACCTGCAGGGTTTCCCGGTTGAAGCGGGTACCGTGACAAACGTCGCACGGGACGTAAATATCCGGCAGGAATTGCATTTCGATGCGCAGTTCGCCCTGACCCTGGCAGGCCTCGCAACGCCCGCCATGTACATTGAACGAAAAACGGCCGGGTTTGTAGCCGCGTACTTTGCTTTCGGGCAGTTCGGCATAGAGCCGGCGGATCTCCTCGAACAGGCTGGTATAGGTGGCGGGATTGGAACGGGGCGTGCGCCCGATGGGAGACTGGTCGATGTTGACGATCTTGTCGAGATGCTCCAGACCATCAATGCGGGTATGTTCCCCGGGCAGGGTATGCGCGCCGTTCAATTTGGCAGCGAGAGCATTGTAGACCACATCGCTCATGAGGGAGGATTTTCCCGACCCGGAGACGCCGGTGATGCAGACAAACATGCCGAGCGGAATGGCGACCGTGATATCTTTCAGGTTGTTGGCACGCGCCCCGACGACGGTGAGGATCTTTCCATTACCCTGGCGGCGTTTCTTCGGAACCGGGATGTGCTTACGGCCCGAAAGATAGGCGCCGGTAAGGGATTTGGGATGGGCAATGATCTGTTCGGGGGTACCTTCGGCGATGATGCGGCCGCCGTGTTCCCCCGCGCCGGGGCCCAGGTCAATGACCCAGTCGGCAGTGCGGATGGTATCGTCGTCATGCTCCACCACCAGAACGGTATTGCCGATGTCGCGCAGACCCTTGAGCGTGGTGAGCAGGCGGTCGTTATCGCGCGGGTGCAGCCCGATGGAAGGCTCATCCAGAACATACAACACACCCACCAAGCGGGAGCCGACCTGGGTAGCCAGACGGATACGCTGGGCTTCGCCGCCCGAAAGGGAGCCGGCCGAACGGTGCAGGGTGAGATATTCGAGGCCGACATTTACCAGGAAACCCAGG
The DNA here is from genome assembly GCA_050014055.1 of Anaerolineales bacterium. Taxonomy (GTDB): domain Bacteria; phylum Chloroflexota; class Anaerolineae; order Anaerolineales; family Villigracilaceae; genus UBA877. The sequence continues at coordinate 34,711 of JBEKEB010000008.1, read as the reverse complement.
CGCGAGACAATCTCCTTGAGGATGCGATCCGAGATGGCCTGCTGGCGGGAGGTCAGGGAGGTTTTCGGCCCGGCCAGTTGCGTGGCCCATTCAAGCGAGCGGAGCACCGGCCATTCGGTGATCTGGAGAATGTTAACGCCAGCGACCGTGACCGCCAGCGCTTCGGGGCGCAGGCGCTTGCCCTGGCAGGTTGGGCAGGGCCGGTCACTCATGTATTCCGAAATCTTTTCGCGGATATATTCCGAGTTGGTCTCGCGATAGCGGCGCTCCAGGTTGCCGATGACACCTTCAAAAGCGGTATCAAAGGTGGCCTGGCGACCGTCGCGGTTATGGTAATGCAGGCGGACTTTTTCGCCGCGGGTGCCATGCAGGACAAGTTCCCGCTCCTCAGCAGGCAACTCCTTGAAAGGCTTGTTCATGTCAATATGGTAATGCTGCGCCATGGCTTCCAGCATCTGCCAGTAATAGCCGGGGTTGCCATCCTCCTTGACGTTGTTCCATTCCATGGCAATCAGGGCGCCGTCACATAAGGATTTCTCCGGGTCAATAACGCGATCGGGGTCAATTTCCAGCTTATTGCCCAGCCCCTGGCAATCGGGGCAGGCGCCATGCGGGGTATTAAAGGAGAAGGTGCGCGGCTCAATCTCGGGGATGCTGATGCCGTGCTCCGGGCAGGCCAGGTGCTCTGAAAAGTGCAAGTCGGGAGCCTCACCCCGTTCCCTCCCTCCGCTGCTCTCCGGGATGCTTCGCGATCCCCCTGCTGGGGAGGGGGCGTCAGTTGAAGGGACAATCTGGACTGTCAAATAGCCATCGCCAAATTTGAGGGCGGTTTCGACCGAATCGGTCAGGCGGGTTTGATTGGCTTTTTGTTCCTCTTCGGTCCCGGAAAGGGATATGACCAGGCGGTCGACGACTGCCTCAATGGTATGGATCTTATAGCGGTCCAGGCTGATCTCCTCTTCCAGATTGAAGACCGCCCCATCCACGCGGGCACGGACAAAACCAGCCTTGCGGATTTCTTCGAAAACGGCCTGGTAGGTACCCTTGCGGCCACGCACCACCGGGGCCAGCACCAGGATGCGGGTGGCTTCCGGCAAGGCCTGGACGGCATCCACAATCTCCTGGGCGGATTGCTTAACGACCTCCCGGCCACAGATGGGGCAATGCGGTATGCCAATACGGGCGAAAAGGAGGCGCAGGTAATCGTAAATTTCGGTGACGGTGCCAACGGTGGAACGCGGATTGTGGGAGGTGCCTTTCTGGTCGATCGAAACGGCCGGGGAAAGACCTTCGATGTAGTCCACATCCGGCTTCTGCATCTGGCCGAGGAACTGGCGCGCATAGGCCGAGAGGGACTCGACATAGCGACGCTGGCCCTCGGCGAAGATGGTGTCGAAGGCCAGGGAGGATTTGCCAGAACCGGAAAGCCCGGTGATAACCACCAGCTTGTCACGCGGGATCTCGACGGTGATATTCTTCAGGTTGTGTTCGCGCGCCCCCACGACGCGGATAATGTTAGATGACATGGTTCCCTCTCGGTGAGATGAGGCGATTATAGCACAAATGTTTTGTTTTGCAGCGTGTAAGGTGCAACCTGAAATTATACCAGTAGTGTCAAGAGGGGCAATCTCGGAGGGAGGAGAGGTCCACGGCGCGACGAAAAGCCAATTTCAAGGCGCAGGCAAGCGCAGACGGGCGCAGGTCGTGCGCCCCTACGGGTACGCGGAGGGCGGGGGATTATTGCGAGGCGAGGTGGAACAGGTAGCCAAGGGCCTGTTTGCCATCCATGGCAATTTCCAGGAAGTAACCCGGGCGTTCGGCCGGGATATGGATGAGCTTGATGCAGCGGCTGGCTGGGGTCTGGTCCGGGAAGAATTTGGGCAAGTGGTCAACGGCCTGCCGGATGAATTCCAAGTCCAGGCAATCGCCAGGCTCTTCCTGGGAGATGGCCAATGGATAGATCTTAGTCTCGACCAGGTCCTGGAAAAAGTGCGTACCGTAGGAGGGTTCGGACGAGTAACCACCCTTTTTCCCGGCCAGCTCCACCAGAGCACGGGTATTGAAGATGTCGGCGTACGTGACAGGCACGCCCTGCATGGCATCGGAAGAGCCCCAGCGGCCCGGCCCCATCAGGATGAATGTGTGTTTTTCCAGAGTCTTATTGATTTGCCCGATCCAGCGGGCCACCTCGGTGTAGTCATGAGGGGATTCCAGGCGATGATAGGCATCCGGGTCGACATAGACTAGATATTCCACCTGATTGACCTGCCCTTCAGGCACCATGCGCGTGCAAAGGAAAAGCCTGTCCCCTTCCGGCAGGTCGGTGGGAAGAGGCTGGCGCGGGCGACCATCGGAACTCCATAAATTTTGCGGTCGGCACTGCAGGAGGTGAAAAATAAGTTCCGGTTCGGTGTTTCCGCCGGAATTCAGCGAGATGGCAAACTCCACATCGACCGGCATTTGATACTCTTCGGCGAGGCAGGCCAGGACGGACTTCAGCAAAGGCACAAAGCGGCTGCGCCGCAAGAGGCCATCGAATGTCAACACCACCTGCCTGGGATCGATATCCAATCCAGTTGCCGTGGGCGGGCGCATGGATTCGCCATCGTCCAGGGATGCCACCCAACGCAACGGGGGAAAATCGGAACCCAGGACGGTCTCAGCCGGCAACGTGGCGTATTCATTTTTTTCCAGGTCGAGCAAGTCCACAAAATGCTGGGAATAATAGCGGATGGCTTCAGGAGTCCCTTCGGGGCGCAATTGCGGATGGCTGAGATTGACCATACGCGGGTAATCGTTGCCGATGCGTTCCACGGCACGCGTGCCCAGGCCCAGAACAAGCCGCATGAAGCCTTCCTCGCGGCGCAGGCGCGGGTTCCAGACGAAGGGGCTGGTACTGTAAGCTACGCCAGACATGGCCGGGAAATAGTACTGGCGATATTGCTGTCCCTGCACCTCCTGGAGCAAAATTGCCATGCGTTCGTCGTAATCCAACAGGCCCATGCGGCGGCGGTACATCAGTGCGTCCGGGTTGAAAACACTGGCATAGACACGGCGGATGGCCAGGGTCAGATCACGCAGATTTTCCTTGGGGTCACCCTGGTTGGGGCAGAAGAAACTGTCGTATTTTCCCGCAAAGGAAGTACCAAAATTATCCTCCAGCAGGCTGGAAGAACGGACGATCAGGGGCGTTTTCCCAAGCGTATGCAGAAGGTCGCGCAACTGGTCAGCGATTTCCTCCGGAAAACGGGAGTGGGCATACCTGGACTGAATTGCGGGGAAATCGGCCCGAATCTGTTCGGCCGATTTGTATTTTTGGGCGATGAATTCGACATTGTTCATCGCCATAAAATCATAAAATACATTTGCGCCCAAAAAATAGGAACGCGGCAAAACGATTTGCTGACATATTTCAGGAGATGTGCTTTGCAGGATCTTATAGGCCAGCAACATCCCGGCGGCTTTGCCTCCGATCTTGCCGGTGCCAATGCGGTGTTCCAGCACGTAATTAAAATCCGCGGTGGTAAACCATTGCCTGGCAATGTGGATGAATGCCAGCTGGTCGCTGATGGTGCTTTTAAGCAGCACGACATGCAATTCCTGCAATTGGTGGTCGACCGAGCGACGCTGGTCATCGGGCAGGGCTTCATATTTCTCGGCCTGTTTCAACACCATTTCCAACGGGGCAAGCTCCGGGTTAAAGCGCAGGCGCAATTCCGGCGAGTCGCCGTTATGGCGATCTTCCAACAGGCCATCAATTATATTGTGAAGGATCTCCAGGGGCAGGTTATAAGCAAAATAAAAATCGGTCAGGGTGCGCTGCACCCGATGAAAGCGCAGGTCCCACTGGGAGGGTTCCTCATTTTGCAGGGAGGCAATGATGCCTTCACGTTGTTGGGAAAGCACGGCCTTTTCGCGCACTTCCTGTTCGAAGCGTTCGGGCGTGATGATGCCGCGGCGGAAGAGTTCCTGGCGCATCTGGCGCCGGATACTCGAGGCCAAGATGGGATACTGGGCAATCAGCAGGTAAATATCCGAAATATTGGAGGATTCAGGCGGGATGAGAGGCATTGTCCGTTTCTTGTCTGGTCAGAGGAAAATTCCTGACAATATACTACCACCCTTTTTGGGGGGCAATGGTTGCAGGGAGGCTTATTCACAACCTGCACAAGGTTTGAAGGTCGAGCAGCCCCACCCCCTGACCCCGACCCCACCCTGTAAAAAGAACAGGGCAGGTGGCGGGGGAAAAGAAGATCTTTGGGGAGTTGGCGGTCGGCCAAGCCGACGGCCAACTCCCCAAGCCCCTACTTTGTGAAGCCCTGGGAGGCTTATGCAAGCATGAATTCTAAACGAATCCGCGGGTCTTGGCGGCTTCAAGGATTTCCCGGGTGGCAGTGGCACCGATGCGGGTTACCCCCAGCATGCGCACCCGCAACAGGTCATCCAGGGTGCGCACGCCTCCGGCAGCCTTGCCCTGAACAGAAGGAGCGGCGTGTGAACGCATCAGGCGCAGAGCGTGGTCAGTGGCCCCGGCGTAGGCATAAAAACCGTTGGGTTGCTTTACAAATCCGTACCCAGTGGAGGTCTTCACAAAAGCGACGGCATGCTCCGAGCAAATTCCGCATAATTTGATGATATGCAAATCTTCAAGGTAATCGTTCTCGAAAACGACCTTCAAGATGGCTCCCGCGCCCATAACCGTCGTGTTGACCGCCTTGATCTCGTCAGAAACGTAATCCCAATCTCCTCCGAGAACCTTTCCGATGTTGACGACCATGTCAATCTCCGAGGCCCCGGAGGCAACGGCTGACTGCGCTTCCTGCACCTTGATGGAGGTGGTACTGTTCCCATGCGGAAAGGCAATGACAGCGCATACACCCACATCCGAACCATCCAGGATGCTTTTGGCCAGTTTAATGGAATACGGTTTGATGCAGGCCGTTGCCACAGCGTATTTACGGGCCAGTTCACAGCCGGATGCGATCTCCTGGTCTGTCAAAGTTGGATGAAGCAGGGAGTGGTCGATCATTTTCGCCAGCGACTTGAGACTGATCGTGTTTTCCATAAAAGGTATCCTTACAAGTAGAAATATTTACCAGAGATAAACGAAGATGAACAAAGATTGGTTTAATAAACGCGGAAAAACTGGTTATTCGAGATTGAAAATATCCGTTACCCATCTTATCCAGTACAAAACGGAACCCAGGTAAATTCGAATTTCAAAACGTTCTTTTACAACGTGGTTTCGCCATGGGTCAGGACATAGAAACTGCGGTCTTGATCGTGGACAAAATCAGTGACCAGATAGCCAGTTGCAAAGGCATCCTCAAAAACCGCCCGGGAGTAAAAACGCCAGGCGCGTGCCAAAGGCAAATCTGCAACCTTCAACGCTAGGAAATCGGATGGAATTTCGATAAGCAGCAGATGCCTGGTCAGCGCGGGGACTGCTTGCGGAGGTTGGGCAGCGACAGACCCCTCTTCAAGGCGCGCTTCCAAGAAGGCAGCCTCGGCGAGGCGGTAATGATCGATAGTCAGGATTGGGCGGGAGCGGCGGCTGAGGCGCCGCCTGACACGTTGCGTATTGATCCACCAATCCACCTGGAAGCGGTCGGTCGGCAAGCCAGCATTCAGGCCATCGTGCATTTCTCCATATTCGGAACGCAGGTAAGTGCTGCAAACCGCTCCCAGGCGGGCAATATTGAGATGGGCATTCCGGCTCAACAAAGGGTCGTACGTCCAGGTGACACGGTCGAGACCCTGTTTACGGACCATCTGCCATTGGGCGCGCTTGAGGGCAAAACCGATCCCTTTCGAGCACCAGTCCGGATGTACCGCGAGCAGGTGGGAATGGTGCTTCAAGCGCGGCCCATCCGGAGTGGAATAAATGCCGGGAAAGCCGAAGGATACACCCACAAGGTCAGCCCCTGCATATGCTCCAATCACCAATCCGCCATTATGAACGACTGCCAGCATAATATCTTTCGGCACAATCTCAATATCAGGGGCGGCCCATACCAGCCGTTGCAACTCTTCCACGGCAGGCATTTCTTCAGGCTTCTCGATAATGCGAATAATCCACTCAGGCATGATGGGGCAGCAAGTCATGCAACAGTTGACTGGTCCAATGGCCGCCGCGCAGGTAATCCAGGCGGGAGGCAAAGCGGGCCGGCATCAAACCAAACACGCGCGGGATGGTATCCACCGGGCAGGTCCGATTGACAGCCAGGTAGTCCATCCAGAAGATCGATGCAGGGAAGCGCGGAAAAACAAATTCCATCAGGATAGTCAGAGCGCGCATGGATTGCGTCGGCCAATTTACGAGAATACGCGGCTGGCGGGTGATTTCCATCACCAGGCCAACCACCTGGCGCAAACTGAGCGATTCACTCCCACCCACATCGTAGGTCCGGTTTACCGTTTCCGGATTGTCGAGGGCCCAGACGAGGCAGGTGACCACATCCTCAACCCAGAGTGGCTGGACAAGAGTCTGGCCTTTCGAAGGCAGAGGCACAAAACCAGGTGCAACTGCCAATAATTTCGCCAGACCGGTGGTAAATTCATCCCCCGGGCCAAACAGTATTGAACCACGCAGGATCGTGTAAGGAACCCCGGATTTGCGGATAAACTCTTCGGCGATGCCTTTGGCTTTGAGTACCGGGAAGCCAGCCGCCCGGTCAGCGCCGAGATGACTCAAATAGAAAATCCGTCCCACACGCGCATCGGCAGCAGCTTCACACATATTGCGGGCACCGTCAATATCCACAGCCTGTAAATTGGCGCGGCTCCCCTCGCCTTCCCCTCCGATCAGATGGTAGACCACCTCGATATCCTTCATGGCAGCCCGCAAACCGCGGACATCGTTCAGACTGGCGACGGCCACTTCAACCGGTACGCCAATGGGCAGGCGGGGTGTGCGCGGCGAAGGTCGCAGCAGAATGCGAACCTGGTGGCCGGATTCGACCAGTTGACGTGTGAGAGACCGGCCGATAAAGCCGGTCCCGCCGGTAAGAAGAATCATGGAGGGAATTATAACTGCATCCGCGCGGCCTGTTGCAGACCGGTTCGCCTCTGGCATAATTTATGCTCCAGAACCCTTGACAAAAACCCCAGCCTGCCTATAATTCCGCCCGATATGATTTGCGTGAATCGTTTTCGAGATTTCCTGATCAACCGCCCGGGGTCACCCCTTTTGTTTTTCTTTTAGAGAGCCGTTTTATACGGCTCTTTTTTTTCGCCTTCTTCTGAGCAACCATGCTGAAATTACCCGGATTGATCGACCCGCACGTGCACCTGCGCGAACCAGGTCAAACCCACAAGGAAGACTGGGATACCGGCACAAGCGCGGCGCTGGCAGGCGGCGTGACCATGCTGCTGGCGATGCCTAATACCAAACCGCCCATCTTCGATGCCGGAACACTCGACCTGGCGCTGGAGGCGGCGCGTACCAAGGCTCATTGCGACTATGCGCAATTCCTGGGCGCCGGTCCCGCCAACGCCGATTGGGATAAACACGCAGGTTTGCCCCGCCGGGCAGCCGGACTGAAGATGTATCTTGACAGTACCTTCGGTGAGTTGCGGCTGGACGATATGACCCTCTGGATGCCCCATTTCGAGAAATATCCAAAAGAATACCCCATCGTGGTGCATTCGGAGAGCCGGAGTACGGCCGCCGCAATCTTATTTGCTGCCATTTATGATCGGCCTGTCCACATCGCCCACATCTCCTTGAAAGAGGAAATCCTGCTGATCAAGGCGGCCAAAGAACGCGGCATCCAGGTCACCTGCGAGGTCTGCCCGCACCACTTATTCCTGAGCAGGGATGATATTCCCGCCATCAGCCATGGGCATCCCGGCCGCGGTGAAGTACGGCCGCGTCTGGCTGCAAAGGAAGATGTAGAAGCGCTCTGGGCCAACCTGGACAGCATCGACTGTTTTGCGACCGACCATGCCCCGCACAGCCTGTCTGAAAAGGATGGCGAGAACCCGCCACCCGGTTTCCCTGGCCTGGAGACCCTGCTGCCGCTTTTACTGACGGCTGTCAGCGATGGACGGCTGACGGTTGATAATATCCTGCAGAAATCCATCTTCAACCCGCGCCGTATCTTCCACCTGCCCGAACAGCCCGAAACCTGGGTAGAAGTGGACGAGAATGCGCGCCATGAGATTCGCGCCGCGCAGATGCATTCCCGCTGCGGTTGGACGCCCTTCGAGGGTTGGCACGTCAAAGGACGCGTGACACGTGTGGTGCTACGCGGCAGGGAAGCGTATAAAGACGGAAAAATTATCGTCGAGGCAGGCTACGGGAAAAATGTCAGAGCGAAATAGAACGGACCTTCACCTAAGCTCACACTCAGCAATCATCAATCCATAATCTTCCATCCTAAATAAGGAGTAACCCATGCTCACCAAACACAATTTGTCCCACCTGCCTTTCGGCGACCACAAGAACGCACCATGGTACGGCAAGGATATCCTCTCGGTCAAGCAATTCGGCCGGGAAGACCTGGAATACATCTTCGCCGTCTCGCACGAGATGCACGACATGGTCGACCATATCGGCACCTTCGACCTGCTCAAGGGCAAGATCCTGGCCAACCTGTTCTACGAACCCTCCACGCGTACATCCTCCTCGTTCACCGCAGCCATGGAACGACTGGGCGGTTCGGTCATCCCGATCAACGACGTGAAGTACTCGTCCGTGGCAAAAGGCGAAAACCTGGCAGACACCGTGCGCACCCTGGAGTGCTACGCGGATGTGATCGTCATCCGCCACCCGGAGGTCGGTTCGGCAGCCATCGCTGCCAAGGCCGCCCGCAAGCCGGTCATCAACGCCGGGGATGGGATTGGCGAACACCCCACCCAGGCCCTGCTAGATGCCTTCACCATCCGGGAGGAACTTGGTCGCCTGGACGGCCTGACCATCACCCTGTTGGGCGACCTGAAACATGGCCGGACGGTTCATTCGCTGGCGCGCCTGCTTTCCCTCTACAAGGTAAAATTGAACTATGTCGCCCCGGACATCCTGCGCATGCCCGCCGAGTTGATCGGCGAACTCAATACGAAAGGGCTGGAGCAGAGCGAATACACCACGCTGGAAGGCTGCCTGGCAGAGACGGATGTACTTTACGTGACACGCGTACAGAAGGAACGTTTCACCGACGAGGCTGTGTACGAGTCCGTCAAGGGCGCATATGTGATCGACCCCAATGTGTTAAAAGCCGCCAAGGAACGCATGATCGTGATGCACCCGCTGCCACGCGTCGGTGAAATATCCATGGAAGTGGATGATGACCCGCGGGCGGCTTACTTCCGCCAGATGGAATACGGGCTGTACGTTCGAATGGCTCTGCTGGCGATGGTGTTGGGCAAAGCGTAATGGAAACCTTCTTCTCTTTTCTTGCCAAGCGTGTGGAAGATTGCTCCTCGCTCTTGTGCGTGGGGCTTGACCCGCATCCCTCCGACCTGCCCGCTGCCAGCGCCGAAGCGGCACGTAATTTTTGCCTGAATATCATTAAAGCAACCGCACCTTACGCAGCGGCCTTCAAGCCCAACGCGGCCTTCTTTGAACTGTACGGACCGGAAGGCTGGACTGCTTTGAAAGATGTCATCGCGGCGGTACAGGCAGAGTCTCACCGGATGGGTTCGATGATCCCGATCATCCTGGATGCCAAGCGCGGCGACATTGCCTCCACTGCCGAAGCCTACGCCAAATCAGCGTTTGAGTCGCTGGGGGCACATGCCATTACGCTGAGTCCATTTCTCGGTAAAGATTCGATTGATCCGTTCCTGGCGTACAAAGAAAAAGGTGTGTTTATCCTGTGCAAAACATCCAATCCCGGCGCGGCGGATCTGCAGGACTTGCTGGTCACCACAGACACTGACCTGCGCCCAGGCACACCCAATGGTGTACCCTTATACATTCACATCGCGCAGCTTGCACAGTCGTGGAACACCGGTAATAACATCGGCCTTGTCGTCGGTGCGACCCAACTGGATGCGCTGGTGCGTGTGCGTGCAGCCGCGTCTGACTTGTGGTTGCTCGTTCCGGGCGTGGGCGCCCAGGGTGGAGACCTGGAGGCTGCACTCAACGCCGGACTGCGGACGGATGGGAAAGGAATGCTCATCAATGTATCGAGAGCCATTTCCCGGGCAGAAAATCCCAGGCTGGCAGCTGCAAAACTACGGGATGAAATGGCCCAGGTGATCATGAAGCGGAGACTGCAAAGCAGTAAAACCCCTTCCCCTTCATTGAACACTCCACCTTCTTCCAGCCCAACTCTCTCTTCCCTGCATTCGACTCTTGCAGATAATCTTCTTTCAGCAGGCTGTGTCAAATTCGGTGAGTTCACACTCAAATCCGGACTGAAATCACCCATTTACATTGACCTTAGGAGGCTGGTCACCTATCCAAGGCTACTGGCACAGGTGGCAAACGCCTACTTGTCTGTATTGGAGAAGCTGAAGTTCGACCGCCTGGCGGGCCTGCCTTATGCCGCCATCCCCATTGTGACGACGATCGGTTTGCAGACCGGCTATCCGGTCATATACCCGCGCAAGGAGATCAAGACCTACGGCACGAAAGCCGAGATTGAGGGCGAGTATCAGGCCGGAGAAACCGCAGTGGTGATTGATGACTTGACCACGACGGGCGGAAGCAAGTTCGAGGGGATCGAAAAGTTGACCAACGCCGGCTTGATTGTAAAAGACGTGGTCGTGCTGATCGACCGCCAATCCGGGGCGAAGGAAGCCCTGGCAGAGGCAGGATTCCGCTTACATGCAGTGCTGACAATCGGTGAAATGCTGGATTATTGGGAGACGGCCGGCAATGTGGAGGCAGATAAAATAGCAGCCACACGCGCCTTCCTGAAAGCAAATAAATAGACTCAGTGGCTTATGGGGGTCTTAGGCAGGCTTTGCACCCTGCGGGTATCCCTACGGGATGCTGCGCGATGCCAGATAACCCGCCCAGCATCCCTTAATCTCAAACCCACCCCGCGATTCCCATAGAGGCATGATTCTTAAGGCAGGAAAGGAAAAAAAGTGTGGTACAACCATTGCAGAGGTTTTTCCTGCTTGAGGAGCACGAAATGAAAAAGACAGAGTTTGAACTTATGGTAGACAAGGCTTTTTGGGGCCTGGAAGCGAAATATGGGTTCAAGAAGACCGAAACCAAGTTTGTGGATCGCTCCTGTTTTGTTCAATTCCGAAATGCGACCACGGAAGTTGTTCTAAACTATGAACTTGGAAATTCTCCCTGGCTGGAAATTTCTGACATACACAATCCCGGGAACAAGTCCACGCTTGGATGGCTGCTGGTCGAGCTGGGAATAGACCAGGCCCCGAAACCGGAGCAGGCTTTTCGACCAACCACATTAGGCGAGGGCACGCTCGAACCCACCCTTCAAAAATTGGGAGAGCAGGTTTTGGATTATGGCGCAGAGCTCTTAAAAGGCGATTTTGCAATCATGCCGAAGTTGCAGGCGCGTGCCAAAAAATACGATTTGGAATGCCAGCGCTACCTTTCCATCCACAAATCCTAGTCCACGCATGTACCGTCTTTTCCGCCCATTTCTTTTCAAGCTCGATCCTGAAATTGCCCACCACATGACCATGCAATTGGTCCGGCTGGCAGGTGTTCTGCCCCTCTCACGCTGGTTTTTACAGGCTCTATTCGCCGCGCCAGAAAAGCCGGTGGAAGTTTTTGGGTTGAAGTTCAAGAATGCCGTTGGGCTGGCAGCCGGCTATGACAAGGATGGCATTGCCGTACAAGGACTGGCGACGCTGGGTTTTGGGCATCTCGAAATCGGGACGGTTACGCCGCGTCCCCAACCGGGCAACCCCAAGCCGCGCGTGTTTCGGCTGGTCGAAGATCAAGCTGTGATCAACCGGATGGGATTTCCCGGCCAGGGGGCAGAGTTTGCCACAGACCATTTGCAAAGGGTCTTAAAAGGACAACGAGCCCGCAGCGCATCTCGGAATAGGAATCTCCCGATTATTGGCGTGAATCTTGGCAAGAACAAAGATACTGTGCTCGAGGAAGCCGCGAACGATTATGTCTCACTAATGAGGTCCTTCTCTGCGCTGGCGGACTATCTTGCCATAAACATCTCCTCGCCTAATACGGCCGGACTGCGGCGCTTGCAGGGCCGGGATATGCTGGAGAACCTGCTGAGCACGATTGCCGGGGAACGCCGGGCAAACGCTCACCTGCCCGACCGGTGCACACCCATCCTGGTCAAACTGGCACCTGACCTGTCGGAGGACGAACTCGACGATGCCCTGGATGTCATTTTGCGCAACGGGATGGATGGCGTCATTGCCACCAATACCACTCTCGAACGGATGGGGTTGCGCTCACACCATCAGGCTGAAACCGGCGGATTGAGCGGCAGCCCGCTGCGGATTCGCAGTGAGGCGGTGCTGGCGCAAGTGCTGAAAAGATTGGATGGGCGCATACCGGTCATCAGTGCAGGCGGGATCATGTCGACGGATGATGCCAAACGCCGCCTGGAAATGGGGGCGGCGCTGGTGCAGGTGTATACAGGCCTGATCTATGCCGGGCCGGGACTGGTGCAAAAAATCATCCGGGCAGTTTAACTCCCGGGAGGTTGTTTAGAACCTATCCGAAAATTCAGGACGAGTTCGCATTTTGAGTGTGTGCGGCTTCGCCGCACACACTCAAAATGCCATTCTTCTATAATTTTTGAATAGATACTTACTTGGCCGGACGGAGGACCGGTTCCGGATGGTCAGCCGGTCTGGAAAACATGCCAGCGGGAAAAGGCAGCGGGGTATACTTTGCGCCCGTTCCAATGGTGCCAAACGAGACATAAAACAATTGCGTCCTAGCATTACTTCCCTGGGTGATATCTTGATAAGCAAACAGGATATAGGAACCATCCGGGCTCCAGCGCGCATCGGTATAACAGCAGGATGTCCCCAATGGATCGATCAGATTGGCAGCTTGTTTCTTCTCGATGCTGTATGTATATAAATAGCCATACTGGTACCGGAAAATACTGTTCAGCAGGAAAAGTGCCTGGCCATCCCAATCAAAGGAAGGAATGACCGTACTTTGCCCGCTACCAGTCCCAAACCCCTTCATGGTAAAGCGTGAGCCGGGGAAGTTATCCAGTAAAGGAGGCGTGGTATTGGGACCAGGTGTGGGACTGGCCAGCGGTATTGGAGTTCCCGGCAGATTTCTAGGCGGACAGGGCGTGGCATCGGTGCAGTTGGATAGATCGAAGACGAGTATCAAATCCAACTGTTTGCCGCCGCTGGGGCTGAGTGTATCTATTGCAATCTTCTTCCCATCGCTGGACCAAAGCACATTCTTGGCGGGAGCCTGATTGGCGCCACCATATATCAAGCTGCCATTCATGGCTTCCAATTGAAGATGGTTGTGTGCGCTCTTTAGTGCGGCCAAGTCGAAAGGTACCACATAGACTATGTGGTTTAGGCTGATGGCCACCTGCGAACCATCCGGTGAGATCCTGAACGCATCCAAATAATCTGCATCATAGAAACAAGTAACCTGGGAATTGACGCCTTCCGGAACCGTCAGGGAATTGACGCATTTACCACTGATATAGTACAAACTCTGGCCGTCTGGGGACCACTGCAAGGCGGACTTCACTGTAGCATCTTTGGTAAGTTGGACCAGGCCGCTGCCATCCGTGTTCATCAACCAGATATCATTGTTGCTCAGGAAAGCAATCAAATCGGCACCACCGAGCGAGGGCAGGCTGGGGACCGGGGCGGTTGCGCTGGCAGCCGGAGTATTCGTGGATGCGGGCGCACCTGTGGATGCAGGTGTGTTGCTCGAAACCGGCAGAACGCCCGCGGCCGTGGTTGCGCTGGGGACCGAAACCGGCAGAGCGGTTGAAGGTTGTGTGACAGGTTGCGTCTGGGTGGGGATGCGGGCAGCCAGGAATGGAATTCTATTTCTAAAGACCATCACTCCGGCAACACCTGCGATGCAAAGTACAAGAATGATTACGCCCAGGCCTATCCACAATCCTGTCTTTCTTTTCGGCGCAATCGGAGCCGGTATCGGCTCATTGGCCTCCAGTGGTTGTTTGGGTTGGGCGATCACTGTTCCCGGCAGAGTCTGTGTGGGGCGTTGGGCAGCAGCCACAGTCCCGGGCAAGGACACCACGGTTGCGTCGGATGTTCCCAGGCTCAGGGTTCCTCCACTGGCAACCTTGTTCAGGGCATCTGCCAGGGATCTGACATTCTGGAAACGCTCATTTCGGTCCTTGGCCATGGCTTTCTCGATGATGACTTCGATATCGGGCGGCAGGTCAGGTTTGACATCCAATATATGCGGAACCGGGTCAGTTATGTGCTTGACGACCACGCTCATGGGCGTATCACCGTGGTAAGGTTGTTGGCCGGTCAACAACTCGAACAGGATGACACCCAAGCCATAGATGTCGCTGCGACCATCAATGCCCTCGCCTTGGGCCTGTTCGGGACTCATATAGGCCGGTGTGCCGACAATGGCACTGCCGGTAACATTGGTCTGCGATTCGTTAAGTTTGGCAATACCAAAATCAGAGATATAGGGTTCGTTAAATTGATCGAAGAGGATGTTACCGGGTTTCAAGTCGCGGTGGATGATGCCCTTGTTATGCGCATCATCCAGGGCGGGGGCAATGTGTGCCAATATGCGGGCGGCCTCCTGGATGGACATTGGCCCATTTTTCATCCTGTCCGAGAGCGAGCCACCGGTCATGTAACGCATGACAAAGTAAGGCTGCCCTTCCTCCTCGCCGAAGTCGTAAACCGGTACGATGGCCGGGTGTTCGAGCATGGCGATGGTCTTGGCTTCGCGGTCGAAGCGGGTACGGAACTGCACATCGTGGAGCATCTCACGCGGCAGGACTTTGAGGGCGACTTCGCGCTCGAAACGCGGGTCATAGGCATGATAGACGGTGGCCATGCCGCCCCGTCCGATTTCGGCCTTGATCTCATAACGTCCGAACTTTTGTGTATCCATGGATTCCATTGCTCCTTGCGCGGATCGGTAAACTCGCCTGCGCTTGATGTCGCCTGGGTGACAGGATATTTGTTCGCCTATTCACGCGATACCTTGTAGTATAGCAATGGATAAGAGGAAAAGCAAGAATTTGGTATAATCTCCTCGTTGCCCCAGTAGCTCAAATGGACAGAGCAGAGCACTCCTAAGGCTAAGGTTGTGGGTTCAATTCCCGCCTGGGGCATATGATTCAGATAAAACCAGTCAGGGTTTCTCCAATATGGAGGAGTTCCTGGCTGGTTTGCGCTTTGAACAGAGAGGAAGATTTGTTGAACTGCCAATCGCCTGGCAAGGTGCGGGGAAGGCATCGTAATTTCTCAAAAAAGATATTCGCAAGATGTAAAACCGTGCGATACACGCCAGGCTTCCATAAACAAACGAGAAGCCTGGCGTGTATTTCAGCTTAGTTAGTCGTTCTTACCTGGATAAATAACCATTTAGAATGCCTAAACTTCTTCAAACGCAAGCAAAACAAGCACATTCTGATACTTGTTTTGCTTGCGCCATACTTGTTGTCAAACCATGAAAATTGTGGTTTGCATAAAATGCTTACTTGGTGAAACAGGTAATCTGACCAATCCAAGGCGATGAAAGCTTCAGGATCATTATCCGCTCCGTGCCCTGCGTCCAAATAAAGCAAGGTATTCACATCCTCGCCGTTGTTCTGCAGGCTGGTAGCGAGGTTGGTGATGACGGTAAACGCGTGTTGTTGTCAGATGAGCCGTAGCGGATCCACCAGTACTTGGAGCAGCCGCACCGTCCAAGGGTTCTTCGAGAGAAACGACCCTAACCACACGGATGGTCTTAAGGTGTTGCCTGAACGATTCGGCCTTGACAAAATCGCTCACATAGAAAGATTGGTGCGGCGGGATCGGCCAGAGTACTAGTAGATTATCTCGCCATTTCTGGCTGGCGACGTTTGCTTATTAAGAGACAGTCACCACGATGTCCACAGCGTCCATAGTTTCCACAGCGTGTTACCCCATCTTCAACCAAATTGCAACCAACTACTGCAGGAAAGGCGACTCCGAGAGAATCTGAGCGCCTGTCCGATGTGTGTGGTGTTGGTCTCCCGCACAAACACCTTCTCGTAAAAAGTAAAGGGGGCAACTCTCACGGACATTCTTCCAGATGCAAATATTTCTGACATTCATCGATCGTCAAGGTTCGCGTCACGCGCGTCTTGGCCAGTGCCACCAATTCTTCGATCGGCAAGACATAGACACGCACCGTGCTGTCGTCGCTGAAGGTTGCCAGCCGCGTCCCATCCGGGCTGAACGCTACGCCCCCGACGACGGCCGTGTGGCCATACAAGGTGAGAAGTTCCTGCCCGGTCAACGCGTCCCATAGTTTCGCGGTCTTATCCGCGCTGGCCGTTGCGATGCGCGTCCCATCCGGGCTCCATGCGGCGCCGTAGAGCGCACCTGAATGGCCGGACAATTCCATTATGAGCCGGCCGGTCGTGGCGTCCCATTCTTTCGCGACTTCGCTCGTGTCGACCGTAAGCAGGCGGGTGCCATCCGGGCTGAAAGAGACTCCAAAGTTGATCCCGGTCGGCATTGGAAGTTTCAACAAGGGCTGTCCACTGGCGAGGTCCCAAACGATGGCAACGTTATCATCCCCGCCCGTAATCAGCCTTTTGCCGTCCGGGCTAAAGCCGAGCCAGTACACCCCGCCTGCATGACCGGAAAGAGTCAGCAACACCTTACCTGTGGCGAGATCCCACAATTTGGCCGTCTTATCCGCGCTGGAGGTGGCTAAGAGCTTGCCATCCGGGCTGAACTGAACCTCCCCGACAAGGTCGGTGTGACCGCTCAGAGTGCGCAACAACCGACCCGTCGCTGCATCCCAGATGCGCGCCATGTGATCAGCACCGCCGGTGGCGATGAGCTTTCCATCGGGACTGAAGGCACCGTGCTCAAGGGCCTGGTCGCTGGACAACGTATAGAATAGTTGGCCGGTCCGTGCATCCCACACTTTCACCTTTCCCTCCGTGCTGCTGCTCAACAAGCGCGTCCCATCGGGGCTGAAGAAACCCCGATACACTTGCCCGGTATGGCAGACCAGGGTGAGCAACTCTCTGCTCGGAGCGTCCTCCCACAATCTTGCAGTTTCGTCGTCGCTGGCGGTTGCAACACGCGTTCCGTCGGCGCTGAAGACGACGGCCCTAATCGCGCTGGAGTGGCCACCAAGAAGGAACAACTCCTGACCTGAAGAAGTGTCACAAATTTTTGCTGTGCCATCTTCGCTAACAATAGCCAGGCGTTTCCCATCCGGGCTAAAGGCGACGCCGGTATTCATGGAATTATTGCCTGACACAGTGAACAAATCAGCCCCGGTCTCGGCATCCCACACTTTCGTGGTCGCGTCGTAACTGGCCGTGGCGATCTTTCGTCCATCCGGACTGTAGGTGAGGGCGAGGATCACCTCACTGTGGCCAACCAGGCTGAGCAATTCCTTTCCCGTCACGGCGTCCCAGATTTGGGCCGTCTTGTCAGGCCCAACTGTTGCCAAGCGCGTTCCATCCGGACTGAAGGCGACATCTTGAAGAGGAAGGGCCAGGGGGTCAGGCGACGGAGCGAGTTGTATGGGGAGCGTAAGCGAGACCCGGGAAGTTGCCAAGTTCCATACGCGCACGGTTCCGTCGGTGCCGGCAGTGGCCAGGCGCGCTCCATCTGGGCTGAAAGAAAGGGCAACTATGGCTGCGTTCTCACCTGGTTCCTGCAGGGTAAGCATGGCTTCACCGGTCGCCGGTTCCCAGAGAGTCACCTGCCCACCTTCCCCGGCTGTGGCCAATTGCCTGCCATCCGGACTGAAGGCAACGCTGTACATCTTGCCGGTGTGAGTAGTGGCTTTACCCTTTGGAAGCGTCAATAATGTCTGGCCAGTCGCCGCATCCCAGACTTTGGCAGTACCATCAAGGCTAGCCGTGGCCACGCGTGTGCCATCCGGGCTGAAGGCTACATCGTTCACGCCGCTGGCATGGCCGACCAGGGCCAGGTACGGTTGCGCCATCGACACGGTCCTGTGGAGTGCTTCTTCGGCTTCCCACGTCCAACTTTTATCCACGGAGTAAGTCACGGACACGGCTTGCAGGGCCAGCAGAATGCTGCGTTCCGGATCCACGCCAATGCTGTTGACCGCGGCGTCGGCCCATTCGTGCGAGGTAGCCAGGCGGGCCTGCTGGTCGGCGCGTACATTGTTGGCTTGGGCGGTGACGGCAATGGCTGCGTTTTGCGCGGCGAGAGCGTTATTGCGATTGGCAACGATTCCGGTGACCAGCGCAGCGATGACCGCCAACACCAGTGCGCCAATGAGATAGAGAGCACGTCTCCGTAAATGGCTGGCCGCGCGACTTTGCTCTTCGAGGTGCTTGCTTTGTTCCTCGGCCAGTTTCTTTGCGGCCTCCAATTCGCGTTCTTTCTGCGCGTCGCGCTCGGCAACTTCACGCTGAGCGCCCGCCCGTGAGGCCTCGACGAATTGTCGCTCCAGATCATTCATCTCTTCAGAATGAGCAACAGCCCATTCGAGAACTTGTATCAGTCGTGCACCTCGATACAACATATCGGGCTCGTGGTTCGATACAGACCATTCCTGGGCGGTCTCGGTGAGATGCCGGTGGAAGCGCAAACTTTCGCGGTTGTCTTCCAGCCAGCCACGCAGAGTAGGCCACTCGCGAATCAGGGCCTCATGCGCCACCTCGACGGAATCTTCACTCGTGGTGATTAGCCGGGCGTCGGCCAGCGCTTTCAAAACCGCCCGGGTGGTGGCTGCGTCTTCAGGTTTCAGGATCAATTCGTTGAAGGTCGCCCGGCGACGCGTGTCCCCGGTGGCCGTCTGATCTCCCAATTCGGTCAGTCTCAGGAAGATGCGCCGGGCGATCAGCTGCTGTTGACGAGTAAATTGATCGGTGAATACCGCTTCAGCCGTTTCAGCGATGGCGCCGCGCACGCCACCCGATGACCCATAACCGCTGAGGGTCAGGGTGCGGCCGCGGCGTCGCTGCCATGTCTCCAGGAGCGCATGGGAGAGCAACGGCAACGCACCAGGCTCATGCCCCACATCGTGTAATAACAGATCGACCAACCCAAATTCAAGCTCCCATCGTCCACGTCGGGCGGGTTCCTCTATAGCTTGCTGCAGCTCTCCATCGCTCATGGCGCCGATATACTCCTGTTGTTGGGCCAACACTTCACGCAAGTGGGGGTATGCCGCACAATGAGCATAGAAGTCGGCACGCAATGCGATGACCGTAATCGTCCGGCCATCCGCTTCCGACGAGGCGGCGAGCAGGTTGTCGATAAATGAGGTTCTCGCCTGCTCCGAACGGCACAAGGCAAAAAGCTCCTCGAATTGATCCACGACGAGTAATAAGTGTGAAGTATTTCCCGGCTGAATGAAGCGCTTGACAAACAGCTGTAGGCTGCGCGGGTCGCGCGACAAGTCGTCCATGAGTGTGGTGGTGGCCGCGATCGAGTCGGTCAGGCTCGCTGCCAGGCCTACGAGTGGATCTGCCGCAGGAGTGAATACGTGAATTGACCAGTCTGCCGAAGTCTTGTTCCAGCGCAAAGCGGGAACCAGGCCAGCCCTGAGTAGAGATGATTTTCCACTGCCAGAGGCCCCGACAACAGCCAGGAATCGCGTTTGATGGGACGACCTACTGGAAGCGAGGGAAAGTAGACGTTCCATCAATTTGGCGGACAACGCCTCGCGGCCAGCGAACAGCTCAGCATCGGCCTCATCAAAGTAGTTCAGCCCTTTGTAGGGACTTACGCCGAAAGCTGGAGCATCTTCGCGCCTCACATTGGCTGCGAGATCCAGCAACCGCGCCAAAGCCTTCGGCTCGTTCTCAAGCCCGAGGGCTGAGACAAAGCGGGCCGCGATCGTAGGAATGTCTGGCAGGCGAAGATTCTGTTCGAGGCGGCTGATCTGCGCATCGCTGTAGCCAACCGCGGTCGCAAGTTCCACCTGGGTGATGCTTACACGCCGTCGCAGAAATCGCAGCAGGTCGCCAAAAGTGGTGAATTTCTCCAATGTGCTTTCCGGGATTGAAGTTGACATATAGGCTGCCTTTCAGTGAATCGCCCTGTGCACCAAGTATTCTACCAGAATACCACATATAGGACTATTTGGAGAATTTTGGCAGGAAATGGCAAATGGGGTAACCGTCCGGATGCTAAAGTAATGACAACGAAGGCCGAGGCGCAACAATGCGCAAATTCAACCGGCTTGCGGAGAATTGCAGAGGAGAATGAGAAATGACAAACCTGAAGAATGAAGGCACTAAGACCATGGCGACGAGAATCCGGCTGTCCAAAGGTTGGATTATTGTCATAGGGCTCGTGCTGGTGGCGGCGATTGCCGGATCGGCCATGGCCTTCTATGGCGCGAAAGGGCACACGTTCAATGACACCTTTACAAAATGGGTGACTAAGTCGCCCCCGGCTGCGGGCGTGGTCGCGAACATGGTAGGCGTCGTGGGGGGCGATGTGGGCTCAGGTGTATATGCTGGGGAGATTCTCAGTATGAACACTGCGGGCACCTCACCTAACACCACTACGAGCATCCACGCTCTTTACCACTTCAAGGGTAGCAAGCACGCCTTTACGGCGGACGTCAACATAACACAGAACGATTCAGCGGGCACGGCCGTTATCGCTGGCAAAGTCACTGACGGCTGGCTGAAAGGCGCGTCCGTCACTGGGGGGTACAACGTGCTAAGTACCTGCCCCATTCCGACTCTTGATAATGCGTATGGCACCGTTTGTTTCCAAGGTGCGCTCCAAATCCAGGTCCCCAAGTAGCAGATCAGCACCCTGAGGGTGCGGGAACTACGGAACTCCAAGCAGAAGGTTCGCAGGATGCGGGCCTTCTGCTTTGTTGATTTGAGCATTCCAGAGTGGTGGCGAAGCTCCCATCATTTTGTTCATTGCCATTAGTGCATGACAATCAGAGAGGGAAAGCCGAGCAAGAAGAAAGGGACACAGCAGCCGAAGCATTGCCGGCGATAATCTCCCCCGCAGACTGTACCAGTGGCCAAGTTAGTTCCGACTGCGGAATCGAGGATTACAGCCAAGTTTGTAGAAATTCTGTTATTTGTGGCCAGGCAATTATTAGAGATAAGGTTCGGATTTCAGGCGATTCCCGGGTTTTTAGCCACGCCCAGGTTTTCGGCAAGGCTTAGGTCTGTGTCAACGCTAGAATCTCGATGGGTAATATTCGGGAAGGGCGGATTGTGAAATTGGGATTCTGCATCAACTTGCCCTGAGCTTTGGAGTTTTCTGATAGTTGCCCGTCATTTTTGCGTTTAACCAGAACTTTTGGATGCAAAAGTGCCGGGTGTTTCTCTTTATGAGAAAAGAGACTGGATGTGACCGACCAAGGACTTGAACCCTGAACCCATTGATTATGAGTCGATCGAATATATTTCTTTGTGATAAAAAAAGTAACATTGGCATTCCTTAACGAATCGGACCATTTGCATTACATTTTAGAAAAGGCATTACCACTGATCCGTTTTATCCCCCATATTGGGGAGGGGTGTGGTTCGGAATAGATTCACGATGGGGTACCAAGAAAAAATTATTATGTTGTTTTAATGGAAAGGGCTTGCATTTTTTTTGATTATCATGTATTATATAGTCACGAACGGTTGGATGCCCCCCTCATCCAGCCGTTCGTGCTTTTTCTGATTCTCTTGCCACACGGCGGGAGTTTTGTTTTTAAAAAGGCCGATTGAAACAAAGATAAAAATAAGGGTTGGACTATAATGGATATGCCCAACCCTTATTTCCTTCCTGGAGGCCAACCCATGACTCTTGACGTGTCCGCCGTCCGAAACCAATTCCCTTCGCTTAGCCATGAAAAGGTTTTCTTCGATAACCCAGGCGGTACCCAAATCGCAAGACAATCGCTTGAGCGTGTGAACAGGTATCTATTGGAGAGCAATGCCAACCACCAGGGAGCCTTCGCCACCAGTATGGCATCAGATGCCATTTTAGATGAAGCCCACCGGGCCATGGCGGATTTCTATAATGCCACCAGTCCGGACGAGATCGTTTTTGGCAACAACATGACCACACTTACATTGCATATCAGCCGCTCGATTTCACGCGACTGGCAGGCAGGCGATGAAATTGTGGTCACCCGGCTTGACCACGATGCAAACGCAACCCCTTGGGTACTGACAGCACAGGACCGGGGATGCAAGGTTACCTGGGTGGACTTTAACCTGGAAGATGGAACCCTGAATCTGAATCAATTGGAAAAGGCTCTGGAACGCAAGCCGCGCCTGCTGGCGGTGGGATATGCTTCCAATTCGTTGGGAACCATTAACCCGGTTGCCAAAATAACCAAAATGGCGCATGCTGTAGGTACGCAAGTATATATTGATGCTGTCCAATACGCTCCGCATGGGTCCATCGATGTACAACAATTGGATTGTGATTTTTTGATTTCTTCGGCGTATAAATTTTTCGGGACTCATGCAGGCATCTTGTATGGAAAACACGCACACCTGGAACGGTTGTTCGCTTACAAAGTGCGTCCAGCCACGAATCAGTTACCGGGGAAGTGGGAAACCGGCACTCAAAATCACGAAGGGATTGCAGGTGTGCTTGGAGCCATTGAATATTTCGAATGGGTCGGCAAGGAATCTGGAGGTAAACATTCAGAAGGGGTGCTGGGACCGGCTACCCAGGACCGCCGCACGCACCTCCACCAGGCCATGCTTGCCATTCACGCCCACGAGCTCGAACTCAGCCGGGCATTGCTTGACGCTCTGCAGTCCGTTCCCGGCTTAACCATTTATGGCCTGGCGGATATCCGCCGCTTGGAGGAACGCGTGCCGACGTTTTCCTTCCGCTTGAACGACCTGCCCCCGCGCAGAATTGCCGAGAAACTGGCCCGGCAGGGGTTATTCGTGTGGGATGGAAATTACTATGCCCTCAATGTAACCGAGCAACTTGGATTGGAAAATAAAGGTGGCATGGTGCGCGTGGGTGCGGTCCATTACAACACGCTTCAGGAAGTGGAACGACTGAAAAGCGTATTGATAAAGATCAGCAAGGAGAAAATATATGGAAATGACACCGCCTCCTGAATCGCCGCAGTGGGGTTCCACGGCCAAGCTCGTGGCGTCCCTCACGATTGTGATAGTTCTGGGCGCACTCGTGGCACGTTTTCAAGCCATCATCGGCCCGGTATTGATGGCGTTTGTACTTGCCTATCTTTTACATCCCCTGATTGGATTCCTGGAAAAAAGATTACACTTTTCGTGGGGACTGGGGGTAAGTCTAATTTACATCCTTATTATTTTAATTCTGCTTTCATTGATCACCTGGGGCGGGGTGGGCCTGGTCGGGCAGATCCAGAACTTGATTGGCGCAGTCCAGAACTATATCAATGGATTGCCCGACTTCATTGCAAGCCTTTCCCACAAGGTTGTCATGTTGGGACCTTTCCGGTTCGACTTCTCGACGTTTGACTGGTCGATCATCGGCCAACAGATCCTGTCCTACGTTCAGCCAGCCCTCGGTAACTTGGGCGGACTGGTCGGGACGCTGGCCGGTGGAGCAGCCACCACGCTCGGTTGGACGGTATTTATCGTGGTGGTCTCATTCTTTCTCCTTTTGGAAAGTGGCGGGATGCGGCACGGCATCCTGCATTTCGACATCCCGGGCTATACCGGGGATATCCAAAAGATCAGCCGGCACCTGGGGCGCATCTGGAACGCTTTCTTGCGCGGCCAGGTCATCATTTTCTTCTCCAAGGTTATCACGTACACGATCTTAATGAGCATCCTGGGGGTCCATTACGCCTTCCCGATCGCCTTGATTGGCGGGTTCGCCGGCTTCCTGCCCTATGTAGGTGCAGCCATTAACTACATCATTATCGGCCTGGTCACCTACTTCCAAGGGGCCAACCCGTACGGATTACTGCCGCTGACTTATACCATCGTTGCAATTGTTGTTGCCCTATTGATCGACCAGGTGCACGACAACTTGGTTTCGCCGCGCCTGATGGGACAAACGCTGAAAGTCCATCCGGCTTTTGTGCTGATTGCCGCCTTCATTTCTTTCAACCTGCTTGGCATCCTGGGTATTGTGGTCGCGGCGCCCCTGCTGGCCACATTGCAGTTGTTTGGCCGGTATGCCATGCGCAAGATGCTAGACGAGGAGCCCTGGCCGGCCTCTGAAGAAACCCTGCCTCCGCTGCCGATGGCGCATCCTTTGCAAAGGCTGCGGGCCTGGCTGGCGAAGCGCAAACGCATCCGTCCGGAAGCCGGGAAAAAACCGCCTTCAAGCGATGACAGTGCATAGGGGTTGACCTTTGCGCCTGGCGTCTGCCAGCATTCTTTAAGATCCAATTCAAACAAAAAGTCCGTATAATGGAAACCTCGAAAAGGAGATTATCTATGCCAAAGAATGAAATTGAACCCAAGACCGAGACCCTGGCCGAAACCGAGAGCTACCTGGCCTGGAAAGCCGAAGAACCAGATGGCGAAACCACCTACCACCTGGAGCTCAACAACGTTACGATACATTTTTTCAAGGAAGAGTGGGACGAATTTCTCGAACTGGTTCGCAGCCTGAAATAGTCCCCCAATAAACTAAATGAACCGTAATAACGCCATTACCGACATCCCGGGGATTGAAGTCGGACAATCCCAGGATGATGGGGCCCTGACCGGCTGCACGGTCATTCTCTGCCGCAAGGGGGCGGTAGGCGGAGTGGATGTACGCGGCAGCGCCCCCGGCACGCGCGAGACCGACTTACTGAATCCGATCAACCTTGTGGATAAAGTCCACGCGGTGGTGCTGGCGGGCGGCTCGGCTTTTGGCCTGGATGCCGCCTCCGGCGTCATGAAATACCTGGCGGAACAGAAGATCGGTTACGGGGTGGGGACAAACCGTGTCCCGATCGTCCCAGCCGCCATCCTGTTCGACCTGGACCTGGGCAAATCCGCCCGCCACCCGGACCCGGAAATGGGCTATGCTGCTGCAGCCTCCGCCAATAGCGGCCGGGTGATGGAAGGTAACGTTGGCGCCGGTACGGGCGCTTCAGTGGGCAAGATCTTCGGCATGGCCGGGGCGATGAAGTCCGGCCTGGGCACAGCCAGCCTGGAGATAGGCGGGGGAGTGCGGGTGGGTGCCATCGTGGCAGTCAACGCTTTTGGGGATGTGCTGGAACCGGGGACCGGACAGATCGTTGCCGGGGCGCGCCCGGCGAACCTTGGCCCGGTCAAACTGGGCGGTGCAGGTGCTTTTGCCGATACGTTCAAGGTGATGCAAACCCTGGCCGGACGGACCATCTTGAACATTGCCACCGGTGGTAATACCGTTATCGCGGTGGTGGCGACCAATGCCAGATTCGATAAAGCCCAGGCCACCAAAGTGGCCCAGATGGCTCAGGATGGGCTGGCACGCGCGATCCGCCCGGCGCACACCATGCTGGATGGCGATACGGTCTTTGCGCTGGCCACCGGGAAAAGGAAAGCCAATGTGAGCACGGTGGGGGCATATGCTGCCGAAGCACTGGCCCAGGCGATCCTTAGGGCGGTCAGGGCGGCGAAACCGGCCGGAGGGCTGCCAGCGGTGGGGACATGACTTCTCCATCGAAATACGGCGGGGCAATGTTTCAGAAAATTTTCGCGGCCAGGGTAAAAGCCTGGCTGCGGCCGCGATGGCTGGTCTTCTATGCATTACTGACCGGGCTGTTGAGTCTCTTCGGTGCATGGATCATTTTCTACGGGACGGCACTCAGTCCGTGGGGTGGATCGGATTCGGTCGAGTACCTGGTTTCCGCACGAAATATGCTGCGGGGGATCGGGATCGGATATTATTCGCCCAACGGAATCTTCTATTGGATCAGCCTGCACCCGCCCTTCTATTCGATCATGCTTGGAGCCGTCAGCCTGCTCGGCCCGGACCTGATCGATGCGGCCCGCTGGCTGAACATCGTCTTGTTTGTTTTAATCATTGTCCTGACCGGGATGCTTTTCTGGCGGCACAGCAGTTCCCCGGCGCTTGCCATACTGGCCGGCCTGCTGATCATGTCTTTCCCACAGATGCTGGTGATGTCCACCGCGGCGATGTCGGAGCCGTTATTCATCTTTTTCTGCATCCTGCATGGCCTGCTGTTGATCATGTATTTCCGCGGCGGGCGCATCCGATTCCTTCTTCTGGCCGCGCTGGTCGCCGGGCTGGCTTCGGTGGCGCGCTACATCGGTATATCCCTGATCGGGGCGGGGGCAGTCAGCGTTTTCCTGTTCTGCCGGGGAAAATGGTTTGGCCGGTTTAAACAAGCCCTCCTGTACTTTGTGCTGGCCTGCCTGCCGTTGGCAGCCTGGTTCGGGTGGTCGTATTTCGGGGCGAACCATTCCGTGGCCGGGCGGACCAGCCTGGGCTTGAGCGGCATACTGGGCCGTCTGCAACCGTTCCGCCTGGCGATGGTCAGCACGCTGTGGGGCTGGATGCCGCTGCAGGATAAGCTCGCAGCCATCCCATACCGGGGACAACTTGCGTTCCTGATACTGGTCCTGCTGGTCGCGGCAGTCTTAACAATCTTCGCTTACCGGCGATCTGCCCACCGGACAGGTTTGCAGGACACCCGCGGCGATCTGTATATTTTGGGGATTTTCGGCATCTTCTCGCTGGCCTATATCGGTTTCCTGGCATTTACCACGGCTTTTACATCGCTGCCGCCTGACATCGATGACCGGATGCTGCTGCCACTGTACGTCAGCAATGCCATTGCCTTGTTGGCAACCTTCAGTTTTTGGGGGCAGAGCTGGCTTTCAAACCGCCAGGGCTGGCTGAAGATCCTCCCCTGGCTGGTGGCGGCGTTGTTCCTGTACCAATATGTACCCGTAAGCACGGCTTTCATCTCCATCCAGCACATCGACCCAGGCCTGCGGGCGTGGGAAAACAGCGCTATTGTCAAGGACGTCGAGCAATTGCCGAAGGATACCCCAGTCATCTCTACCCGGCCCAATATACTGCTACTCTGGGCAGACCGCCCAGCCTACCCGTTGACCATGGACTTTTCCCCGGCATTCCTGTCGCAGAGCGGCCCGTACGGATCCGATCCGCAGGACCCGCTGCAGATGATTTTTAGCCAGAATGGCGCGGCACTAGTGGATTTCAACGACCTCTCTCCGCAGTTCATCCAGAAATATGGGAAGGACTCCGCCGGGCGCCTGGATTTGCTGATCAAAGGCCTGGTGATGTACCGGCAAACCACGGACGCGACCATCTATTTTTTTTCCAAATAGGAATTCAACCTCTGTATATCGTGGAAGATGGACTGCTTTTTCCGCAAACAAAGTATGGCGAAGCCAAGGGCTCGTGATTTTAGGTATACTATTCAGTAATATATACAACTTTTCAACAGGAGAATTTTGTTGATTGTTGAATAAATTACTTTATTGTAAAGATTTATGACTCTTTTCTAATCAAGATTTAATGTATAATAGAATCCCTTAACATTAATCCTATGACTGAAAAATGGATCTTACTCGTCGACGATGAAGAGAGTGTATTGGCTGTCATGATAGGCAGCCTGAATAAACTTGGCCAGGAATATCATGTTGTCACCGTAACAGATGGTCAAGCCGCTCTCGAGAAGATCAAGCAGCGCCGTTTCGACCTGGTTGTCACAGACTATAAAATGCCAGTCATGAACGGTCTGCAATTACTGGAACAGATACAATCGGTGCAGCCTGATACTCCAGTCATCTTAATAACAGCCTACCCCAATTCCAATGTGGAGGCAGAAGCAGCACGCCTGAATGCTTTTCGCTATCTGACCAAACCACTGAAGATGGAGTCCTTTCTCCAAATTGTCAAAGAGTCCGTTGGAACAAGCGATTTAAATCCAGATGGGGTACTCTCCCTTGGCGAAGATGATTTTAGCAAATTAAATCAAATTCTACATCAATTGGAAAGTGATGTCAGCGCACGCTGCGTTTTTCTTACCGATGGCGAAGGACGTACGATTACCCGTTCAGGACTTTACGAGAAACTCCCCATTTCACGAATAGCATCTCTTCTTAGCGGCAGTATTGCCACCCTGGCTGAGGCGGGTAGAACGATAGGAAACAATGAGACGGTAATCAATCTGGCTTACTGTGAAGGTAAATCTGATAACCTGTATGCTATCAATATCGGATCTCAGTTTTTACTCCTTGTTATCATTGACCGAGGACCTTCCAGCAGCCGTCTCGGCCTGGTTTGGTACTATGCTCACCTTGCCGCAACATCCCTTCTGGAAGTGCTGAATAATGCCAAATATACAAGCCCGGGTAATATGCTCGGCGAGGATCTTGACCAAGTTATTAATGGGGAATTTGATGAATTGTTTCATGAGGGCAAGGCATCTGACAACAACAAAAAAGAACCTGCCTCATCCACCACCCCGGAAAATCGGGCCAAAATGCCCAGTGCAGGAAAACCGACTTTATTAAGTTTGGATGATGCAAAACAAGCAGGCATAATTAAGCAACACCCGGGTGATGACAATTTTTCCACACCATTCGAGGAAAATGAAAAGCCATGAAAAAACCCATTTCAATGGCCTCGGTTGAGCTGCCCAGGGGGCTAAGTCTCTCCTCCTCTCAAGATAAGATAATAAACCGGATTCTAGGTGACTTGCTGGAAAAATGCCCGGCCCAATTCATTCTGTTGGCAGAACTGAGCGGGCAAATCATATCTGTCCAGGGCGAAACAGGCAAAACCGGCCTGGTTGCGCTGGGGGCATTGGTCGCAGGTGATCTGGCGGCCAGCCAGGAGATCGCTCGTCTGACAGACCAATATCAACATGCTCAATTAATATTTAGAGAGGGCCCAGAAACCACCTCTTTCATTTCCGAAGCGGGTGATCGCATGGTTCTATTTATGAGGATACATAAAGAAGTGCCAATGGGGTGGGCGCGCCTGATCATCCTGGAAGCCAGCCGCAAATTAGCGGAAGTGACATCCATACCTCCAGGGGAGGTGGAAAAAATAGATTTGCAACTGAGCGATGAGAAGCTTGATACTTTGATCGGTGATGGCCTGGATTCAATTTGGCATGAGTAGGGCATGTATATAAATTGGCAACTGCGTGAACTAAATTTAAAAATAGTATATTATGGTCCTGCTTCGAGTGGAAAGACCACCAACCTGGAGCAAATCCACAGGCGCGTCGATGCTTCCCACCGCAGCGATCTGGTTTCCTTGAAAACGTACGAGGATCGCACTTTATTCTTTGATTTTCTGCAACTTGAATTGGGCAAGATCAGCGGCCTGACTCCAAAAATTCACCTCTACACGGTTCCGGGACAAGTCCGTTATGAGGAGATCCGCAAGCTGGTCTTGCGTGGAGCGGATGGTGTGGTGTTTGTGGCCGATTCAACTCCGCTGCGTGCGAATGATAATATTATTGCCTGGCACGATATGAAATCTCATTTGAGATCCAATAACTTATCCCTGGACCATACCCCGATTGTGTTGCAATGTAATAAACAGGACACGCTCGGGGCCATGGCGCTGGTCGAGATCAAATACTTATTGCATGGTCAGGACCTTTTGGGCTTCCCCGCCATTGCCGTGAACGGGGAAGGAGTATTAGATACGCTAAAAGCAATTACACGCAGTGTCATTACCAAGGTGCAACACGAAACCGCATACGCATAAGGTGAGAAAATGGATCATATATCCGGTTCAACCCAATTGAATAGCTTGTTAACCCAGATCAATGCTGAGGGCAAGTTCCCAATATCTGTATTAACCGATTTTCAAGGGCTGGCAATTGCCTGGGCGGCCACAAATGGGATGGATCCAGAGCGCCAATCTGCAGTTGTAGCTTTTATCCAAAAGGCAGCTGTTCAAGTAAGCAACCAACTCGGGATGGCAGAAACGGAGGAAATCTCATTTTATGATATCAATGGACAGCATCTGGTGTGCCGTCCATTTCATGTCAATCAATATGGTTTGATTCTGGCAGTCATCGTTCCTTATCGAGCTCATAGTTACCGTCGCGCAACGAATCACGCTTTAAGAGAAATTCGGCATATCTGGAAAACCTTCTGGGAGTAGGCTTTATGGGAATGCAGGGAAATTTACTCGATATGGCAATCGCCGATTTGATCCAGCATAATTGTCAGGATCGTAAAACGGCACAACTCAAGATTGAACATTCCGGTCGGCAAGCCATCCTCTACTTTGAGGAAGGAAATATCTCGCATGCCATACTTGGCAACCAGATGGGAGAGGATGTGATCTATGAGATTCTTAAATGGGAAGAAGGCACTTTTGATCTGGAAACAGGCATAAAACCCCCGAGAACATCCATAACCCGCAGTTGGCCAGGATTGTTGATGGAAGGGGCCCGACGCCTTGACGAAGCTGAACATGCAGCCAGTTTGATCCCTTCCAAACAAAACGACCACGAGGAGGCACATACAATGGTAAATCTTAATGATATGTTGAAGGAAATGAGTGGTGAGGTCACGGGCTATATTTCCGCCTCCCTGGTAGGCGTGGATGGACTCATTCTTGCCTCGGATATCAGCAACAGTGCTGAGGATCAGGAGGCATTCGGTGCCCAGATGACCACATTACTCAAGTTAGTGAATGCTTCGGTGGAAAAACTGGGAGCAGGAATTGTTGAGGACAACTTGACCACAACTGAAAATGCTTATCTGCTAATGCGTCTTCTGCCTGATAAACAGTATTTTCTGATTTTGACCGTAAACCGTAAGACTGGCAATCTGGGAAACATGCGCCTAATCACCAAAATATATTCCGAACGCTTTTCAAAGGCAATGACTCTTTAATCTCACACCTTTCTGGAAGGAAAAGTCGTCCGCTCCTGGAGCGAAGTTCAGAATTGCATAAATACCGAATCCTAAATCTACAGCCAATAAGGATAATTCAATGAATAAACTTGATCAACTCATCCTAAAATTCGGCAGCGAATTGGGCGCTGACTTCATCAGCACGGATGTGGTGGGGATGGAGGACGGCCTCTCCATCTCTGGCAGTTCGATTGATCCAAATTTCAATACATTGGATGCCTCGGCACGCTTTTCCAAGGTAATGGAATTGGCTGCCAGGGTGTGCAGTAAAGTTGGAATGGGCAAAGTGGAGGATAACCTGACCACCTCTGAGAAGGCCTATATCATTGCCCGATTCATCGGTGACGGCTCCTATTACTGGGTTGTGGCAGTTACCCGAAACGCCACCCTGGGGTCTGTGCGTATGCTTATGAATGAATACGCAGTACAGCTCGCTTCAATCCTGCCTCATTAACTTATTCTAAATGTAATTAAATAATCATTGAATCGTTCAAGAAAGAACGTCCGGTATTTCGCATTCCTTCGACGGATTTCGACGAGGTCAAGGACCCGGAACATGTCAAGCGGGCCCTCGAAATGGCCGCCTCCGGTGCGTATAATGTCTTTACGACTTGGACGACTGACCGGGTACTTCTCAATCCCATTTACTATTGACCTAAATCAGGGATAAGAGATAAGATACCTTATAAGCTCGATAAAGGCATTGGAGGTGCCAAGAAATGGAATTTACGCATAAAGAACTATACGACTTGATTAACCGACCAGGTCCGTTATGGTTGGTTGGGGCAGACCTGGAAGAGGCCAACCTGATCGGGGCTTCCCTGAAAAGGGCTAATCTGTACAACGCTAACCTAAGCGGGACTGATTTGCGATGGGCTACCCTGGAGGGTGCTACCCTGAACGCTGCTAACTTGAACGAAGCTGACCTGCGTGAGGCTTTGTTGGGAGCTGCTAAACTGATCGAGGCTCATCTGCGGGGAGCCAATCTCAGGAGAGCTGACCTAGGCGGGGCTAATCTGCTAAGAGCTGACCTGAACCATGCTGATCTGAATTATGCCAACCTGACTGGAGCCGACTTGAAAGAGGCTAACCTAAGCGAGGCTAACATGGGAGAGGCAAACCTAGGCATGTTGGCATACACGAGCGAACCTGACTTCAAGGGGGCGAAATATACCAAGAATACAATTTGGCCGGCTGGTTTCGACCCTGAGAAAGCCGGGGCAATTTTAGTAACTTCGGATGAATAGCCCAAGTTCTAAAAACCGGGTACTTCTCGATCCCTTCTTCGCCAATATTCCCCTAAGGGCGATCGTTTATCAGAACTCTTCATCCTAGATTTTATTCCACATCCGCCAATTCTATGTTGATAACGCAGAATGGCGGATTTTCATTAGTTGACTTTCCCCTCATTCTTATCTATACTTACCCCATGCTTGCGCGTGTCTATTCCTGTGCTGTCATCGGTCTGGATGGGGTGGTGGTCGAAGTGGAAGTGGATTACACCGCCGGCTTTCCGGGCATGACCATCGTCGGCCTGCCGGATGCTGCGATCCAGGAAAGCCGCGAACGCGTCCAGGCGGCTGTGCGCAACGCCAGGGTGCCTTACCCGCGCAAACGCCTGGTGGTCAACCTGGCGCCGGCCTCCGTCAGAAAGGAAGGGCCGGCTTACGACCTGCCAATTGCCCTGGGCGTGCTGCTCTACACCGGCATGTTACCGCCCGGCGCGGCTGAAGGAATGCTGGTGGTGGGTGAACTCTCGCTGGACGGGGCTGTCCGGCACGCACACGGGGTGCTGCCGATGGCCGCCACCGCCCGCCAGGCCGGTTTCAAACGCATCGTGGTACCGGAAGCCGACGCGGCCGAAGCCGCACTGATCCCCGACCTGGAAGTCATCCCGGTTGATTCCCTGGCGGCGTTGTACAACCACCTGGCCGGGCGCAAACCCATCCCGCCGTATGTCCGGATCCCAGTGGAGGATGCCCCGCTTTTCCCGCCGACGGATTTCGGCGAAGTCAAAGGCCAGGAACATGTCAAGCGGGCGCTCGAAGTGGCCGCATCCGGCGGGCATAATGTCCTAATGATGGGGCCGCCCGGCGCCGGCAAGACCCTGCTGGCGCGCGCCCTGCCGGGTATCCTGCCCAAAATGTCCTTTGACGAGTCACTGGATGTGACCCGTATCTATTCGGTGGCGGATCAATTACCGCCCGAAACACCCTTGCTGCGAAACAGGCCGTTCCGCTCGCCCCACCATACCATCAGCCACGCCGGGTTGGTGGGCGGCGGGAATTGGCCGCATCCGGGGGAGATCTCGCTGGCCCACCATAGCGTGCTGTTCCTGGACGAACTGCCGGAGTTCGGGATGCGCGTGCTGGAAGTGCTGCGCCAGCCGCTCGAAGACAAAGTGGTCACCATCAGCCGGGCGCAGGGCTCGCTGACCTTCCCGGCCAACTTCCAACTGGTGGGGGCAATGAACCCATGTCCATGCGGGTATTACGGCGACCCGGTTAAACCCTGCACCTGCTCGAACATGGTGGTGAGCAAGTACCAGAAGCGCATCTCAGGCCCGCTGCTGGACCGCATCGACATCCACGTGGAGGTGCCGCGGGTCGAGTATGAGAAGCTATCGGAATCCCGCTTGGGGGAATCCTCCGCCACGGTGCGCGCACGGGTGGAAGCGGCGCGTGAGAGGCAACGGGCGCGGTTTTCGCATAATGGTGCGGGAGGACAACAAGGGCGGACGCCGTCCGCCCCTACATGTAACGCGGACATGCGCCCGGCCGAGGTGCGCAAGTTCTGCGTTTTGGATGAAACGGGGCAGGCATTGATGCAATCCGCCATGAACCAGTTGCAATTGTCGGCACGCGCTTATCACCGGGTGCTGAAGCTGGCACGCACCATCGCTGATCTGGCGGGGAGTGAGAATATCGGGCCGAGTCATTTAGCGGAAGCGCTGCAATACCGACCGAGAATGAACATGCCGTAAAGGGGGCACCGGCGCGGCTTGCGCCGGTGTGGGCGATGCAGGCATGAGGCCTGCTCGCCCGAGCAGAAGCGCTCCAATACAGACCGAGAATGAACATGCTGTAAAGGGGGCATCGGTGCAGCGTGCGCCGGTGTGGACGATGCAGGCTCCCGCAGGAGAGCACTGCGGGACAATTGGAGGCCTGCCCGCCCGAGCGGAAGCTGGTGCCGGGGTAGAGAGGGTGGCCAGGGGAGGGGGCGTAAGGTCCAGGGGTTATCCCAAAAGCCAGTAAAATATTAGGAGACCAGTACATCTGGTGGTCTCCTAGCTTGTTTTATGCCATATGCGATGGCAGGATGCAATCCTGCCCTACATTTAAGACAGCCTCCGGGGGCGAGTAAGCCGATTTTACGGGGTGCGCGCGATCGTCATTTCAAAACAACCAGGGACAATCCTTAAAATGATGGAAAACGTGCACAGGGGTGGTAATAAATCGCCTTTATAGTGGTTTTATGCCATATATGGTGTAATTGTTTCGCGGGAATCGGGGCAAACAATAACTGGAAGATGGTTGTTTTTAGCGAAAAAAGGCATTTTTTGAAAAAATGCGGGGAATGAAATAAGCCCTGCCCAACCCTACCCAGGCATGTACCGAAGGAAATTTGTTGACTTTGGTTTTGAGATGTTGTATAGTTATCTCAAGGTGAGCTTTATGGGTAGTTTTTTCTCGCCCGCCCCCGCTGCAGCCACTGAGCCAATCCGTTGAAACTGTCGAAAAAGTATATAGAGGATTCGCGTAAAAGGATAAGGTTCGGTATACTCCTGGTAAGCATAAAGTGTGGAGAAACCGATGGCCAAATACAAACCCTAC
>JBEKEB010000007.1:0-40909 GCA_050014055.1 Anaerolineales bacterium | reverse complement strand
GTCCATCCGGCCAGCTCTGATCGCACCGGGTAACCGGTCACTGTAATTCGTTCCGGGTGTTTAAAATAGGAAAGTGAGTCTTCTGCGGTGACGGCAATTTTTTCTGCAAAGCGGGCCAGGGTGTTCAATGCCAGCCCGGGTTCGATATCCGGGACATACAGCAGGCCGGGTACTTTCCACCCGGCCAGAGCCATGGGCACTGCCACGTATCCGCCGGTAAAGAAAAGCACATCCGGTTTGAACTCGTGCAGAATGCTCCGAGAAGCCAAAATGCCGCGGCCCACCTGCCACAGGTTGCCTGGTAGGGCTCGCAGACCAATGCCATGTACTCCGGCTGCCGGGATGGTCCTGAAAGGAATGGCGTTTCTCTCAACGAGTTGGGTTTCCATTCCGCCTTCTCCACCTATCCAGAGCACTTCGGCATTAACCTTGATGGCTTGCAGCACGGCCAGGGCGGGATACACTCCGCCGCCGGTCCCGCCGGCGCAGATCAACAGTCGCACTATACGACCTCCGTTCTTTGCTTACAGCCGGCACCTTTTGCCCGGACTGGCGCGATATGCTTAAAAGGATACCGATGGCTGTCAGGGTTGATATCAGGTTCGAGCCGCCGGCGCTGACAAATGGCAGGGCATTGCCTGCCACAGGAATAAGACCGATGATCATGGTCATGTTGATGAGTGCTTCTATAATGATCCAGAAGGTTAATCCAGCTGCGATGACCGAACCCAGCAGGTCAGGCGCCCTGGAGGCGATTACCAGGCCGCGCCAGAGTAGAATGCCGTACAGGCCGATCAGGCACAACGCTCCGAACAAGCCCAGTTCTTCCACGATCACAGCGAAAATGCTGTCCGTGGCAGAGAAGGGCAGGCCAATCAACTTGGTGGTGGCATTCCCGATGCCCACCCCGAACAATTTGCCCCGGTAGACTGCTTCCAACGACCACAGGACGTGACTGCTCGACTTGAGCGGGTCCTTGAGACCGGCCAGGTAGGAGGCCATGCGGGCGCGGCCAGTGGAACTGATTTGCACCACCAGCCACCCGGCCACCAGAGCTACTAGGCAGAACAGGATGATCTGGCGTAATTCTCCGCCGGCCAGGAAGAAAAGCAGCCCGCCCAGCAGGAAGATGGTGATGGTCGCGCTCAGATCAGGTTCCAGATAAACCAAGCCTGCGATGCCACCCAGGATGATACCCAGCGGTACCAGACCCAACTGCATGTCATGCAGGTATTCCTGCTTGCTGTAAAGCCAGACTGACAGGTAAAGTATCATGACCAGTTTTGCCAGTTCCGACGGCTGGACCGACCCGCCGAAGAAGGTCCGGATGGCGCCATTGCGCACGTCCCTGGTCAGGAGCACGGCAACCAGAAGGATAACGGCCACCACCATGAGCGGCAGGGCAAAACGGCGATAAAGGTGGTAATCCACCCGCGAGGCCGCGAAGGCAATCAGGATTCCACAAGCCAGGAAGATCAACTGCTTGTTGAACATGAAAGTTTGCGAGCCGTAATTCAAGTATGAAAAATCCGTACTGGCTGAATACAGCATCAACAGGCCGAAAATGCACAATGCAATCACGGTGGCGATCAGGATCAGATCACCCGTGGAAGTTCGCTTGCGACGCTGCGGTGCGGTGATTGGCCGGGCAGGTTGGTTTACGAAAGTTCCGATACCCATTTTCGAAAGGCCTTTCCACGTTCTTCGAAATCATAAAATTGATCAAAACTGGTGCCGCCTGGTGAAAGCAGAACGATACTGCCAGGAGTGGCCATTTTCGCGGCTGCCCGGACTGCTTCCTGCAGGTCTTTGCAGCGGCTCACAGTCAGGGGCAGCGGTCCCACAGCTCGATCCAGGGTTGCGGCAATTTTCTCCGCCGCTTCGCCGAAGATCACCACATGGTCCACGCGCTGGCGCACCAAGTCCGCCAGGTCTTCCCAAGGCAGGTTCTTGTCACGCCCGCCCAACAGCAGCACAATTGGTTCGCTAAAGGAGTTAATGGCTGCCATCGTCCGTTCGGGCGCAGTGGCGATGGAGTCGTTGTACCATTGCGCGCCGTGCCACTCACGCACATATTCCAGCCGGTGGGCCACGCCGCGAAACTCTTCTGCCGCGGAAATCATGGCATCCAATGGGAGACCGGCCGCGTAACCGATGGCGAAGGCTGCCAAAATGTTCATCAAATTATGCGCACCGCGCAATTGAATCTGGTCGCGCCGCAGAAGGGGAATTTCCTCTCCGCCCCGGCGTAAGTGCAGGGTGTCATCTGCCAGGAAAGTGCCATCCTGTTTACCGGAGAACGAACTGGCACCGAAGGAGACCAGCCGGCCGTTCACATTCCGGCGCAGGTTCCACGAACCGTTATCATCGCGGTTCAGTATCGCAGTGCTATCTGCCTGCTGGAATTCCAGGATGCGACGCTTGACGGCGTTATAGACTTCCATCGTGCCATGCCGGTCGAGGTGGTTGGGCGTGATGTTCAGAATGGCCGCCACATCCGGTGAAACGGTCATCTGTTCGAGTTGAAAGCTGGATATTTCCAGAATTGCCAGGGCATCGGGTGCCATCCCGTCCACGTAATTAAGCAAGGGATCGCCGATATTGCCGCCCACAAAGGTTTTATCGCTATCGGCTTTTTTTGCCATCTGCCCGACCAGTGTGGTGGTGGTGGTCTTCCCGGCGGAACCCGTGATGCCAACCGTCCGGCAGGGGGCCACTTCC
Source organism: Anaerolineales bacterium (assembly GCA_050014055.1). Taxonomy (GTDB): domain Bacteria; phylum Chloroflexota; class Anaerolineae; order Anaerolineales; family Villigracilaceae; genus UBA877. The sequence continues at coordinate 38,188 of JBEKEB010000007.1, read as the reverse complement.
ATAAAGATTTGCGTATCGTTGGTCAACGGAATGCCATGTTCCACAGCACCGGCCACCAAAGGGTTGTCCAGCGGGATGCCACCGGAGATGCACAGAATATCGGTCTTATCGAGCAACTCAACCGGATGGCTGCCCAGTACCCAATTTACGGGAATGTCGGCCAGGGCGGAGCGGGCCGCAGCCATTTCCTCGGCGCTGCGGCGGTCGTTCACGGTCACGATGGCGCCATGACGCGCCAACCAGCGCGCCGCTGCCTGTCCCTGGCGGGCGCCTCCCAGAATGACAACACGTTTGCCGTTCCAATCCGTTTTTTGTGCCATGGTTACACTAATATCAGTCCAATACCGAGCATGCCTGCAATCAGGCCGATCAGCCAGAAACGCTGCACGATTTGCATCTCTGACCAGCCAAGCAGTTCGAAATGCAGGTGGATGGGCGCCATTTTGAAGAAGCGCCGCCCATGGGTCATTCTGAAATAAGCGATCTGGATAATGTCACTCAATGCTTCACTGACCGGGATCACCGCGATGACCGGTAGCAGAGCCCACTGCCCGGTCATCAGGGCAATCACTCCGATCGTCGCGCCCAGCGAAAGGCTGCCGGTATCGCCCATGAAAAGTTCGGCGGGGTGAACGTTGAACCAAAGGAAGCCAAACAGCGCTCCTACCATGGTAAAACAAAACCGGCCGACAAAAACCTGTCCCTGAATCAAGGCGATCCCGCCATAGGCTGCGAAGATGGTGGCAGAGATCAGTCCGGCCAGTCCATCCAGCCCATCCGTGAAGTTGACTGCGTTCGACATGGCAACGATCACGAAGGCCGCAACCGGGATGTACAACCAGCCCAATTTGATCTGGAAGTTTATTCCCGGCAGATACATTTCTGGTACTTTAAGCATGTATTTCAACACCACTGCAAATCCAAGCCCAAGTAAGATCTGCACGGCGAATTTGGTGCGGATGCGCATCCCTTCACCGATGCGTTTGCCTTTGACGCCTTGCCAATCATCAATTGCACCCAGCACGGCGAAGCTGACCATGGCAAGCAATGGCACCAGTACCGACTGCCCCAGGATCCGCATTCCGATCAGGCTGGCAGCATTCAACAGCACGGTAATCAGAACGACCGGGATGATGATCATCACACCGCCCATGGTGGGCGTACCCATCTTGACGAAATGCTTGTCGGGTTCATCCACACGGATCTGCTTGCCAACCTTGAAATGACGCAGGATGCGCAGCAACGGTCCGCCCCAGATGACGGTCATCATGAAAACCAATCCGGCCAGGCTCATGGCAAGAGCGGTGTCGTTCATGAAGGGACCTCCAGGGCGTTGACGATGCGGTCCATGTGGATGCCATGCGAGCCTTTGACCAGAACCACGTCTTTCTCGGTCAGGGACTTCTGCAAATACGAGATGGCTTCGTCGGTGTTCTCAAATTCCATGATTTTCCCGGCCAGCATGCCTGCCCAGCGAGCCGCAGTTGCGATCTGGTGTCCGAGTGTTCCGATCGTGACCAGTGCATCGGCCACTTCGGCGGCCCGCACACCCACGATCTCATGCCCCTGCTTTTCGTACTGGCCGAGTTCTAGCATATCGCCCAGCACGGCCACTTTGTGGCCATCCAATTCGGCCAGCAGGTTGAGCGCTGCCAGCATGGATTCCGGGGAGGCATTGTAGGTGTCATCGAGCATCAGCGCACCACTTTCGCTCCGGACAGCGGTCAGGCGCAGCTGCGTGTGTCCCTGGCGCAGGCCGTCGATGATCTCCTGCCAGGTCAGGTTGTCAGCCAGACCAACCGCCGCGGCGCGTAAAGCCGTATGGACGGAATGTTGTCCGATCATCGGGATGTGAACATGCAGGGTTTCATGCCGGAAGTGCAACTGGAAGCGGATGCCTTCCAATCCCAGACCTTCCACATTGTCGGCCCACAGGTCAGCCTCCGGATCGAGCCCGTAGAAGAAGACGCGCGCCTTGGTCAGTTCGGCCATTTTGGAAACCCATGGGTCATCCAGGTTGAGGATGGCAACACCGTCGCCGGGCAGGGCCTGAACCAATTCAGATTTGCCCCGGAAGATGGCTTTCTGGGACCCCGCCCGTTCCGCATGGACGGTTCCGATATTGGTGACCACGCCAATTTTTGGCAGGGCAATCTCGCATAACAGGGCAATTTCACCCGGAACGTAAAAACCCATTTCCAAAACGGCCCGCTCGTAGCCGGCACTGAGTTTCAGGATGGTCAGTGGCAGGCCGATTTCGTTATTCATGTTACCGGGGCTTTTCAATGTCCGGTAGCGCTGGCTGAGCACTTCGTAGACAACTTCTTTGGTGGTGGACTTGCCGACGCTGCCAGTGATACCCACCACACTCAAATCCAGTTTACGCCTCCAGAAGCGGGCAATTTGCTGCAATGCAGAGAGCGTGTTTTCGACCAGCAGACAGATGGGCGCATTCATGTCGGGCGGGAAGGAAATTTCCTGGCCGGTCTGCAGGCTGACTGTCTGGTAATCTCCGTTGATTTTGTGCTGGATTAAAGCAAATGAGGCCCCGCGCTGGAAAGCATCCGCGACGAAGTCATGGCCGTCCAGGTGTTCACCGGGCAGCGCCACGAAAAGTCCGCCGGGGATGGCCAGACGCGAATCCACCGCCGCCTCGGTGATTACTGTGCTCGCCTGGGCGGGGCGGATGTTCGTCAGGGCCTCAGTTACATCTGCCAGCGTAAGCATCAAACCTCATTGTCCGGTAGTTTGGGCTACTGCCACATCGGGCGGTATGCCCATTAAAACCACCAGTTTCTCGATGACCTGTTTGAAAATTGGGGCGGCTACCACAGAGGCGGCCTTGTTGCTCTGCGGTTTCTCCAGCCACACATACACGAGGAAACGGGGATTATCTATTGGACCCCAACCAATGAACGAGGCATTGATGTTAACAGGGTCGTATCCGGTGCTGGTGGGGATCTGGGCCGTGCCGGTTTTTCCGGCGATGGAATAGCCGCCGAGAAGCGCTGTGGAGCATTCTTTTAGCAATGAGTCGTGCAGCATGTTGGTGATGATGTGGGCGGTATCGGCAGAGATGGGATTGCCAACGATGTGCGTTGCCATGTCACTCTGGTGGCCATCACGTACCTCGGCCAAAAGCACGTGTGGGTAGACCATTTGCCCGTTATTGGCCAGTGCAGAGGCTGCCATGACCATCTGGATGGGGGTGATGGCCACACCCTGGCCGAAGGCGTTCGTGCCCAGGTCGACCGGCGTCCAATCGCCATCGCCAGGGAGTTTCTGTCGCCCGGGGACCTCGCCAGCCAGGTCAATGCCGGTTAGTTGGCCGAGGCCGAACCGCTGCATATATGAATAGAAGGCGTTATTACCCATCTTGGTGGAGACCCAGGCCAGGCAGACATTCAGAGAGTTTGCCAGGCAGCCGGTCATATCCTGGTAACCCCAGGCACCGTTGTCCCAGTCGTGGATGGGAACACCCCCGACAACAATTGTACCGGTATCAAGAAAAATGGTACCGGGCTTGATCGTGCCGTTATCCAGGGCGGAGGCCATGGTAAAGATTTTGGCCACGGAACCGGGTTCGTATGCTTCGCTGATGGCCCGGTTAAATGGTGTTTCGCCCGGGAAGATCTGGCTCACCTGGGTGTAATCGTTCAGGTTCATGCGCGGGGTGGAAGACATGGCCAGAATTTCACCGGTTTTGGGATCCATGACAATGATGGTTCCGGATGCGGCGCCTGTGCTTACCAGAGCGTCATCTAGGATTTTTTCCACCGAGGCTTGGATTTCCCGGTCGATCGTCAGGATGAGGGTCTGGCCGGGCTCTATCTGGGGGTAGTCCACTGCCTGGCGTGGGTCAGCCGGGACGAGCTTGGTTACCGGTATGCCAGCCAGGATGTTGTCATATTTCTCTTCCACCCCCATGTAGCCGTGGTTGTCCCGCGTCACATAGCCGATTATGGTGGAAGCCAGGTCGTTTTCGGGGTAGCTGCGCATCAGGTGTGCTGTGAAATGCACGGCATCCAGGTTGGGACCGCTCGGATTGGCCTGGTCATTTTTCTGCAATGTCATCAATTGGTCGGCCTGGTCGGGAGCAACGTAATCTTCGAGGGTGATGTACTGGGCGCCTGCGGGGGCGGTCGTCATTCTTGACAGGGCATCGGCGGGGTCCATGCCCAGCGCCGACTGGGCGGCCAATGCGATATCATTCTCCATTTTTAAAGAGGCATCTTTGGCATTTGGCAAGGCGGTCAGGTCCACGCCAATCTCATAGACGGTCTTGTTCCCGGCCAGCAGGTTGCCATTCCTGTCGTAAATTTCGCCGCGCGCCGGATAGAAAGTTTTCCAGATATATGCGCCCTGCCCGATGACCCCGGCAACCTCCGGACTGTTCTGGATACGGACAATTTGTACCAAAATGGAAGCGCCGATCAAACCCAGCGTAATGGCTACGGTCAGGTAACGCCAATAGGAGAATTTTCTCATTGTTGGCCTCCGGTGGAGGCGGAAGCGACAAGTGTACGAGTGATCCAATCGAACAGCGATTCGGTGTAGGCGGGCAGCAGCACAGGCGCCTGCGACTGGCCCTGGTTATCAGCCTCCGGTTGGGACATATCCACGGATGTCTGCGGTACATAACCGGGAACAACCACATAAGTGATGGTTCCAGGGTCGACGGGCTTGAAGCCCTTGGCTTCCGCCCTTTGTTGCATCGAGGCTACCGAGGTCAGCCCGGCCAGGAGTGTTTCCTGATCGGAATTCGAACGCTGGTCATCTATCAGCTGGTTCTGGAGTAATTGGATTTCGCGCCCTGCCAGGGTGGCGCGGACGGTGATATTCAGGTATATGCCCGCCACCATGGACACTGCTACCAGCCCAAGCAGAAAAAGGCCGATCCACTGGCGTTGCACCCGCCAATGGGCCTGACGAACATGTTGGACGATTTGCGTGACATTTTCCATGTTTAGTCCATTGCTAACCGATAGTCGGACGAGCTACTGCACTTCCGTTCTGCCTGCACAAGCCTGTTTTGGACAACCTTCAGGGGTCCGCAGGTACTTGCGAGCCAACACCCATTGGCTTATGTTTCTTGTAATTTCTCCGCCACCCTCAGCTTGGCGCTGCGGGCCCGCGAATTCTGATTTATTTCCTCTTCGGTCGGCGTAATGGGCCGCCGGGTAATTTCCAAGATACTCGCTTTATGTCCGCACGTGCACACCGGTTGCCGGGGAGGGCAGATGCAGTCCCTGCTTTCCAGACGGAAGAACTCTTTAACCAGTCGGTCCTCCAGCGAATGGAAGCTGATGACCGCCAGTCTGCCACCCGCAGCCAGGGATTGCATTGCCAGTGGCAGGGTTTTCTCCAACGATTCCAATTCGCCGTTGACTGCGATCCGCAGGGCCTGGAAGGTCTGCGTGGCAGGGTGGTGGGGACCGTGGCGGCCGGTGGCTTTCTCGATTACATCCGCCAGTTGCCGGGTGCCGCTGATCGGCCGGGCCCGCTGGATGGCATGGGCGATGCGCCGGGAAGCGCGTTCCTCGCCGTAACGGAAAAGCACATCCACCAATTCGTCCTCCGGCCAGGTGTTGACAATTTCAGCGGCGGTCAGCGGGTTGGACGGGTCGAAGCGCATGTCCAGGGGCCCATCGGCCAGGAAGGAGAAACCCCGTTCCGGCGTATCGAACTGCATCGAGGAGGCGCCCAGGTCAAGCAGGATGCCGTCCACTTTATTCCAGCCGAGAGCGGCCAGTTGGCTGGGCAGGCTGGTGTAGGAGGCCCTTTTTAAGAAGGCGCGCTCCCCGAAGGGAGCGAGGTTCTGGCGGGCTAATTCGAGCGCCTGTGGGTCCATATCCAGTCCGAGCAGCTTGCCGCCAGGCTCGCTGCCAGCTAGCAAACCGGCCGCGTGACCACCTGCCCCGAGTGTCCCATCCACATAGAACCCTGTCCTGTTCGGGCGTAAAGCGTGTATAATCTCTTGGTAAAGTACAGGTTGGTGCGGCAGTACCATCTTAGCGGGTTCTCAGATCGAGCAATGAAAAGCGCTTGGCATTTACATCTGCGTTGATTTCATCCTGCTTTTTCTGCCAGAGTTCTGCCGACCAGATTTCGAAGGTTTCGCCCACCCCAACGAAAACAACCTCGGATTTCAACCCGGCATAATCGCGCAGGTTTGGGCTGAGCAGGATACGACCGGCGCCATCCGGCGTCACCTGCAGGGCGTTGCCCAGAATGATTTCGCGCAGCAGTCGGGAGTCCGGATCGGTCAGATTCAATTCCATCAGCCGGTCGTAAAGGATCTGGAATGCCGCTGGAGGCAGTACCATCAGGTCGCGATCCAGGCCCGGGACAACGGTTATCCCCTGGGCAGTCTGGTCCCGAAATCTAGCCGGGATTGTCAGGCGGCTTTTATCATCGAAGGAGTGATGGTATTGATTAAGAAACATTTGTCCTTTTTCTCTCCACTAACCTGAATGCCGGAGACTAACGGCATCCCACTTCGTCCCACTTCATCCCACGGACACGCTTATTTTAGCACGATTCACTCTTGCGACGCAAGTAGTATTTTTGACCATATCGCGTAGCTATCATTCCAATTTATTTCAAGGTATTGGGGGCTCATTTCTCCCAGGATATAGGCATGACCCCTAAAATTTCACTGCTCACTTCCCCCCGTTGGATCGACTACGAATTACTCGACAGCGGTGACGGTCAGAAACTGGAACGCTTTGGCCCCTACACCTTTGCCCGACCGGAAGTGCAGGCATTGTGGAAGCCGGCTTTGCCTGCCGAAAAATGGCAGGCCGCCCATGCTTTTTTCGAACCTAGCGGCGAAGAGAGCGGCGGACATTGGGTCTGGAAAAAACCGGGGGAGACGAAATGGGAGATGCATTATCCCCTCACCTTTTTCCCTGCCCCGCTCGGGGGAGCGGCAGGCGTGACAGAACTTCGCTTCACTGCCATGACCACCCCTGGCCGGCATCTGGGCGTTTTCCCGGAATGCGCAGGCCATTGGGACTGGATGGCGGAGAAGATAAATCAAAAAACAAGAAACAAAAATATGCAGGCGAATGTGCTTAATTTGTTCGGTTATACCGGTCTGGCCTCCCTGGCAGCTGCGGCAGCCGGAGCCAGGGTCACCCACGTGGATGCCTCCAAAAAGTCTGTCACCTGGGCGCGTGAGAACCAACTGCTCTCCGGGCTGGGGGAAAAACCTGTCCGCTGGATCGTGGACGACGCGCTGAAATTCGTCGAGCGCGAGGTCCGGCGCGGCGTGAAGTACGATGGCATCCTGCTCGATCCGCCCAAGTTTGGGCGCGGGCCGAAGGGGGAAGTCTGGGAGGTCTACCAGTCTTTACCAGAGATTCTGAGGGCATGCAGAAAGATATTAAATGTAGCCCCCTTGTTCGTAATATTGACTGTGTATGCGGTCAAATTGCCTGCCATCCACGCCCATGCCGCGCTGGCGGAAATGATGCAGGGCTTTGGGGGCAGCCTGGAGTGCGGCGAACTGGTCACCCAGGAAAAGAGCGCCGGGCGCCTGCTTTCCCAGGCGGTCTATGCCAGATGGCAGAGTGGGTAAATCTTTCATCCTCCACTTTTGTTCTCGGCCCTATTCTCCCGGTTCTCTGCTCTCTCTCCTGACCCATTTTTGGTACAATTGCCGGAATGATGCCAACAACCGAAAAACAATCCATTCTTGACATACCCCTCAAACGCTGGTTCCCGGCGAATTTGGAAACCCTATTTGTGATTCTGCTGCTGCTGGCGGCGATTGTATCGCGCTTTACCGGCCTGGGCGACCGCGCCGTCAGCCACGACGAGGTGAACCACGTCGTGCCGTCCTACAGCCTGTACACGGGCAACGGTTATCAATACGACCCGATGAGCCACGGCCCGCTCCAGTTCCACATGATCGCGCTCTCTTATGCTCTCTTCGGCGATAACGATTTCACCACCCGCATCCCGGCGGCAGTCTTAAGTGTCGTTTCGATTGGGTTGGCCATGCTGGCCTTCCGGCGTTACCTGGGCCGCACCGGCGCCATCCTGGCCGGCTTGATGTTCCTGATATCGCCCATCATGCTTTTCTATGGGCGCTATGCCCGTAACGAAGCCTATATCGTCGTATGGGGCTTGCTGACGCTTTATGCCACACTGCGCTATCTTGAATCGGGCAAGGCCTGGGCGCTGTTCCTGTTCACCGCGGCCAATGCCCTGCACTTTACCGACAAAGCCACCGCCTATATGTTTGCCGGGGAGATGTTCCTCTTCCTGCTGGCCTATTTCGTGGATCGGATGGCACGGCGTGAGTGGCCGGATGCCAGACGGCGTTCCTCCTTCCTGTTGAGCCTGATCCTGGCGATTGCATTGTTTGCCGCAGCCGGCGGTCTGTATTTTACACTGAAGCCGCTCGGTACCCTTTTCATCAAACTGGCCGTGGCAGTGCTGGCGGCTGGAGGGCTGGCAGCACTGGTCTGGTCGGGGATGTTGCTGGTGCTGGCCTTTGGCTGGGCCGGTCTGAAAGCGGAGCGTTCCCTTGATCTGTTAATGCTGCTTGGAACGCTGGTTCTGCCCTTGTGTGGAGACATCCCGATCACTTTGATGGGCAAGACTGCCCTGGATTACACCACCGCCGGGGTGGAACGGGTGATCGCGGCGGTGGCAATATTGGGTGCCGTGGCCATTGCAATCGGGTTGTGGTGGTTCGGCCGCAAATGGCTGCTGCATGCCGCGCTTTTCTTTATTCCCTTTGTGGTACTCTACAGCACGTTTTTCACCGCTCCGGCCGGCATAGTGGGTGGGCTGGTGGGGCTGCTTGGATACTGGTCATCCCAGCAGGATGTTGCACGCGGCGGTCAACCGCTCTACTATTATGCCTTCCTTCTGATCCCCGTTTATGAATTCCTGCCAGCCCTGGGTACGGTGGCAACCGCGCTGATTGCTTCCACTAAAAAATTGTGGCGCTCGCAGTCCGGCCAGCCCTTCTCTCGACCGGTTTCCGAAGGGATCTCCACAGCGATTATCGAAGGGCTGCCAGTTGGATATACTGAGCAGCAGCCGGTCCCGGTGGCTTCCCTGCTGGTCTTCTGGTCGGTCAGCAGCCTGGCCTTGTTCACGTACGCAGGCGAGAAGATGCCCTGGTTGACCATCCACATTGCCATGCCGATGATCCTGGCGGCAGCCTGGGGCTTCGGCTGGATGATCGAGTCGGTGCCGTGGGGCCGGCTGGCAGCCTGGGGTGTTCGTAATTACGTACGCGTGGCGGTCCTGGCCTTTTTCGGCCTCCTGGCACTGATCACCGCCCGGACGGCCTTCAAGGCGGCTTACATCAATTACGATTATCCCTTTGAGTACCTGGTGTACGCGCACGGCACGCCATACCCCAAGGCATTATTTAATGAAATCGAGCAGCTCTCCCTGCGCACCACCGGCGGAGAGAATATGGTCGTGGCGTATGATAACAATGTCCGCTATCCGTACTGGTGGTACATGCGCCATTACCCCAACAAGGTGGATTTTGATCAGAATCCCACCCGCGAACAGCTGCAGGATGCCCTGGTGATCGCTGCCGGCTCTGAAAACACTGCAAAACTTACCCCCATTGTGCGGGACAATTATTTCCAATCCAATTACATGCGCCTGTGGTGGACGACCATGGATTACTGGAGCCTGAAGTGGGATTCCATCGCGGCGGAACGCACGGCCGCGCTCACTAACAACGGCGCCACCAGCGCCAAAGTAAGCCCGATGAATGTGTTCGATTACCTGAAATATGTCTGGCCGCATATCAAGCCCTTCTTCACCGACCCCGCCGTCCGCAACGCGGTCTGGCAAATCTGGTTTAACCGGGATTACACCGCCTGGGCTGCATTGACGAATAATAATACCTATACCCTCACCAATTGGGGCACATCCGAAGCGATGACTTTCTATGTCCGCAAGGATATTTCTTCCAAACTCTGGCCGTATGGCACCGTTCCCCAGACCGTCGCCGCACCGGTCGACCCGTATGCCGGGATTACCACGACGGTCACCCCGGATAATTTGTTGGGCGGCCTCGGAACCCTCGCCGGCCAGTTCCAGTCCCCGCGCGGCCTCGCCCTGGCTCCGGATGGCAGTCTGTATGTGGCGGATGCGGGCAATAATCGTATTCAACACCTCAGCCAGGCCGGAAAGGTTCTGCAGGTGTGGGGTTCCTTTGCGGACATATCCAAGGGCGCGGCTCCGGGCGGAACCTTCAACGAGCCCTGGGGGGTGGCCGTCGGACCGGATGGCAGTGTGTACGTGGCCGACACCTGGAATTACCGCATCCAGAAGTTCACCGCCGATGGGAAATTCCTGCTGATGTGGGGCACCGGCCCGGCCGAAGGAAATACCCAGTTCTATGGCCCGCGCGGCCTGGCAGTGGATTCGCTTGGGCATGTCTTTGTCGCCGATACGGGCAACAAGCGCATTGTCATTTTCGATGCCAATGGGAATTATTTGGGCGAGTTCGGTAGCCCCGGCGCGCAGCTTGGCCAGTTGGATGAACCGGTGGATATTGCCTTGGACGCACAGGGAAATGCTTACGTGACCGATACCTGGAACCAGCGTATCCAGGTCTTTACCCCGGATGCCACCCGGCTGGTTTATACCGCCTCGGCCGCATGGGACGTGGATGGCTGGTCCGGCAACGGGCTGGATAACAAGCCATTCATCACGGTCGATCCAACTGGCATCGTATCCGTCACGGATCCGGAATTGTGCCGGGTGATCTCCTTCTCCGCCTCCACCGGCAAGGCCACGCGTGTCTGGGATGGCTGCGCAGCCGGTACGGCCTTCCAATTGCCCATCGGCGTTCTTTCGGATGGCTCCGGCGGCCTGTGGGTCACGGATGCCACCAACGGCAAGCTAGTCCACTTTATAACGAAGATCCCTTAATACAAAAAACCCTCGGAGAACTTCCGAGGGTCTTTCTACCAAACCGCCTGAGAATGAGGAGATCGATCATGAAAAAAAGCTTTTTCAGTTTTCTTTATGCCCTGCCCATACTTTTGGCGCTGGCATTGGTGGCATGCACCGGCCAGCCGGCCACACCCAATGCCCCCCTGGCAACCGCTCCGGCCCCGGCCACGCTTGCTCCCACAGGCGCCCGGATTACCTACACAGATCCGTTCGCCTATTGCTCCGCGGTGGGGACGATCGATGCACTAGATTCACGCTATACAGGCGATCCTGTTCCTCTAATGATCATTCAGGGCTACCTCAAAGCCGCCGGGCTGGAGAATAACGGTGAGCCGCTCCAAATTCTCCAAAAAAGCACCATCTGGCGCTGCATGAACAAAGCCGTCTACGTCTGTAATTTTGGCGCAAACCTGCCGTGTGATTCGAAGGCCGATACTGACAAAAATCCCACCCAGCCCATGCAGGATTTCTGCAAATCCAACCCGACTACCGATTTTATCCCCATGAGTGTCACCGGCCACACGACCATTTATTCGTGGGGTTGCGTCAACGATACCCCCAAGTTGCTCGGGCAGCTTGACCAGCCCGACGCAGCCGGTTACCTCTCCCGCATTTGGTATCGATTACCGCCCAACCCATAAATCCGTGTCGGCTAAACCACTTCCTGCAGATGCGGAATGGAATCGGCTGCCCCGGGCCGGGTGACGCAGATGGCGGCGGCATGGCAGGCCGTTCGTAAACACGATTCAATCGGTTTTCCCGCCAGCTTTTGGGCGATAAAAAAGCCAATGAAGGTGTCCCCGGCCGCGGTGGTGTCAACCGGGCGCACTTTTTCAGCCGGAACCGTCTGTCTGGTGTGTTGGTCGGCGTAGATTACACCTTGCGCCCCCAGCGTCAGCAGGACTGCCGCGGCGGGAAAACGCGTACGCATGGCTGCGATGATCGCCTGCGCTTCGGTTGCCCCGCTCAGTTCCCTGCCCTCGATCTCGTTGATGATGAAATAGTCCACTTTGTCCAGCGGATAGCCTGCCACCCGTTCATCCATGGGTGCCGGGTTGAGAAAAATGGTCAGGCCTCGTTTTTTGGCCTGGTCGATCATCTCTGCCATGCAACTGACTTCGTTCTGTAACAACAGGCAGTCTTCGGGGGAGAAGTTGCCCAGCACCCGGCTGACATCTTCTTTACGGATGGCCCGGTTGGCCCCGCCGTGGATGATGATGGAATTCTGGCCGTCCTTATCCACCTGGATGATGGCATGACCGGATGGCTCGTTTTCTGATACTTCGACAAAGGTGGTGTTTACCCCGGCGGCTCTCAAATAGGCCACCAATGCTTCTCCATCCCGGCCAACTTTCCCGGCGTGGAATACATTTGCCCCGGCATGTGCCAGCGCCACGGATTGGTTCAGGCCTTTGCCTCCGCACGCCAACCGGTACTTTCCCGAAGGGATGGTCTCACCCGGCCGGACAATATGCTCGACTTCATAAAAATGGTCGAAATTCAACGAGCCAAAATTGAGTACCTTCATAAAATGGGAACCTCTATTTTCCTTACCCTTGCCAGGAACGTAGTAACGACTTAAGTCGTTACTACGGCTAATTCAATCTCCCATCTTTTTTCATAATTATCTCCCAAGAAAAATCACCGTTCATCTCCGGTTAAATATAAAATGCCTTCGAGAGCGCCTTGTACATCGCCTCCACCGGCGCATCCAGCCCGGTCCATAGCTTGAAACCGATCGCGCCCTGGTTAACCAGCATGCCCAGGCCGTCGACGGCCTTCGCCCCGCGCCTCTGCGCTTCCTGCAAGAATGGGGTCGTGGGAGCCGGGATGACGTCACAGACAAGCATGCCTACACGGATCGACTCATAATCAATCTCCGGTTTTTCGTTGGAAAGCGGCGCCAGCCCGATCGAGGTGGCGTTGACCAGGATGTCGGTATCCACCGGTATGGAGTACCTTCCCTGCCATGGGATGAAACCGGCCTTTACCGGCGTTTTCGTCTGCAGAAGTTCGGTCAAACCCTTGCCCCGTTCGGTCGTGCGGTTCACGATCGTGATCTGTTGCGCTCCTGCCAGCGCCAGCTCCACCGTGATCGAGCGGGCTGCTCCGCCCGCGCCCAGCACCAGCACCTTTTTGCCTTTCGGGTTCACCTGCGCATCCTGTGTCAGCGCCTGCATGAAGCCCTTGCCGTCCGTATTTTCTCCCACCAGCTTGTCGCCAACCCGTACGACCGTGTTTACCGCCCCCATCATGGCCGCATCTGGTTTGACCTCGTCCAGGTATTTCAGCACAGCCACTTTATGCGGGATGGTTAAATTGATTCCTTTCATATTGAAAGCGCGCATGCCCCGCATGGCTGCCTCCAGGTCTTGTGGAAGCACTTCGATGGTCAGGTAACGCCAGTTCAGCCGCAATGCCTGGAAGCCGGCTTCCTGCATCACCACCGTCGGGTTTTCGGCTACGGGATGTCCGAATACCCCCACCAGTTCCGCTCTGTAATTTGGGATTGAAGACATGGCTTTACCTCCTTGATAATTTGTCTGATTGTTTTTTTCGGAGCAAGATGAAAGCAATTGCAACCAAAAATTAACCGGAGATACCCCAAATGACGGGTACGATGTGAACGGAGATAAACTGTGATTTATCTTGATGAACGGGCACAAGGCCGCTTGTTTATCCGGTCAACCCCGTTCATATCTGTTTATCTCCGGTGAATTATAAGTACAAGCTATTTCCGAATGCTTCTAATGAAAGTCTTTAGAGATTAAAATGTTCCATTTCTATTTCCATTCCTAGGAAATTTCCATATTGGTTGGCAGCTTTTTCGATCAAGCGCACGGTTGTCTGGTCGGGCGGTTGGAAAAGCTCTGTTTCCATAACGATCTTATCCCTTTTTATCGTCCGTTTCCATATTCCCGTGATTTGGCTATTTACCACCACAATGGGATGGAATATGCCATTGTTGGACACTGCCTTGCTGAAACTTTCAAAAGGGAGCGCGGCACGCCGGTCTGTGTAGCTGATGATGAATTCATCGAAAGCGGGCAATAAATAGACCATTCCTCTTTTGGCCGATGGGATGGAATGAGTATTGGAGAACCAGTACGTTTGCGCTTCGATTGTTTCTGAATGGAAATCCAATTTTACCATTTCCAAAGCGCGGATTGCATCGCTAATGGATAAGCCCGACCACCAGGTAAAATCCGGCAAGGTGGCCGGGCCGTGGCTGCTAAAATATATTTCAGCCAGCTTTGCCAGGGCCTCTTCCCTTGATGGAAGATTGGCTTTCGGAACCCTTTCTTCGAGCAGGGCATAGGTCTGTTTCCTGTCTTTTATTGCTCCGCTGCAAACCAAACCGTCCAATTCTGCCCGGACCAGCAGGTGCGAGGCCCTGTTTTCGTCGATGGGAATCCCGCCTTTGGTGAGTTCGGGCAACAGCTCCTCCCGGGTTAAACTCTTTCCGCCTCGCAAAGCGTTTTCCATGATCCGGTTGCTGGTTGCAATCATGCTTTCGGAAAGCCCCAACTGTTTGAACCTTGATCTTAACGAAGCTTTGATCGGAGCCGCCCGCAACACCAGCATCCAATAAATGTCATCGGCGGAAACAAAATGCCAGGTCGGTCGTAATAAATGGGTCCGGATGATCTCCCCGTTGTTTATGGCAGTCTCTATTAATTGGTCGGTAGCGCCTGTGAGTCGCAGGCCGATGGCCCATTTTGCCATGCCATAATCCTGTGCCTGCAGCGCGCCCATCCACCCAACCAGTTCTTTTACAGCCTTGAACCTAGATTGCACGATATGTTGGTTGATCAGTCTGATATTTGCTATATCGGCCAGGTTCATACCCAATCGAACCTTCCTGCAACAACGATACTTGAATTCCACCTTGTTATCAGGCAGTCCATTGCATTCCACCTGCCATTATCCACCTAATTCCAGATTGGGTGCCTTTCTCAACCTCTTGAGCACCGGCCCGGCCAGCTTACCCCAGGCCCATTTCACCATCAGTCCCACCCGCCAGAACGCCACCGCTGCCATGCCGTGCGCCACCACTGCGAAGAATGGCGGGGTCTGGGCCGTGTAATAGGTCCAGCACTGCCGCGTCGTGCCCCACAACTCCAGGAAGTAGCCCAGCCCCGCCCCGGCCAGGAAGGTCAGCACGGCATAACGGGTATTCGTCGGCGTCAGTGTCAGCAGCGCCACCAGCAGCAGCGCCATGATCGTAAAGGATTTCCCGAATGTCGGCGCCACGAAATACAGCATCAAGGCGAAGAAAGTAATGAAGATAAGCCAATAAAAGATTTTGAATATTAAGGTTCCTGAGGTTCCTAAAGAATCTAAGGTTCTTCCTTCGTGAACCTTTGTGTCCTTCGTGTTTAGAAATCTTTTCACTCCCCAGTTCATCCCTCTCGTTATCCGGTCTATCGACAAACTCGCGATCGGCCAGGCCGGGATGATCCACAAGGGTGGACGCTCGGCTGTGTAATAATGCCATAGGTTCGTCTGGGTACCCCACGCCTCGATGACCAGTCCGCCCACAATCCCGACGAAGACGATCAATGTATCCCGCCGCAGGTTCGCCTGTGCCATGATGGTCAGGCTCATGAAGGCAAAAATTCCCACCAGCAGCCAGTCCATTTCCAGCCACCACGGCCCCTGCCAGTTGACGGTTGCCATGGCCTCCTGTGCCAGCGGCCACCACACGTACACGATCAGCCCGCACAGCAGGAAGAATCCGCACAGCAGAACGCTGCTCGAACGTGTCCAGCCAAACAGGGCCAGGCTGCGCTTGAAAAGGGAGGGCGGTTTGTTTGGTCCGTTCATGGGCGCATTATATACTATTGGGGTATATCCAAGAATCCAACCCTTGTAAAAACAGAACAATAGTTCTATAATTGTGGTAGGCAGTTTAGAGATATGAATACATCCGCCCATCCCCACTTTTTGTTCATCCCCGCGCTTCTTATCCTTGCTCCACCTCCTATTCGTTCCTCCGTCGTTCCGAGGATCGAATACCCTGCCCACCGGATCTGCTCTTTTTTCAACCCCCAATCCCAAATCGACAATCTTCAACCGACAATCTATTCGTTCCTCCCTTCGTTCCGCGGAAACGAAAACCCTGCCCGCAGGATTCACTTCTTTTTCAATCTTCAATTCTCAATCAAAAATCAACAATCAAAATCCACCGATTCGTTCCGCGAAAAAATTTACAAAAGTGACTTTTATTCCTCGCACATCTGACCAGCAACAAGAAACTCTGTGCACCTTGCCCGCTCTGTGGTAAAAAGATGAATATTCCTGAGCAATGAAAGGGACGCCCAAAATGACCTCTCAACCTCTCCGCTGGGGACTACTCTCCACCGCCCGCATCAACCAGGCGCTTATCCCGCCGTTGCGGTTATCGAAGCGTAACAAGCTGGAGGCAGTTGCCAGTCGTTCCCAGGTAAAAGCCGATGCCTATGCGCGTGACCAGAAGATCAAGCGTGCCTTTGGCTCCTACGCGGCCTTGCTGGCTGACCCGGAAATCGATGTGATTTACAATCCGCTCCCCAACCACCTGCACACCCAATGGAGCATCAAGGCGGTCGAAGCCGGCAAGCATGTCCTGTGCGAGAAACCCCTTGCCCTCAGCCTGGCGGATGTGGATGCCATGACTGTTGCAGCCGGGAAAGCCGGCAGGATCATTGCGGAGGCTTTTGCCTACCGCGCCCACCCGCATATGCGCAAGGTTAAGGAGATTGTGAGCAGCGGGAGGCTGGGCAGAATTAAAATGGTACACGGTTCGTTCACTTTTGTCATGACGAATCAAGACGATATCCGTTGGGATCCGGCCATGGGCGGTGGCGCTCTGTGGGATATCGGCTGTTACCCCTTGAGCTTTGCGCGCACGATACTTGGAACGGAACCCCTGGAAGTCTTTGCGGGCCAGTTGCGTTTCCCGGGGGAGATTTACTTCCAATTGGATTGCAGCTTCAAAATCCCCGAGCATGTATTCATGGAAATCGTCGGTGATGAGGGTACCTTGAACATCCCTCAGCCGTTTAATACCACGGCCAGGAAAAACCTCTACCTGACCCGGGAAGGCAAAACCTCCACGATTGTTGTGAAAGGCCCGGACCCCTACCTGGCGGAAGTGGAGGATTTTGCGGATGCCGTATTGCTTGGCAAGGCGCCGGCCACCAGCCTGGCCGATAGCCGCCTCGACACGGCCGCCATCCTGGCGCTGTTGGAATCTGCTAAAACTGGCAAACCAGTTACGCTTTGATTTTTCCACCTTCAAGCATGAAAACCTTCTATCGGGCTCCGAAGTTTTCGGCCTAAGAGTCTACAGGGCGAGGGTACCGCACCGCGAAAACCAGTGCAATGTGCAAATTATTATGTCATAATATCAAGTAGTATTGCTAACCCGCCTCATATGTAACGCTTTCATTGGGCATCTCGTTGATAACGGCACAAGAGATTATAGAAATGGCAAGGATAATGTCCCAGAATAACGAGGTCGTGTTTGAAACAAAGCGCATTGCCGTACGCTTGGCGGCGGTTGAAGACGTTGAGATCTTTTATCGGTTATGGACTGAACCACAAATCATGTCAAATGTAGGCTATCCCAATGGGCTGCCAATCACTCGCGAAGACATAAAATGTCAGATTTCTGAGGGCGGTACATCCGAATTCCAGCAACTACTTATTGTTTCAATAAAATCGACGGGTCAAGCTATTGGTGAATGCAAATTGCACTGGCCTGACCCGGAGGGTATTGCTACAACCGATGTGAAGCTACTAACAGAATTCTGGGGAAACAAATACGGCGTGGAGGTCAAGCGCGGATTGCTGGATTATCTATTCACTCACACAGAGTGTTTGGCTGTCGACGCTTCGCCCAATGTAGGCAATATAGCTTCAATAAAGATGCAGGAAGCTGTAGGCGGAGTCTGTATCGGCGAAAGCATTTATGAGTTCCCCGAATCGAAGCGCAAGTATACTACTCCTGTCCACCACTACATTTACCGAGTCAGCCGAGCGGATTGGCAAAAGCATCTTGAGCAATGGGCATGAAACAAACCTGGGTGGCCACCGACCTGGCCGACAGCCGCCTCAACACGGCCGCCATCCTGACGCTGCTGTAATCCTCCCAAACGGGCAAGCCCGTCATGCTTTAATTCTTATCACACAGGGCAGCAAGTACACCATGTACACCTGGAAAACCCTTTCTGAATGCTTGATACCTTTGTGAGACTTTGTGTCCTTTGTGTTTATCTTTTCCTAATCATGGAAGTGCTTAGGTTTTTTTCGTGTTCATTCGTGGATGATCGTATACTTCCGGGTTGACACAGTTCGGCAATCTCTCGCCTTTCAACCCGGCGATAAGATTTTCCGCTGCCATCAATGACATGCGCTCGCGCGTCCGCCAGCTGGCGCTGGCAATGTGCGGCACGATCAGGCAGTTCTCCAATGTCAGCAGGGGATCATCCGGCGGCAGCGGTTCCGGTACGGTCACGTCCAGCGCCGCGGCAAAGATGCGTTTGGAAACCAATGCCTTGTACAATGCCTGCTGGTCCACCACCGGGCCGCGTGAAGTGTTGATCAGCACCGCCGTCGCTTTCATCCGTCCGAGCGTATCGGCATTGACCAGGTCGCGTGTTTCGTCGGTCAGTGGCGTGTGCAGGCTGATGAAATCCGCCTCCCGCAGCAGCGTGTCGAGATCCACCCGGGTTGCAGCTACCCCTGGTTCGGGGGCGGACTGGGATGGGTCGCTGAAAATGATCCGCATACCGAACCCCATTGCCCGTCGGGCCACCGCTCGCCCGATCCGTCCGAACCCCACAATTCCCAGCGTTGCACCGGCCAAGTCTGCACCCAGCATGAAAGCTGGCCCCCAGGTTTTCCAACCTCCTGATTTCACCAGCCGTTCCCCTTCCGCAACGCGCCGGCCCGCAGCCAGCAGCAGGGCAAAGGCCAGGTCGGCTGTGGCGTCCGTCAGAATGCCGGGTGTATTGCCCACCGCGATGGCACGTGCGCTGGCGGCAGCCACATCCACGTTATCCACGCCGACGGCATGGTTGCTTATGACTTTCAGCCCAGACCCGGCCTCATCCATGATTCCGGCGTCGATCTGGTCCGTCAGCAGGCACAGCAGGCCGTCCATTCCGTGCACGTGTTCCAGGATCGCCTCCCGGGGGGGCGGCAGTTCCTCCGGCCAAATGTCTGCTTCGCAAAAATCCCGGATTAGATTCATGCCGCTCTCCAGGATGCGGCGCGTGACGAAAACTCTGGGTTTGGACATGCTTTAATGCTATCATAGGAACATGTTTTCTGCCGAGTCTTTCCGAACCGCCAGCCTGCGACTCACCCCGGAGGGGGATTCCATCACCCGCATCCTTGCCGCTGCCATCAACGCGCTGGAACCGGGCGCAGCCGTGGCACGCTATGTCCACCGCTCCGCTGATATTCTGGATGTGGCAGGGCGTGAATATTGCCTGGCAAATTTTAGGAGCGTGCGGCTGTTGGGGATTGGCAAAGCCGCCCCAGCCATGAGTAAACGGTTGGGCGGGATTCTGGGAAATCGCCTGGATGACGGGCTGGTTATAACCAAACAGGCCGTTGCCATCCCCGGGTTCCCGTTCACCGTCCTTGCCGGCGGCCACCCCATTCCGGATGCGCGCAGCCTGGCAGCCGGACAAAAAGTGCTTGAATTCATCTCCGCTCTGGGCCCTGACGACCTGCTTTTCTGCCTGATCTCCGGCGGCGGCTCGGCCCTGCTGTCTGCCCCACTGAAGGGTATATCTTTGGAGGATCTGCAAACCCTCACAGCCGCTTTACTGGCGTGCGGGGCGCGCATAGACGAAATCAACCTCCTGCGCCGCCACCTGGATCAGATAAAAGGCGGCGGGCTGGTGCGTTTATCGAATGGGGTCAGCATCATCAGCCTGATACTATCGGATGTGGTTGGCAACCCGCTCGAAGCGATTGCCTCTGGCCCGACCGCCCCTGACCCGTCCAGTCGCGATGATGCACTGGCGCTGCTGAAGAAGTATGGATTACGCGACAAAATTTCCGCTTCCATTCTGGCCACACTGGAGCAGGCCCCCGAAACGGCCAAGCCGGGTGATCCCCTTTTCGCGAAAGTACAAAATGTCATTGTGGGCAGCGGTTTGGTGGCTGCCCAGGCCGCCCTGGTGCAGGCTCGGACGGAGGGATTCAACCCCTATCTTCTGCGCATCGATCTGCAAAGCGAGGCGCGCCAGGCTGCCTTCTATCTTGCCACCTTTTTACGCCAGGCCAAACAGACTGGCGACCCGGTTCCGCGCCCGGCCTGTATTGTAGCCGGTGGCGAGACGACGGTCACTCTGCATGGGCAGGGTAAAGGCGGACGCAACGCCGAATTGGCTCTGGCTGCCGTCACCGAACTGGCGGATTTCCCCGGTGTAATGCTGGCCACCCTGGCGACAGATGGCGAGGACGGCCCCACCGATGCCGCCGGTGCAGTGGTAACAGGCGAATCGTACCGGCGGGCGCTAGGAATGAATCTTCATCCGGGTGATTTTCTCTCCCGGAACGATTCCTATTCCTTTTTCGCCGCGCTGGACGACCTGCTTAAGCCCGGCTCGACCGGCACAAATGCCAACGATCTGGTGTTCCTGTTCGTTCTTTGAAAATAAAACAAGGATACTTGGATGCGTATCCCTGTTTTGACATTTTCCGGGCGAAGCCACCCGCCTGTTTGTTTTAAGTATGCGATGTACGCCTGCGGTCCCTCAGTTCATCTCGCAGCAATCCACTCAATATGCCGCCTACGATGGTGACCACCAGTGAACCCAGGAAAGCGCTCAAGAACCAGGGTTGCGCCAGGGTGATCCCGAGATTAACAAAGCCACTGAGCCAGAAGGTCAGGCCAAAGAGCAGGGTATTGATGATCAGGGTGAACAGACCCAGCGTCAGGATAATCAACAGGCAAGTTAATGCCTTGAAAGGCGGGCGCAGGATGGCATTTACCAGGCCGAAGATCAAAGCCAGCCAGATGATGCTTACCCAACTGCTTTGCAGGATAATGTAATGAGGTAAAAGGATGATGGCAACGTACAGCGCCACCGTGTTGATTGCCCAACGTAAAATGAATTTCATGGGAGTCTCCTAGGAAGGATGTACGGGATTCTCTGCCCGAAGTTTCATCCACAACAATGTGCGGTGTGGCTGGAAGCCGGCCGATTCAATGGCAGCGGTATACTCCCCTGCCGGATAGTCCAGCATGAGGGTTTGCCGCCATGGCAGGTTGCGCCGGGCGTGCAGCAATAGCGCCGTCACGGCGCGCTCGCTGCCCTGTGGAGCAGCGGAAGCCCATAACCGGTCGTCCATCCCGGTCATGGCCTGCCAGCTTAGTATGGCAGATGGTGCCCCATTATCGGCCCGCGCCGCCCAGTGACGGACTTCGTAGTCCATCATGATGCGATAGATGAATGCTCCAGGACCGGGTTGCAGGCTCTGCCAGGGCATGGGTTGGTACCAGTTCATCAGCTCCGGGTAGATGCGCTTAAGCCAGCTTTCCTGCTGGGGCCAATCTCGTCCGGAGCGCTTCGTGATGGTAATGCCCAGCCCGTCTATGGTGGCGTTCCGGTCGGGTTTGGCCTGCCAAAGCGTCCGGCGGGCCAGTTCCTGGAAACCCAGGCTGAGGTAGAGTGCAATTGCACCGGGGTTGTCTTCGCGAACGTGCAGCCAGGTGGCGGCGGCATGGCGTGCCTCTGCGTGCCGCATGGCCGCATCTGTCAGGGCCCGCCCGATGCCTCTGCGCCGGTAATCCTGGCGAACGGCCACGTTGGCGATCAAAAAAATTTTCTTTTTCTTGCCCCGGTAAGGTATCAGGCTGACGTTCCCGATGATTTCGCCATTTTCCTCCCATACGTAACCGGATAGCGGCATGGAAACGCTATCAGCGGCATTGGCGGCCCAGCGCATAAAGACATTATCCTGCCCGGCATGGCGCATCTGCTGGAGGTAACGGCGCCCCTCCGAGTCCATTGTGTCGGCAAAACACTTCTCTACCAGATCGGCTACGCCTGGCAGGTCATGCAGAATGTTCAGCGGGCGCAATTGCGGCGTCTGGGCCAGGATGGGTGTGGTTATGGCGGCCATGCCGTCTATTATAGCGGGATTTAATGCTGCTTGCATACTTGCTTTGCAACTTTTTTCTTCCTCACTCCGGAAATTCCCAAATAGCCGCATTTTATGGGTTGCTTTCTCACAGGTTTTCAGTACAATCGTATCAAACCAGGATGACGAGAATCAAAGGGATCCTGCAAAATTGAAATCTAATATTGCTCTTATGCAATATTAGCAGTCTGTCTACCTGCATTTTGTTATAATCATCTTCATATCATGACTTAGAAGGATTCCGCTTATGATGCGATTTGATCGCTTTACTGAAAGAGCACAGGAGGCCGCCCAGCGCGCCGCCGAGATTATCCAGCGTTACGGACACAACCAGATTGATACCGAGCACATCCTGCTGGCTTTGATTGAACAGCCTGGCGGGGTGATTCCCCAGATTCTGGAGATGCTGAACGTCAATGCCCAGGCTCTGACGGAACGTCTCGATCAGACACTTAAAATGACCCCCAAGGCCAATATCTTCGGCGGAGGGGCGGGACAGATTTTCATTACCCCACGCGTCAAGCGGATTATCGATCTGGCAAACGAGGAAGCCAACCGGTTGAAGGACGAATACATCTCAACCGAGCATATCTTCCTGGCAATAATGAGCGAGCGCAATACCTCTGCGGCACGCGTGCTCGAAAGCGCCGGCCTGACGCGGGAACGGGTGTTGGATGCAATCATGCAATTGCGCGGCGGGCAGCGCGTCACCGACCCGCAGGCCGAGACACGCTATCGTACATTGGAAAAATATTCACGCGACCTGACCCAACTGGCACGGGAAGGCAAGCTCGACCCGGTCATCGGCCGGGATAACGAGATCATGCGCGTAATCCAGATCCTTTCCCGGCGTACCAAGAACAACCCGGTCCTGATCGGGGAGGCGGGCGTTGGGAAAACCGCCATTGTGGAGGGCCTGGCGCAGAAGATCGCCGCCAATGATGTGCCGGAAATCCTTTCCGGCAAACGTGTGGTCGCGCTCGACCTGGGAGCCATGATCGCCGGCAGCCGTTTCCGGGGTGAGTTCGAGGAGCGCCTCAAGTCAGCCATCGAGGAAGTTCAACACTCCGCCGGGGAAGTCATCCTGATGATAGACGAACTACATACTGTGGTTGGAGCAGGGGCAGCCCAGGGAGCCATGGACGCTTCCAACATGCTCAAGCCTGCTCTGGCGCGCGGCGAGCTGCAATGCATCGGCGCCACTACGCTTGACGAGTTTCACAAGTATATCGAAAAGGATGCCGCCCTCGAGCGTCGTTTCGCGCCGGTATATGTGGAAGAACCAAGTGTGGATGATACCATCAAGATGTTGATGGGCCTGCGCGACCGGTACGAAGCTCATCACAAGGTTCGTTTCTCGGACGAGGCCCTGGTGGCCGCGGCGCGTTTCTCTGATCGTTATGTCACCGACCGTCACCTGCCGGACAAAGCCATCGACCTGATGGACGAATCCGCTGCCAAATTGCGGGTGGCGTTATATTCCCTGCCGCCGGAATTGAAAGAAAAGAAGAATGAGATCGACAAGCTGCGGGTCGAGGAGGAACAGGCTGGCGTGGAACGTGACTATGAACGCGCCGCCCAGAAAAAAGCCGAACGCCTGCGGCTGGAACAGGATTTCACAGCAAAACGCGATAAGTGGGAATCTGAACACCACTTGGACGAGGTGGTGGATGTAAATGACATCGCCGAGGTGGTTCACCAGTGGACCGGTATTCCGCTTAGCCAGATGATGGAAAGCGAGGCCGAGAAACTCCTTCATATGGAAGAGCGCCTGCACGAGCGCATCATTGGCCAGGATGAAGCCATCCATGCCATCTCGGATGCCATCCGGCGTGCCCGCTCGGGTTTGAAAGACCCGGCCCGTCCGATTGGCTCATTTATCTTTATTGGCCCATCCGGCGTTGGTAAGACCGAACTTGCCAAGGCGTTGGCCTGGTTCATGTTCGATGATGAAGAAGCCATGGTGCGCATTGACATGTCGGAATACCGTGAACAGCATACCGTCTCACGCCTTTTCGGCGCCCCGCCTGGTTACGTCGGTTATGAGGAAGGCGGCCAGTTGACCGAAGCCGTCCGCCGCCGCCCGTACCGGGTATTGCTGTTCGATGAAATTGAAAAGGCTCACCCTGAGGTCTGGAATGCCCTGTTACAGATCCTGGACGATGGTCGCATGACCGACGGGCAGGGCAACGTGGTGGATTTCCGTAACACAGTGCTGATCATGACCTCGAACCTGGGCACTGAGTATGTGCGCAAAGGTGGTACCCTGGGCTTCTTGCAGCCCTCCGGGACCGATGAAGACCGGGAAGCCCATGCCAAGATCGAGAAAGCACTCAAGGGTACCTTCCGGCCGGAATTTCTCAACCGCGTCGACGAGATCATCATGTTCTCGCCACTCTCCCTGCAAGAGATGGAGAAGATCGTTAGCTTGCAAATGAAGGAGATCCAGGACCGCCTGAACGAGTTCGGCGTGAAAGTCGAGCTTACTGAAAAAGGCCGCAACTGGCTGGCCAAGACCGGCTATGATGAGGCCTTCGGCGCACGCCCGCTGCGACGTGCATTGCAAAAATTTGTTGAGAGTCCGCTCTCGGTGGAATTGCTGGGTGGGTCCATTCCTACTGGTTCGTCCGTCAGTGTGGATATTAAAGCAGATGGCAGCGGCCTGGAGTTCAAACCGAAGGAAAGTCGGAGCAGGAAGAAAGAGTCTTAATGAAATCGGACGGCAGGCGATCTGCCGTCTGATTGGTTCATTGGAAATTGCCATGATCCAGGGCAAGGTGAAAGGGCTGATGGGTGGGTCGCGCAGCTAACCCTCAGGGTGCGAAGCATGCCCATTACGCCCATTTTTCTTCCTCAAACCGGCGATTCCCGGAGAGCAGATCCATTTGGAGTTGCACGATTGATGAATTTTCCTTACAATAGAGTTGCTCTCGTATATAAGGAGGCAAAATGACTGAACCTGAACGCGCTGCCCTTGATCACATCCGCCAGGTGGTGGATTCTGTTCTCGGTGTTCCAAATATTCCTGACACACTTCCCCCGGATTCGAACGCATCCACTCCTGATACCCTCCCGCCAGATACGAACGCGTCCATTACTGACACCCTCCCGCCAGACACGAATGCATCTATTCCGGATACGCTTCCGTCAGATAGTAGCACACCCACTCCTGATCCCCTTCCGCCGGAAATAGACGCCTCGATTCTGCCTGTCCCCTACTTTTCCCAATTGGAGGCTGCGACTGACCAGTTTATCTCTGATTCAGGCGCGGCAACTGGTGCCATGCTTGTGCAGTCATATACTGATCAAACTATCACCCCCGCAGAATTTTACAAGCAAACCGGACAGGTCGGGGATGCGGCCCTTTCGTTCGAACAAATTTCGAATACGCTCGGTGCCAAAGGCGTCCCGGTTGAGTTGCGCAGTGGCTTGAAACTTGCCGACCTGTCGCTTATCCTGTTCAGTGGCCGTCCGGTGATTGCCCTCGTCCAGCAAATGGTCTTACAGGCGGCCGGGCTGACGCCGGAAAAGATTGATGGGCCGCATTATCTGGTGGTGGTGGGAATGGATGTGGAGCAGGCCTTCGTTCATGACCCGCTGCGCAGGGATGCTACCGGTCAGTCACAGGGTATTCCTTGGCTGATTTTCTACCAGGCCTGGACCCAGGCTGAAGGCTACGAACGGGCCATATTGGTCCCGCGTCTGCAACTGGTCCGGAGGGTGTGCGTTACCGCCGATCCTCTCAATGTGTACTCTCAACCGGACGCCAGCGCCATGCTGGCCGGGACGGTCAATCAGGGGGACCTGTTCGAAATCAAAACACAGGCGAATGGCTGGGGGAAAATCGGCGAAGACCGTTGGATCAGTCTGAGTGACACCGCTGATATTTGAGAGCAAAAGGCCCGGTTTGAAAAAAGCCGGGTCTCTGCTTTGTAAATATTTTCCCATAAATCCCCGTCTATTGAAAACAATGTTGCGATTTATCGCGACATCGGCTGGCAATAAAGATTGTTGTCTACAATGTACTTGTAAATTTCTGTTGGCAGGAAATAACGGAACGGTCGTCCTTCGGCGATGCGCGCCCGGATTTCGCGTGCGGCGATGTCCAGCAGCGGCGCTTCCACGAAGCGTAGCTTGGCTGCCAGGCCAGGCAGGCTTTTTTCCAGGACGGTCAGGTCGAGCGTATCGCCCGGCCGGCGCATTACACCAATCAGGTGGCAGGCGGCTACGAAGTCGGCGGGGCGGTGCCAGGCTGGCAGATCGCGTAACGAATCTCCCCCCATCAGGTAGACCAGCTTCGTTCCGGGGTTTTGTCCGGCCAGGAGTTGTACCGTATCCAGTGCATAGTGGGGACCGGGACGGCTCAACTCAGCAGTGGAAAGTTCGAACTGCGGATCATCGGCAATGGCTAGCTTGACCATTTCCAGGCGCTGCTCGAGTGGGGCGATGGATTGGCCTTGCTTGTGGGGTGGATCAGGCGTTAACACCCACAGCAGGCGCTCCAGGCCGAGTTGTGCGCGTGCTTCGGCAGCCAGGATCAGGTGGCCGAGGTGAGGCGGGTCGAAAGTGCCACCGAAGATGCCAATGGTTTGCATGGGTAAAGTATATCATTTTTAGAATTTGAGGTTTACGAAAGACTAATAATTTCTTTACCAAATCTATATACTAATTGGATATAATTTTTAAGGAATCGATATTGGTAACGAAATGATCTAAACTTCTCAATAAATGGGGGTAGGGGAACTCCCTACATTTCCATTTATTGTGATATTAGGATATGGAGAAAGCAGATCGAATCTTTCCTTATCGAAAAAACCTTTGTAGATAATTAAAGGAGTACATGATATGAAGACAGTTTGGAAATGGGTTATTGGAGTGGTGGTTGTTCTGGTTATCCTGGCAATCCTGGTGGGAGGCGCATTTTTACTGCGTAATCACATGATGAACGTGGTCGGTCTTACGAGGGTGACGCGGCCCGGGATGCAGTTGCCAACCAACCGGCAGCCATCCACTGGCAACAATGGTAAGCTCCCTGCCCCCAACACTGGCACGAATGGCAACGGCACCCGGCGATTCCCCGGCATGCTGCCTTTTGGTAATGGCGGATGGGGCGGCCGTGGCATGTACATGGGGGGATTCGGCATGATGGGGTTTGGCCGGATGATGCCTTTTGGCGGACTCTTCGGAGGCCTCGTCATGCTCGGAATACTGGTGCTCATCGTACTGGCTATCATCTGGCTGGTGCGTTCCCTGCGCAAACCGCTGGCCCCTGCTGTTGTCCCGGCTGCGTATGTTAATCCGGTTGTTCCGGCAGTGGCAACTCAACCCTGTCCGAAGTGTGGAGAACCCGTTCAGGAAGATTGGAAATTCTGTCCACATTGTGGCAAGAAATTCTAATCTGTCCTTCACCGGATAGAATCAATACCATTCAGGCCCCCGGGCAAACCCCTCGGAGGCCTGAATTTTCTCATTCTGCGGTGGTTGACTTCCAACCAGAGCAAGCCTAATCTGGGAACACTTTGCCAGGATTCAAAATGTTTAAAGGGTCCAACGCTTGTTTAATGCGCTTCTGCATCTCGATCGAAAGCGGTCCTAGTGCCTGCTGCATGTAAGGACGTTTGAGGGTACCCACGCCATGTTCCCCTGAAAGCGTCCCGCCCAATTCCAGGGCGGTCGTAAACTCCTCTTCGACCATGAGCCCGACCTTGGTCCATTGTGCCGGGTCGCGCATGTCGAACAGGATGTTGGGGTGCAGGTTGCCATCGCCTGCGTGACCAAAGATGACAACAGGCAGGCCGTATTTGAAGCTGATGGCTTTCAGACGGCGGACGGCCTCGGGGATGGCGCTACGCGGTACGGTGATATCCTCCCCGAGTTTGTTGGGAGTCCGGCGTGCCAGTGCAGCCGTGACAGACCGGCGGGCTTCCCATAAATTGGAGCGTTCCAGTTCATCTTTAGCGACCTTCACCTGCCGGGCTCCTTGCTCTTTGCATATGCCGGCAATTGCTTCCATTTCGCTTAATATAAAATCCTCGTCTGAACCATCGTTCTCGATGATCAGGATGGCTTCCACATCCAACGGCAGGCCCATCTGCATGGCTTCTTCGGTGCATGCAATGGCAGTCTCATCCATCAATTCCAGCGCGGCCGGAAGGATGCCGGCTGTCAGGATGGCATTGACCGTCCGGGAGGCATCCTCCAGTGACGGGAATTCGACCAAGGCCGTGCGGACGAATTTGGGTTTGGCGGTCAGGCGCAGCAGGGCTTCGGTGATCACGCCCAGGGTCCCCTCTGAGCCTGTAAAGAGCGCTAACAGGTCATATCCGACCACATCTTTGATGCACTGGTTCCCCGCCTGCAGCACGCGCCCATCCGCCAGCACTACGGTCAGGCCAAGCACATAATTGCCGGTCACACCGTATTTCAGGCAGCGCGGCCCGCCGGCGTTGCAGGCAATATTCCCGCCAATCGTCGACTCCCGGATGCTGGATGGGTCGGGCGGATAGAACAACCCGAGCTTTTCAACGGCGGTCTGCAGATCCGCGGTGACGATGCCCGCCTCGACGTGAGCCGTGGCGTTGGCCTGGTCGATCTCCAGCATGCGATTCATACGCGTCATTGCCAGGACGATCCCCCCCAAGGATGGCACCGAACCACCTGCTAGCCCCGACCCCATCCCGCGTGATACAACCGGGATGTGTGCTTGGGCGGCCAGCCTGACCACCTGGCTGACCTGATCCGTACTACGCGGCAGAACCACCACCTCCGGGCAGCCCTGCTCGAAGGTACCGTCGTAGCTGTAAACGGCCAGATCTTCGGGGCTGGTCAGTACGCCGTCGCGGCCGGTTATTTTTTCGAGTTGGGCGAGGATTCTTTTATCCATCATTTTTCCCTCTTGGTCGAAGGAACGACTTCAGTCGTTTCCGAAATGGAGCTACTACTGTTGCCATTACGGTAGGCCCTATCCAGCAGCGCGATCGGGTGGTCAACCCGTACATCCAGACCGGCGCGCCGCACGCCAACGTTCAATTGCATCTGGCAGGCGGGACAGCCTGAGACCACGTACGAGGCCCGCGTGGCTGCGAGATTGTCGGTTTTCCGTTTCAGTGTCTTGAGGGAGCTCTCGTAATGTGTGATGATTTGCGTGCCGGCCAGACCGCAGCACCAGTCTGCTTCAGGCAGCTCGACATAATCGATCCCATCGATCATTTGCAACAGGAGGCGCGGTTGCTTCCAAATGCCCTGCCCGCGCCGCAGGTGACAGGGATCATGATAGGTGACACGCACCTCCAGGCGCCCCATGGGCTTTTCCAATGGTATCGACATCAGGAACTCACTGATATCCCGGACTTTTTTGCTGAAGGCTGCCGCCCTTGTGGCCCAAAGCGGGTCACCTGCCAGGATTTTGCCGTAATCTTTGAGGGTGGAACCGCAGGTGGCGCAGTCGGTGATGATAAACTCAACATCAGCTTTTTCGAAGAGCAAAAGGTTATGGCGGGCTTGCTCCTGCACCTGCTCCATTTTCCCGAACCCAAGGGCCGGCATTCCGCAGCAGACTGTCTCTTTGGGCGTGATGACCGTGCAGCCGTTGCGGACCAGCACGCGTACCGCCGCGGCGCTCTCCTCGGCGAACATCAGGCTCTGCAGACAACCCAGGAAGAATCCCACCCGGTGAAGCGGTTCCTTCTTGGCCGGGCTGATCTCCGGCAGCACCTGCCGGATCGGACGCTGGGGCAGGCGCGGCAGCATCGCTTCCAAATCGCGCACCCGCCTTGGCAGCAACTTGCCCAGCCCCAGTGCGTAGACCAGCCGGCGTATGCCGAGGTTTTCGTAAAGGCGCAGTGGCCAGGTGCCCATTTCCAGCCGTTCCGGTTTGGGAAAGATTCCCCTGAATAGCGCCTTCTTCCAGGTCTTTGGCCGGATATGTTCCTCCAATGTGCGCATGTCGAGGGCCAGGTCAGCCGGGCGGATTCCGACCGGACAGATGGCATTGCATGCCAGGCAGTCGAAGCAGGCGTACATCTGCTCGAACAGGTTGGAGGTCAATTCGAGTTCGCCTTGCAGGCCTTTGCGCGCCAGCGCCACCCGGCCGCGTGGCGACGTGATCTCGCTCAGGTCTTCCCGGTAGGTGGGGCAGACGGCCAGGCACAGGCCGCAGCGTATGCAATTCAAATATTGTTCCACGCTTGGTTGGGTTGGCTGGGAGGTTAGATTAAGGGCTGGCACGGTTCAATCGCTTCTTTTACCAATAAAATTGTCTAATCATGCGGTGCTAATTAATCCGCTTGGGCAGACTTTGTGAGTTGATCATGGGACTTATGTCCCACGGCGAATACGGCGAAGAATTTCGATTATGCTCAAGTATATCAATGAATTGGACGAAATTCCATTACCGCTGGATGCGTGCCGATGCCCCTAGAGCGAAGGCCTGCACCTGCTCAAGAGTTGCCATGCTGGTATCGCCGGGGAAGGTGGTAAGCAGCGCGCCATGCGCCCATCCCAGGTTAACCGCGGCCTGCTCCGGCTCACCAGTCAGCAGGCCATAGAAGAAGCCGGAGGCGAACCCGTCCCCGCCGCCGACGCGGTCAAGGACATCCAGCTGGCAGGTCGGAGAGACGTACGGCTGGCCGTTTATCCATGCCAGCGCGCCCCAGGAATGCTGGTTGGTCGAGTGCACTTCCCGCAAAGTGGTGGCAACGATCTTGATCTGTGGGAATTCCGCCACAACTGCGGTGATCATCCCAAAAAAGGCCCCGGGATCGAGCTCTGATCTTGATCCGGCTTGAGGCCCCGGAATTCCGAGCCCCAATTGCAGGTCTTCTTCATTTCCTACCAGCACATCCACGTTTTCCACAATGCGATGAAGCACCGAGCGGGCCCGTTCGGGTCCGCCCCAAATGTTCCACAGCTTGGCGCGATAGTTCAGATCGAACGATACCACCGCCCCGGCGGCTTTGGCAGCCTGCATGGCTTCGATGATGAGTTCTCCGGTCGTTTCCGAAAGCGCCGCAAAAATACCGCCGCTGTGGAACCAGCGCACCCCGCCGGAAAAGATGACCTGCCAGTCGAAATCCCCCGGCTTGAGCTGTGCGGCGGCCTCATTGGCGCGGTTATAGAATACCACCGGGGCGCGCACTCCTTGGCCTCGATCACTGTAGACGGTTGCCATATTGGGGCCAGTGACGCCGTTGTGTTTGAAATGCTTGTAGAACGGACGGACGCCCATGGCCCGCACTCGCTCGGCGATCAGGTCGCCGATCGGATAATCCACCATTGCTGAGGCGATGGCAGTATTCATGTGGAAGCAGTCCGAGAGGTTCGCAGCGCAGTTGAACTCACCGCCGCTGACGTGGATCTGGCACTGGCTGGCCTTGCGGAAGGGGATGACGCCCGGGTCCAGACGGTGCACCAGCGCGCCCAGGGCGATAAAGTCCAGTGTGCCAGAAGGAGGGATGTTGAGGCCGTATTTCATATCCATACCTTTTCTATTTTTTCTTCGGTTCAGCCATTTCCTGCCGGACGGTTTTGAGCAGACTTTCCGCCTTGAGTTCGTTCAGCGTATAACAGGGTGCTTCCAGGTGGTCAGCCAGTGATTGCGCCAGACCCTGGTCGAACGAGGCGTGTTCCATGTTGATGACCACCGTGCGATAATTCCGGTCCGCGATCTGCTCGGCGAAGGCGTATGATTCCTCCTGTGGCGGGAGTGTCCCGATCGAAACATTCCCGGCCCCATCGGTCAGGACTATCAGCAGCGGCTCCACGTCCGGATGGATGACCTGCTCCTGCCTGAGCACCTCATAAGCCATCAACAGGCCGGCCGAAAGCGGCGTCTTCCCACCCACGGGGATGTCGGACAGGGCCCGCTGGGCCAGCATGACCGAGCTGGTCGGCGGCAGGATCAACGTAGAACGGTCCTTCTGGAAGACAATCAGGCCAACCCGGTCACGCCGCTGGTACGCGTCTGTCAGCAGGGACAAGATGGCGCCCTTGGTGGCGGCCATGCGCTCCGCTACGGCCATTGACCAGGAAGCGTCCACCAGGAACAGGATCAGGTTGGCGGCTTTTTTAACGCGCACTTTGCGCTGTAAATCACCTTTTTTGATCGCAAAAGCCACCTGCTTGCGTTGTTCGGTGCGTTGGTTTTGGAAGGGAGCCGCAGCGCGGATGGTCGCGTCGAATGCCACATCGTCGGTCTTGCCGTTGGCGGGACGGGCCTGGATGTACCTGCCGCGTTTCCGTTCGGTATGCGTGCGCGAACGCCGCCCGGCGTGATGACGGGTTAATTTATCGAGCGGGGTATCCAGCTTGCGGGGCTCGAAGGTCTCACCCACCTTGACCTTTTTACCACCGTCCCACCAGTGCGCATCCTGCCCGTCGAAGACTGTCTGCTGGGGAGAGGGTTCGGCGTCCGGCGGTTGGTTGGGGTCATCCTGCTCACCTGTCTCCGTTACGACTTTTTTTTTACATCCGCCGCGTCGGGTTCTTTCTCGGATTCTTCGGATGGTTCGCCTTCGGAAGAGGAACCCTGCAACTGTTCGATGCGTTCCTGTAACTGTTCTGGTGTGATCTCTGATTGTTGGAAGGGGCCGTGCTTGATGCGGTGAGGCAGGGCCAGTTCGGCGGCCAGGGCTATATCCCGGTTCGTGATGGAGCTGCGTTCCTCATATGCGGCATGCGCCCGTGCAGCCTTGAGGATGACCAGGTCGGCGCGGTGCCCATCCACGTTCAGTGAAGCGGTCAGGGCGGCGATGGAAAGCAGGTCCCGCCGGGTATAAGTCACCTTATCGACCATCGTCCGGGCGTGTGCGATCAGGCGCGAGAGTTTTTCCTCATGCGGCTGCCAGAGCTTGCGGAAAGCTTCCGGGTCGGATTCAAAGGCCAGGTTGTTTTCGATGATGGTCACCCGGTCGCGCGCGTCGCGGATGCCGGTTATCTCCACGGAAAGAGCGAAGCGGTCCAGCAACTGCGGGCGCAAGTCGCCTTCCTCCGGGTTCATCGTCCCGACCAGGATAAAGCGGGCCGGATGAGTGAAGGAGATGCCTTCGCGTTCGACGATGTTCATGCCCATGGCAGCCGAGTCTAGCAACACATCCACCACATGATCGTCCAGCAGGTTGACTTCATCGATATAGAGCAGGCCCCGGTTGGCAGCGGCCAGCACCCCGGCTTCAAAATGACGCTCACCCTTCTGGATGGCGCGTTCGATATCCAACGTACCGACCACGCGGTCTTCAGTGGCCGAAACGGGCAGGTTAATGAAGGGAATGGGTTTCTCTTCTACGGGCAGCGGTTCGCCGGAGGCGGCTCTTTCGCGGCATTCCGTGCACCAGGAAGCCGGCTGGTCGGGGTCGCAGCCGAAACGGCAGCCACGCACGGTGCGGACCTTGGGCAAGAGCGCCGCCAGAGCGCGCGCCGCCGTGGATTTGGCGGTGCCGCGCTCGCCGCGGATCAGTACGCCGCCGATGCGAGGGTCAACCGCGTTAAGGATCAGGGCACGCCGCATGCGTTCCTGTCCGACAATGGCAGTGAATGGATAGATGCTGGGCATAAACAACTCCGCGCAGGATTATATCGCGGGTTGCAGGAGGATGGTTAAATTTCCTGTCAATTTACAGGCGCCTGGTAATTGGAGAGGTCCTTTTCCAGCGCGGCGGGTTGATCGACTTGCGATGGTTGGATCTTGGGCAGCATAACCCAGGCCATCAGCCCGGAAATAATATATAAGCTGCCTGAAATGCACAGGATCAGCACCAATCCGAGCAGGTCGGCCAATGCCCCGGCCAAAAGCATACCGACCAGACTTGCCAGAGCAGAAGTGGTGCCAAGCGTCCCGAAGATACGCCCGCGGAATTGATCACTGGCGCCCAGTTGTAATAAGGTTTCACTACAAATAAGCCAGGCCGAAGCAGCCACCCCGGCAACTGCCATGAGAGGCAGCACCCATGCTGAATGGGGAATACTAACGATGACCAGGATGACAATCCCAGTTAGAACCAGCCCCAGCGCGGTGATTCGCCGGGATGGGAAGCGTTTTCCGAATTGTCCGACCAGTAAGCCTCCCAGCAGACCACCGACGCCCTGGGCCATCATCAGCCATCCCAGCAATTGTGCTCCACCACCCATCAAAACCTTGACCAAAGGCACGATCAAGACGGTGATCATGCTATCACCCAGAAAAGCCACGCCGAGAACAATAAAGAGCATAAGCTGTAAATGTTCCCCCTTTACAAGCTTGAGACCGGCCACCCAATCACGCCACACCCCCAGAAATCCCTCTGCAGCAGGGGCGTCTGCCACAGTTGTTTGGAGAACCGGACGAATGGGCATGACGATGAGTATGATCATAAGGGCAGAGAAAAGAAATGATCCGGCATCCAACAATACCACGCTGGAAAAGCCCAACCAACCCATCAGCACCCCGCCCAATGCCGATCCGAGCAGACGGGTAAGCGCATCGCTTAAACCGTTCAGCGAATTGGCCGCCAGCAGGTCCTTCTCACCGACCAGGAGAGGAATTATGGCGCTTTTGGCGGGATTAAAGAATTGCGAAACAGTCGATTCCAGGAACGCGGAAACGTAGATCAGCCACAGTCCATCACGTGATCGTACGAATAACAACATTAATATCAATAGAACCCGCAGTAAGTCGGCCATGATCATTAAGCGCTTGCGGTCCCAGCGATCCACATAAACACCCGCCAAAGATCCCAGTACCAGGCGCGGCAAGGTTGAGACGATGAACATTACTCCGGTGGCTAATACAGAACCGGTCAGGCTGTACGTGTAGAATGGCAGGGCGATGAAAAGTACCCAATCCCCGATAATTGAAATAAATTGCCCAACCCATAACAGGGAAAAGTTCCGTTGCCGAAATATTTTGAGCAAAGGTACCTCTACAAATACTGGATTAGCTTTTAGTGTTATTCAACGAAAATTTCGACATGCTCGCCATCCTCGTCGTCCACCACGTCGATGATCTTGCCGGTGGTGCCCAGGCGCAGGGCTTCCATCAACTGGTCCATATTAACGCCATCGATCTCGGGTGCAAAGTGTGCGCCGATCTTCATACCGGCTTCCATCAGGCTGATGGGGATCTGGACGGTTGCCTTGGAACGCCCGGAGGCAACATCCGTGACGCGCACGCGCAGCCACTTGGCGCCGCTCGCGCCCAGCCCGCCGGAGGCGCGGCCGGCATTGGCCAGGGCCGAGAGCAGTTTTGCGCCTTCTTCCGCGCTTACTTTGCCTTCATCGATCATTTTTAAAATCTTCATTCGTTCTTCAACACTGGCCATGGGAAACTCCTTTTATCCGATATAAACCTGCACCCGTTCGCCGGTATCGCCCTCATCCACGTGAACAATCAGAGGTTCATCCCTGGAGAACCCGCTCTCCATGACCTGGATGAATTCATCCACATTGGTCGTTTGCAGGTTGGGGATGCATTGGCCGAAGGTGCGCAGGAACCAGGCCGTGAATTTAAGCGGCAGGGGAAAGCCCAGGAAGATATGTCCCGGGCGCTCGCCAGGCTGCTGGTGCACGTCCACGTAGATCCAGCGCGCCGCCCGGCTACCGGCGGCCAGGGCGGTCAATGCCACGCCCAGCAGCAATGGCATCAGCAGAAAATAGAACCAGAAGTTCATGCCCGGACCGCGCAGGATGGCGTACATTCCCAACGCGCTCAGGATGGTGATGAAGACACCCGCCCAGAGCGGGATCTGCCAGAGCCGCCGGGCGGTTTCCTTGAGACGCTCGATGTGCGGATCGGGATCGGGCGTTTTCGCCGATGAGGTGCTGTTTGGTTCTTCACCAGCCGGCGCGCCGGGGATCGCTACGGTTTCTACGTCCGGGCCTTGCTGGTCGAGCGCCTGCATGAGAGTCAGCCCTTGCTCGGGGGTGATTTTACCTTCTTCGATCATTTTCAGGACTTGATTGCGTTCCTGGTCTGTCATTTCATTCTCCTCTACTTGCCTTCCAAAGACGCCAGCAGTTTCTCGGCCTCTTCAACGGAGATCTTCTTTTCTTGAAGCATTTTTAAGATGGCAAGGCGTTCGTCGTCAGAGACGGGGGCGGAAGTTTCCACCGGGCCGTGCGGGGTTGCGTCCCAGTTCCAACGACCGACGTGGAAGGCGGCCTGGCCGCGCCGGGAACGTACTTCGGCAGCGCGTGCCTTGGCCTCCGCCCGGCGCATGGCGGCTTCGATCTTGATGGAAGCCCGGTGCCCGGCGGTTTCGGCATGCCGGTTGGCAGCCTCCAGGTGCGATTGGGCGCGCTCCATGGCGGCGTGCACGCGCTGGTTGATCCGCTCCGAAAAGTCCTCTGGCAGTTCGAAAGGTGGAAAAGTCCATTCGCTGCCATCCCGCATGCCCACGCCGAAATCGGCGGCGGAATCCCATGAATCGGCCTGGTTGGAGACCAACAGGTCGTCGCCGGCGGTCAGGAGCATTTCAGCCATTGCGTCGGCTTCCTTGCCGATGACCACTTCACATCCGCTGCAATCCTCAGGAACCATGACACCCGGAAAGTCCACGTGGATTGATTCGGGCGAGCCGCCGGTCAGGTGAAGTCTGACGTTGGTATCCGGCGACATGCGCAGGATCAGGTCGTCTCCGGCGCTGATATCGTAGGTCTGGCCGGGCAGCGGTACCAGGTAGAGCGCCACATCCCCGCCGGCCTTGACGTCCACTGCCGAGTGCACATTACGCACGTACAGGTCCGAGCCGACGTTCTCGATGGCGACCATCCCGTCGATATCCCGGATGGAGGCATCTCCGCTGATGGTATCAACGGCACAGACACCGCCTCCGCCGCGCAGGGTGAAATCGCCGGCGATGGCTCCTGCGTTCAGCGGGCCGACATTCCGCAGGGAGACATCCCCGGAAACCACACCCAGCGTGAGCGGACCGAGGTCCTTGGTGGTCAGGTCGCCGTCCACCGGTCCGAGTGTGACCGGGCCGCTCAGCGCCTGCAGGCTGGCGTCACCGCTGACCCGTTCCACTTGCAGGGTGACCGCGTGCGGCAGGTATACGATCAGGTCCTCATCACAAGTGACCGAGATGGGGAATGTGCCGGAGACCAGCTCCAGCAGGCTGCCGGAAGTCTTGGCCATCAGCTCGTTGCGTTCCCAACCGGCCACGCGCAGGTCGCCGTGGACGGCGTGGATGAGCACATTCGCATTGGGGTTGACCGGAACGGTTTGTTGTTTCATGGCTTACTCCTCTCCATGCAGGCGGCGCATGGCTTCTTCGGCGGAAATCTTGCCAGAATCCAGCTGGTCCAGCACGCCCAGGCGCTGTTTGTTGGAGATCTCGGCGGTCTCCTCCTTGCCTGGTTCGTACCCGAGGGCGCGGATGACCTCCTGCAGGCGGTTGCGAACGGTGGGGTAGGAGAGTGCCATTTCCTCCTGCACGCGTGTCAGCTTGCCCTCGCAGCGGACGAAGGTCTCGATGAAATCCAATTGTTCGGGCATGAGACCGGCGAAGGCGGCATTGGTGAAGCGGCCTTCGATGACAGTGTCGCAGGTATCGCAGTGCAGCCGGGTGACGGTCAGTTCGCCATCGCAGACCGGGCATTTACTCAGGGTGGTTTTCATAAATCGGGTTCCTTTAGGTTTCAAGTTAATATTATTTATATTATACACAACAATAGTTTAATGTCAATAGATATTAGTTAATAATATTAATATATGCTTTGAAATTATTGATATTGGGAAGCGCAGAGAAGGAAATTGAGAGTAGAGAACAGGGATGAGTGATTGTTCATCCGGATGGATCAGGATTATCCATATTGCTCTGCAGATGCGATATTCGTTTCCTGGAAACGAAGGGAGGAACGAATACTCTCTCCGGAAGATCACCGGCAGGATGCCCCGGAAAAGCCACCACCCGGTGGGGCAATCGGCCTGCGGAAATCCCAATTGTCAAGGTGCCAAAGAAAAAACGGCTAGGAACCCTATAGAATTCTTGTGTCGCAAATTTATGTACATGTTTAGCGTCCGTCGAGAAATAGAGTCAAAAGGCAGGCGAAATTGAGTCGAAAGGCTCTATCGATAGTGAAAAGGAAGCAGTAGACTGACTGGCATGAGCCATAGCCACAAGAA
>JBEKEB010000006.1:0-41626 GCA_050014055.1 Anaerolineales bacterium | reverse complement strand
ATCCCATAGAATTGGTCGGTTGCGCCCCAACGCCGTACGCTCAGGGCAGCGTTCCCGTTCGACTGACCAGACGGGAGTGTACTACCGAACGCACTCAAAGGGTTCTTAATGCTAACACCCTTGACAATATTAGAACAATAGTTCTATAATAAGGTCTGTTCGGGCTGTCCTTGCATTGCTGCATGTGTCCTTCGTAAGATCCGCCCGGAGTAAACATGAAACATCTTACAGATCGTTCTCTCTGTTTTTTTATTCTTGCGGACAAAGAAAGGCTCTTTCAATGCTTTTTCCTGCACCTATTTGTACATCCTTTGTTCCTCAGAAACAAATCCTCAATACCCAAATCCTCCTATTCGTTCCTCCGTCGTTCCGCGGAACGAATACCACCATTCTCCGCAACCAATCCTTAATCCCCTTATTTCACCATAACCCCTTTCCCTTATTCCCTTATTCCCTCATCCCCTGACCCACTGATTACCAAATTACCTGGTCTCTTCTCTCCTCCTCTTTCAAGAAAGGTTTTCTTCTATGTCCACAACTGACCAATTACTTCCTGCCATCGATGCTTGCCAGGAAATCCAGGCGGACCTCTGCCAGGCACCGGTTTCTCCAGAAAAACCCTGCACTGAACCATCTATAGCCCAGCCTGCCGGCCAAACCGGTGGATCACTACTGCTCGGGATGGCCGAAGACGGCCTGCCGGTCCTGCTCGACCTGTATGACCCGGCGCCGGGACCGCTTCTGGTGGCAGGCGACGGCGGCAGCGGCAAAACGGCATTGCTCCAGTCCCTGGCGCACCTGGCCGGCCTCCAGGATCCCGGTGATATCCAGTTCGGAGTGGTCACTCCCTTCCCTGAGGAATGGATCGCCTTCGAGAGTCTGCCTCATTGCCTGGGGGTCTGGCCGGCTTACCATCCTTCCGCCCGGGTCTTCCTTGGTCAGCTGGTTAATTGGGCCGAAGCGCTTCCCGGAACCCGCCAGGCCATTTTGCTGCTTTTTGATGGGTTCGATCTTCTGGTCGGCAGGGACTTTGAATTATCGCACGACCTGCGCCGGTTGTTATTGTACGGTCCGCAACACCAGGTTTGGCCGGTGGTCACGGTTAACCCGGCCCGCCTGACCCGTTTGCAATCCTGGCTGGACTATTTCCATACCCGGCTCCTTGGTCATGTGAAAAATTCTCATAATTCCCGGCTGCTTACGGATGAACCAAAGGCTGCTTTGGCAGACCTGCTTCCGGGTGCACAATTTGGTCTCTCCCAGCCTGGCACCTGGCTGAAATTCATGCTCCCGCCACTTGATTAGGAAGGAGTTTGCAATGAACGTAGGAATGCTCTGGTTTGATAATGACCCCCGTACTACATTGACAGTCAAGGTAACCCGCGCCGCCGATTACTACCGGCAGAAATATGGCTTGGTACCTGACCTGTGCCTGGTTCACCCCTCCATGCTGAGCGGGCCGAACGCCAATCAGATTGAAGGGCCTGTCCTGAGCGAAGTCGAAGGGCCTGTTGGTAAGGTGGCTGTTCGCTCGAATCGCCTAATCCAACCTGGTCACCTGTGGATCGGCAAGGAAGAAAAAAACTGAACTCTATTCTCAGCCGATCGGATAATGTAGTAACGATTTCATCTTCCCTGTAGAGTATAGTCGTACTAATGGAAAGTCTCCACACAACCGCAGTGGAGACTTCGCTTTTAATGATAAAGTCGCTCAGACCTTTTATTCGCTTGTTGCTACCACCACGGCAATCCCATTCTCCCGGCTGTGGCTCAAGCTGACTGCCCAGACCGCCAGCCCCAGTTCTTTTGCGATCCTTTCGGCTGCGCCATGCAGGACCAGGTACGGTTCCCCGCTCCATTTGTGCAGGGTCTCCACCTCCCTCCACGAAATTGGACCAATGCCGGTTCCGAGCGCTTTGGAGGTGGCTTCCTTGGCGGCAAATCGAACGGCCAATGCATCGGCTCGTCCACGGCATTCAAAAACCTCCAGCTCCGTAAAGACGCGTTTCAGGAAGCGCTCCCCATGCCG
Source organism: Anaerolineales bacterium (assembly GCA_050014055.1). Taxonomy (GTDB): domain Bacteria; phylum Chloroflexota; class Anaerolineae; order Anaerolineales; family Villigracilaceae; genus UBA877. The sequence continues at coordinate 39,597 of JBEKEB010000006.1, read as the reverse complement.
GTCAAGGGCAGCCTGGATGCGCGGAATTTCGATAATATCAATACCGGTTTTAATGATCATTCTTTTCGTAGTAACGAATTCATTCGTTACTAGCCTATGGCCCTGCAATTGCGATTGCCAGCCGTTCCGGATCCAGATATTTGCGGACAGCCGTCAGTACTTGCTCTCGTGTGACAGCGCCCACCATGGCCGGATAGCGCCGGTAATAATCCAGGCCAAGGTCATACAGTTCGATGTTAAGCAGGGCGCTGGCGACACCGCTGTTGGATTCCAGCGACAGCGGCAACCGTCCAATGAAGTTGGATTGACTGTCTGCCAGTTCTTCGGGGGTAACGCCCTTCTCTACGAAGCGCGCGATCTCCTCACAGATCAAGTCGCGGGCCTTTTGTACGTTGGCCGGATTGACTCCTGCACTAACCGCCCACGAACCCGGACCAATGCCGGCGTTCAAGGAGGAAGAGGCATAGTAGGCCAGACCTGATTTCTCGCGCACTACCTTCCCGATCCTTCCGCCCAGCCCAAATTGACCCAGCACCGAGTTTCCCAGCGTATCGGCAATATATTCCGGATCCTTACGATACGGGCCGGATGCTCCAATAACCAGATCTGCCTGGGATTTGCCCGGGATTTTATATCTACGTGTGACAACCTTCTTCAGGGGTTTGTGCGGTGGCAGGGCTGGCAGGCTCATTTGAGCGACATTGGCCCAGTCGCCGAGTGCTTCTATAACTTGATCGATGGCAGTTTTCGGCTCGATTGCACCAACCAGTGCGATTACCATCCCACGTGGCCCAAAACAGCGTTGGTGGAAATCGGCCAGATCATCCCGCTGGATGGCCCGGATGGTTTCCGGCCAGCCATCCTCCGGGCGGGCGTATGGATGCCCTTTGAAAACAATCTGATCGAAGGTGATCGAAGCCATCTCGGCGGTATCCTGGGCGCGCTGGGCCAGGTTGGTCAGGAATTGCGCCCGCAGCCGTTCGATTTGTTCAGCCGGGAAGACCGGATGGCGGAGTACATCTGCAAGCAGGTCGAGCATAAGCGGCAGATCTTCGATGAGCGACCGCCCGGAGAACCCGGTGTTATGTGCGCCCGCTCCAAAGGACATGGCTGCGCCGACTGATTCGAGTGCATCGAAGATTTGCTGGAAGGTTCGGGTCTCGGTGCCACGCATCAGGCCAGACGCGGTAAAGTCGGCCAAACCGGATTTTTCATCAGTATCGAACAGGCTGCCGCATGCAAGATGGCCGCCGATCACCACTGACGGGCTGTTGAAGTTGGCGCGTACCAGGATGGTGATTCCATTTGGAATGGTAATCCGGGTGATATCGTCGGGACCGGGGAAGGACTGTTGACGGTTGCTCATGCCTGCACCTCTGCTCCGTTTGGAATGTAGGTTCCTACCACGCGGTTTTGTGACCGTAAATATTTCTGCGCAGCTGTTTGTATATCGGCAGGCGTAACTTTCGATAATTTATCCAGATAAGTCAGGAACCAGTCATAGTTGGCGAACATCTCGGCATGTCCCAGCCAGGACGCCTGGCTGGTGATGTTCTCGCTCTGATACGCAAACAGGGCGCGTGCTTGTTTGATTGCGCGGCTGATTTCTTCTGCAGTGACAGGCTCACCCTGGATGCGTTTCACCTCAGCATCAAAGGCTGATAGCACTTGGTCAGGTTTGCGGTCCGGATGCACAGTAATGCTGATACTGTAGAGGTATGGGTCGACTGTTGTAAGTGTACTTCCGCCTACGCCAACCGCCAATTCCTTCTCTACCAGTGCTCGATACAAACGGGAGGTTTTATTGGAAAGGCCTCCGCCACCAAAAATGCTCAGACCGCTTGGTCCAGCCAGCAGGCTGTCCAATACAGTCAAGACAAAGAAATCGGGATCGTTCCCGGCCGGTGCATGATACGAAATATCCAGAAAGGTTGTTTCTCCGGGGCCTTCCACTGTCAGCCAGTGCTCACCTTTGGCCGCTGGTTCAGGACGAGCCAGGTGTGCGGGTAGGGTCCCGGCCGGAATGGGCTCGAAAAGCTCACGAATACGGGCTAACATCTGGCTTGTTTTAAAATCACCTGCCACACCGATAATTGCATTGTTCGGTAGGTAATAGGTGCGGTAATGCTGGTAAAGGTCATCCCGGCTCATGGACTTGAGGTCCACCAGGTCGCCGATGATTTCATGGTGGTAAGGGTGAACGCGGAAGGCAGCCTGCTGGACAGCTTCGCCAAGCAGGAAGAGCGGCTCATTCTCATTCCCCTCACGCTCGGAGATGACAACAGTCCGTTCTGAAGCGACTTCTTTCTCTTCGAACAGACTGTTTGACATCCGGTCGGCCTCCAGGCGCAGTCCAAGGTCAATTTTGTCGGCCGGCATTGTTTCCAGATAAGCGGTCCAGTCCATAAAAGTAAATGCATTCCAAATTCCCCCATCCCGCGAGATATCCCGGTCCAGGCTGCTGGCCGGGAACTGCGGAGTACCCTTGAATTGCATGTGTTCAACCCAGTGGGAGATGCCTGTCCTGCCGGATGTTTCGTCACGGGAACCAACGCGGTACCATACCCATGAACTGACCAGTGGGGCCGTGTGAATTTCTTTTAGTAAGACTTTTAAGCCATTCGAAAGAGTGTGTTCGCTATGTGTTTTTTTCATGGGGTACTAGTAGTGCCAACATTTTGCTGGGCACAGATGAAGGTTCCTTCAGGATATTGAGCGTTCTTATTTAACAAACAGTAAAGCGGAAGGATGGTTGTCTGCAAGCCGGTAATTGGTTGATGCAGGTCTGTTCGGTTCAGAGGAATATTTACCGGCACCTGCAGGCTGATGGGTATTGTTGACTGGAAGGGGATTGTCAGATTTAGCGAAATCGGCAGGGACGTGCCGGCTGGAAGGGTCACATTAGCTACCGAGTTAATGGCTACGCCGCCGGTATTGATGACAATATGAGCTTTGGGGATGGCAACATTGCTGGTTAACACAACGGTCGTGTTTTGAGATACCGGCAGGTTGAAATTGAGTGGGATTTGTGTATCCACTGCAATGGTCGTGTTTAGGCTTGCCTGGTCCATTTTCGCGAAGTTGCCATACAGGCCGCCCAGCACATTGTTCCCGATAGCATTCAAAGAATTCATGGTTGTTTTCAGGTTCCTGATCTGAAAGGCCAACCCGAGCACGACGCCAACCAGAATGAGATTGACGATTAGGGAGAAGGCGGTAGCTACATCCCAGTAGGCGCGGTGGGTGGTTTCTCCGGTGAAATGTACCCGATATTTCCAGGGAATTTTGGCCGGCGGGGCTTTCCTTGCTGCCGCTTCGAATGCATGCAATCTTCGTCCGGGATTGTTATTGTCTCTGGAGCTGGCTGCATTGCTTAGATCTGCATTCTGGACTGGTCCTGTCGGCTGGTTCTCGGGATTCTTGCCTGTTCCACCAGTTTGATTTCTTATCTTCTCCCGGTAAAATCCGAACCTGGGTCGCCGTTTTGGCAGTTCCATGGCCTCGGGCAGTTCATCTGCTTGTGATTCAGGCTTTTGATCTTTTTCGGATAGATCCGCTTGTTTCATATCCTGCCTCCTGATTATGTTGATTAACTATAGCATAGAGTCCGAAAGACGGGGCAATAATTGTGGGAAAAAGTGGATATGACTTTTGTCCTTGTCCATCGCCTTGCCAACAGCTATAATTCAGGCCGAATTGGTAAATGGGTTGATTGGGATTTGCCGTATTTTACGGAAAATATGGGGGTTGTTGGACAGGTCGCAAAGACCGTTCAACGCCTTCCCAATTCTTTCTTTGCCCAACCGATTTTCAGGCACCATCACTAGAGGAGAATCAAGATGCAAGATCCACAACACATGGTAGCCATAGTCGGTGCCGGACCTGCGGGTCTGTATGCGGCACGGAAACTGGCCGAAGGCGGGGCACGAGTGGTGTTGTTTAATCGCGATATCAAACCCGGCGGCCTTGCAGAGTATGGCATTTACCCGGATAAGCTCAAATTGAAATTTGGTTTGCGCGCCCAGTTCCAACAAATCCTGGACCTGCCTACGATTGATTATTATGGAAATGTGACCGTTTGTTGTGGTGGAAATATCGTTCTGGAAGACTTGCTCGAATCCGGTTTTCAGGCCGTCCTGATCACAACTGGCGCCCAGGGCACAAAATGGCTGCGCCTGCCTGGTGAGAACCTGCCCGGTGTTTACCATGCCAAGAATATTATCTTTCACTATAATCTCCTGCCGCCCTTTAGCGAGAAAAAATATCTGCTTGGCAAGCGTGTTGCAGTGGTCGGGGCAGGAAATGTCATGATGGATGTTGCTCATTACCTCGTGCGGGACCGTAAAGTGGACGAGGTCATCGCGGTGGTACGGCGTGGTCCAGGCGATGTGAAATTCACCCGTAAAGAGATGGAAACCGTGGCCCGCAACCTGGATCTGCCAGCCTTTGAGAGCGAGTTTGATCGAGTCGTTCCCATCATGCAGTCTGCCGGTCAGAACCCGGTTGCTTCAAAAGCTGCCTTTATGGATGCTCTGCCCAAGGCCCTCGAACCTGTCTCCCAAACGCGCTTCCGTTTCGAGTTTCTAGTTTCACCCGTGCGCGTGCTAGGCGATTGGATGAACGGTGTAAATGCATTGAAAGTGGAAGAAAATACACTGGTCGGTGTGGATGGCAATGTCAAAGCGCGCGGCACAGGCACCACTCGCCAAATTGAGGCCGATACTATTATTTTCGCTATCGGCGACACAGTGGACAGGGATTTCTGCGTACCGATTTTCAACGATGCTTATATGTCTGCTCCGCAGCCATGCTTCCCGGTTGAGGGAGTCTCTTTTGAGGCCTACAACCCGGATACCAATCAGCCGATTGAGCATGTCTTCCTGGCAGGTTGGGCACGCCAGGCCAGTACTGGTTTGGTTGGCGTGGCACGTCGGGACGGGGAGAGGGCTGCTGAAGCAGTCTTGCAGTTTTTGCGGACCCAGGGTCCGATGCGTGATCTGGATAATGTAGTGGAAAAATTTGAACAACGTCTGGTGGAAACCCACGAACGCGTGGTGGATAAGCCTCACTTGATCAAGCTGAAGAGTGCTGAATCCATTGATGCGCAGAAGCTTGGTCTGGAGGATTTTAAGTTTGCCACCAACGATGAAATGTTTACTGCAATGGGGTATTGAAACTAAATAGAACTCCCCGGTGGGATGTATTGCCAGAATAAACAGGCTGACGAACTTATTCGAGTTCTTTGAGAATTCTTCTTGCCATCTGGAGAGCCCGTTCCGGTGCGTCTCCAACGTGCGAGCGGGCATCCATTAAGACACGGATCTCCTGCTCAGGGAGATATTCTGTTAATTCTCCATCCTGGCACATCAGTGAAACGAGCGGATTTTCCTCCCCCCGCCTGATCACCTCCCAGGCCTGCATGGCATTTCTGCGGATACATTCGTGCATGGCTTGCCGGTCTGCACCGGATTTCACCAGCGCCATCAAAACACGTTCGGTGGCTGCGAATGGTCCGTAGATGGCCATATTGCGGGTAATGGCAGATTCATCCACGCGCAATTTGGTGAGGATGCTGCTGGCAGTGCGGAGCAACTCATCCGTGGCGAGGAAAGATTCAGGCAAGAGGATACGACGGTTGGCCGAATCATCCAAAGTTCGTTCAAGTAAACTGTTGGCGGCGTTGTCCCAGGCCAGGTGTGGCAGGTTGGCCAGGTAGCGTGCCAAGGAGTCGATTTTCTCGGCCCGGATGGGATTGCGCTTGAAAGGCATGGCCGAAGAGCCAACTTGTTTCTCGCCGAATGGCTCTGATAATTCTCCCAATGGCGGAGACTGAAGCAGGCGCAGGTCGAAGGCGAATTTGTGCAGAGAGGCCCCCAACCCCGCCAGAGTCGAGATCACTGCATAATCCTGTTTGCGCGGGTAGACCTGCGAGGCGACCGGGTAGAATTTCAGTTCCAGTTTTTGGGAGAGTTTTTGCTCGAACCCCTCCAGCTTATCCATGCCAAACAGTTCGGCGTAGGCCGCGCTGGTCCCAACCGCCCCTTTGAATCCTTTTCCACGTATGTCAGAACGCTGATGGCTGAGTGCCTGGTAATCTTCCAACAAATCTTGCCCATAGAGAGCCAGCCGGTAACCCAGCGTGGACGGTTCAGCCGGCTGGAGATGGGTGAACGCCATCACGGGGGTCTCTGCCCATTTCTCAATCAGCTGACCCAGAGTCCGCAAGACCGCCGACAGGGAATGCAGAACAAGGTCCAGGCTTTGGCGTATACGCAAAGCATCAGCGTTATCTTCGATATCCATCGAAGTTGCACCCAGGTGGATGATACCAGCCCCATTTGGGCACTGTTTGGCAAAAACGCGCACTTCGGCCATCAGGTCATGCTGGATTTCAACCTCGATTTCGAGGGCTTGCGGAATATCGATCTCAGTTTGGTGGAGACGCAGATCGGCGGCCTGCTCCGGCGTGACGAGACCATATTCTGCCTGTACCTCAGCCAGGGCCACCCAAAGGCTTCGCCATAATAAACGCTTGTTTTGTTCGCTCCAAAGATGCCGCATGGCGGGAGTTCCATAGCGCCAGGAGAAAGGGGACAAATAGGTATCAAAGTCTGGCATTTGTTTCGGTCCTAAAAGGGGAGATTTCTTTGTTGCTCCGTTTTTCAGTTTTGATTATACGTTAATTCATCCTGAATTCATAATGCAGAGGTAACATCGCTTTTGATGGATGCATGCCATGAAGCCTTCTAAAAATATCTTCTTTTCATGCTTGATAAGGAATGGCTGGCATTACATTTTCGTAAGAATGCGGAACGAAAATGCCGCATAGGAGTTAAGTATATAGAGTTGTACATAGGTCTAGATAGGAGGTTCTTATGATCGTGTTTGCTGTAGTGGGAATTCTCATCTTTACTGTCATTGCCTGTGTTGGCTTGGTTTGCGCGCATTACGACGCTGACGACCTTCGCAACATGGGGATTCGATTGTAAATCTTTAAGATTGGAAACATACAGGCCTGGCGCGGCATATTTGCCGCGCCAGGCCTTTCTTATATATCATATCGCGTCATCACTAACTAAACCGCCTCCGGGATTATTACTATCATGGCATTTCGTGCACGTCGCGGTCATCAAGTTGACAATGTGGCAATCCCGGTAGGATGTGCCACCATGGTTGATACAGTTCCCATCGCAACCTCCGGGATGCGACAGGTTAAAAATGGCAGGGCTCCAGGCGCAGGACTTTACGTCCATAGGCTGTTATTCCAGTGGCGGTCGTAAAACTGTACAATTGCGCCAAGCGAGATCTGGTCAACAATGTTAATCATCAGTTCCTCTCATTCCGGAAAGATAAATTTGTACGATTTTTACCCAAACAATGGGATTATTCAAAGGGACATGAATATGGCACAAACCTTGCCATGGGAACTTCTTTGCCGGAACAGCGTCCTTATCTATGGTAAAAATGTTTTATCGAAAAGGAGAAAATATAATGACCAAAATTAGACTGATTACCATCACCCTTTTGGTCGTATCGGGGTTGCTTCTGACTGCATGCACTTCACAGGGAACTCCGGCAGGCTTGCAAGGAACCTCCTGGAAACTGGTTTCTTACGGTCCCTCTGGAAACCAGACACCTGCCGCCTCGGGCATTGATACCAGTCTGGATTTTGGCAAGGATGGAACGGTTAACGGCAATCTCGGCTGTAATAGCTTCTCGGGCAATTACCAGGAAACCAACGGCAATGTTGTATTTAGCATGATGATATCCACTATGATGGCGTGCGTTGGACCACAGATGACCCAGGAAAATGTCGGCCTTAAGATCATGAATGGCACGGTTCGCTACACGGTGGCAGGCAATAAGTTGACGCTCTATGCTGCCAGTGGTGACAATGCCATCACTTTTTCGAAGTGATAATACCTGCTTTCCAATCGAATCAACGACTACGGGAGATTTATAAATCTCGGAGTTTTTGATTAGAGGTCGCTTTTTTGCAATTGCTTTAGAATCTCCATCGTTTCTGCTTTTCCCCCTATGCCGTTCTCCCCGCCCGGCCCTACACAGGATGGGCAGCCATCCTTGCATTTGCAATCCTGCACCAACTCCAGTGCCCGTTGCATCAGTTCGTCATGCAGTTCGAATAGTTTCTGGCTGAAACCAATACCGCCCGGAACATCATCATAGATCACGATGCCTGGTTGGCCAGAGTTGGAAAGCGCCTGGTCGGTATGGAGGCCCAGATCTCCCGGGTCGCACATCAAGAAGAGCGGGGCAAGCTGACCCAGTACGCTTACCAGTCCGGCCAGTCCAGAGCGTATGCGCACATTCTGCTCGGCTTTGCGGTGGCAAGCCGGGCATAGGGTGATGAGATTCTCCAAGCGGTTGGCCTCGGCAACCGAGTTGAACGACCGAAACGGAACCTTGTGGTGCACATCGTGCTGACGGTCAGCGACTTCCTCCGCACCGCAGATCTGGCAACGATAGCCATCCCGGCGACGGACGGCCTCCCGCAGACGGTTCCACCCAGGTCCGTAATTATTCGGGTCGTTGGTCCATGTGCCGGTTGCGCGCAGAGTCTCGATGGTCTGTACCGATAAAGTAAGCCAATAGCCGGTGGTTTGGAAGTCAGTGGGTGGCATGTCAAGCGGCTCGAGCCCCAAGTTCTCGCGTGTGAACCAGCGCAGTTTTTTGAACCCTGCCACTTGCAGAGTGACCTGGACATCGCCCCAGCCTTTTTTCCCCCCAGGGACATTGGATTGGTCATTTTCTGTCAGGATCTTTACCTCTGTCTGGCGCTGTGGTTCGGTGTAGTAATCCAGCCCCACGGGAATCAGCTTAGCAATCTGGGAAGCCAAATTCAATTCCTGGACAAAATATTGCTGGCCTTCGTGGAGATAGATTGCATGTGGGTGCACCATCCAGGGTGCGGAGGCCATGTCCACCTCGCCCAGTGTCCATGGGGCCCCCCCATCTTCAACCTGCAGGACTATATTCTCGGCGGAGGCCGAGCGCAGGGAAAGGTTGGCGGCTGGATAGGAATCTGCCATCCAGAAATATTTATCCTGCGAGAGATGTGCCTCCTGGCCTGTCACCAGGAAATCCAGGTATTCCTGTACTGTTCCGGCGGGCAGTGATCCGAAACCTTCTCCTTTTTGGAAGGGCAGCTCGAACATGGCGCAGCGCAGGTGGTTGAGAAGGATTAGCAAATGGTCCGGGTTTATCAAGGCCTGCTCGGGTGAACGTTCAAAGAAGTAATCGGGATGGTGGGCCAGGAACTGGTCAAGCGGGCTGGCGGAGGCAACCAGTACCGCCAGGGCCGGGGTATCAGCGCGTCCAGCCCGCCCGGATTGTTGCCAGACGCTTGCGATGGTTCCCGGATACCCAACCAGCATTGCCGCCTCCAACCCGCCGATGTCAATTCCCAATTCGAGCGCATTGGTGGCTACCACGGTCCTGACCGACCCATCCCGCAGGCCTTTCTCGATTTCTCGCCGATGGGAAGGCAGGTAGCCGGAGCGATAGCCGCGTATAGGATTGTCTGAATCAGATAATAATGGATCAAATGATTTGGCAATTGATTCCTGATTACCCGATCCCTGGTCTCCAAATCCCTTATTACCTTGTCCCTGTTTCCCTTGCTCCTGCAAATACTTCAAGATAATTTCCACCGATCGGCGCGACCGTGCAAAAACGACCTGTTGGATTCCTTGCATATTTAGCTCTTGCGAGAGACGCACCGCCTCCATCATGGAGCTTTTCCGTAAGCCCAGCGATTCATCCACCACGGGTGGGTTGTAGATGAGAAAATGACGTTCCCCGCGCCCAGCACCATCCCGGTCCATCAATGTTACCGGGGCCTCGATCAGCCGTTCGGCCAGCCCCTGTGGGTTCCCGATGGTGGCGGAGGTAAGGAAGAACTGTGGCTGGGATCCATAGAACTTTGCCACCCGTTTCAGCCGTCGGAGCACATTGGCGAAATGCGAACCAAAAACACCCCGGTATGTGTGCATCTCATCGATAATGACGAATCGCAGATTGCGAAAAAAATCCGCCCAGTTGGTGTGGTGGGGCAGAATCCCGGTGTGCAGCATATCCGGGTTGGTAAAGAGGATATTGGCATTCTTGCGGATGACCGGCCGGTTGGATTGGGGCGTGTCGCCATCGTAGATGGCAGATTTCAGGTTGGGGAGGGTGGTTCGAAATGAATTGAGGGTGGATAACTGGTCCTGGGCCAGTGCTTTGGTGGGAAAAAGATACAGAGCCCGTGATTCAGGATTTTCGAGCCAGGCAGTCAGCACCGGCAGGGTGTACCCGAGCGTCTTGCCGCTGGCGGTGCCGGTGGCAAGGACAACGTTTTCGCCGGCTCTGGCAGATTCCCAGGCTTGAGTCTGGTGGATATAAAGCGAGAGGATGCCGCGCGCAGATAATGCCTCAGCCAGGGCATGTGGCAGATCCAGAGGAAAGGGCCGCAGGTCGGCGGGACGCCTCGGGGTGGTCTGCCAAACCGGGAAATTAGGGGCAGTCTCCGGGTCTGTACGCCACCGGGAAAGAACGGAATCCAAAGACATTTTCCTATCGCTCCAGACGGGCTTCTTTTAGAAAGGATATTTATGCAGATATATTTGGGCTATCATGGTACCGGCATCCAGAATATAAAATACAAGCAATGCAGCCATGCTGGCATCCAGGATATACGTCCCCCATTGGATTCGCTTGGATAAAATTGCGTATATAGGTTCTCCAGCCCGCAGGAACAAATAGGGGAAGGTTAGCAAAGCTGGGAAAGCAAATATAGCCTTCATAAATGAAAAGTCACGGTACAGATATGTATACAATGCAACGAACAGGAGGAAACCAAAGAATGTCCATACGAACAAACCATGGCTAGTTAGCTGCGTCAATAGCGGGTCCCGTTTGAATATACCTTTGATAAGCATAAAACCTTCGATTGCCAACCCGAGTAATATAAGAATCGTAGGAAGGAGCGCTAGGATGAAAATGCTCCGTGCGATGGTGAATCCTTCTGTCCCGGTTGTTTTCCATGTAGGTGGGAAATTAAGAAAGTGTATGGAATGCGCCCCGGCATACATGAACGTCCAAAAGGAAGTCTGGAAAATGGGATATCCTTCACTGAGCCCTTCATTACGCGGGTGTTCCAAAAGGGAAAGATAGTCGAATGTAAAGAAACCGCTTTTCACGGATAAAATGCCCGGCCGGCAGTAAACATTAAGCGGATTTATTCTTTGCGGTTCACAACCTGGTGTGTATGCAGCCAGGTATGGCAGGGGAGGCCTGGGCACATTAAATGGGATCGGTGTGCCATATTTCTTATAATTGACAATATACTGGCTCAGCGGGTCGAATACTGTGAGCACCGGCACAATTACCAGGAAAGCTGTGGAAAATAGTATGGCTCTTTTGAATGGTATTTTCTTTGTATATGCCAACGTAAGAAACACGATAAAGATGGCGATAGCGGTAACCCAGCCGTTCTCCTTGCTCACAATCCCGAGCAAAGTAAACAGGGTTATCAGTAAAAAAGTCCCGATTTTTTGTTTCTGACAAAAGATGAATGTAAAATAAAGTGCCAGTGTCGAAAAAAGTATGATAAAAGTATCGTTGGTGGCCTGGGAATTAATGCCAATCAGGGCAGGATTCAATGCAGTTAATGCAAAGGCCAGCAATTTGAGCAGGTTATTCTTGAAAGGGATTTTTATTAGGAAAATCCAAACAAGGGCCAGCGTAATCATTCCAGCGACGAAATTTATTAACTGTGCCACCAGCCATAATGTGCTTACATCTGCGTGGGCCAGTCCAAGTGCTTCGATGACCTTGGCAGCCGTGTAATGGAATAGTTTCGGTTGGAGGCATTCTCCACAGTCTTGCATCGTAGGAAGCTTGTTTGTCTTTAGAATAATACTGACGACTTCCATATGGCTATCGTTAGCCTCCCGGTTGACCAGCGTAAGCCCCAATCGTAAAAGTAATGAAATAAGAAATACAACCAGGAAAAGAATCTTGAACTTTCGACTCATTGCCATACCAGAATTATCCTTTTTCTAGAATATCAACACGTAGAAATTAGCAGGGGCCCCAGAACCAAGAAAGCGCGCCGTAAAAGTTAATGAAAATGCTAGCAATGATGAGAGCTTTCAGGGGAGCAGAAATTCTTTCGCCGGCATTATAGGCAATCAACATGATCATGGGAATTGTGAAATCCAGCATATACCGGTATCCATATTGTAACGCTCCGTTATTGGAATACATGGATAAAACAATGATCGCCAGCAGGATCGAACACCAGCAGCCGCAAGTCCACCAGGAAATCTTGAATTTACGGAAGACATAAATGATTGCAGGCGTTGTGGCAAACATGCTCATTCCCCATCCGCGCGTCAGGTAATAACTACATTCTGCTGATAGTGGAGGCGGAGCCAGCAGCATATAATAAAGATTGTATGCCATGAAATGCGGGCTGAACAACCCATATTCCTGCACGTTTTTTAAGACCCACGGTCCACCTTGCAGGTTTCCATATTCGAAGTCCAAGAAATTTCCGAACCGCAGGTAATTATAGAATAGGAGCAGACCAACTCCAATGACTACCGGGATTGCTGAAGGGATTCCCCATTTTAGAATATATTTCCAGCTCACTTTTTCTTTAGCATTCACGGTGACCTGAACTGCGATGGCTAATAATGCCGGCCAAAGCACAAATACATCCGGGCGGCATAAAATAGCGGCAGCCAGGCAAATTCCTGTGATCCAGGGAGACCACTTTTTTAGCACGGACAGGAACGCCAATCCACTTAAAAGAACCGTTACTACCTGACTGAAAAACCATAACCTACTATCGATGGAAAGGAACCAGTACATTGTCCCGAAAGAAAATAGGGCCGTGAGCCAGATCGCGCTCCGATGAGATAATTTGATCCAGCTTGACTGGATCAAGTGGTTCAGAATAAGGTAAACAAGTAAAGCGCTGGTGGCAGCCAGTGCCAGGGAGAAAGTGGTGGTATTGATGGCTTGGATCCCCAGGATTGCTATAAAGGGCAGCATGAGAATGGCTGGGAAAGGCGGCGCCGGAAGGAACCAATGCCCATGGAAAAAAACCAGATCGCCCGTCGCTGGAGGATTGATGAGATATAGCTTTCCGTGCATGATTGAGGCAGCCAGGATGTTGAAATAGGCATACGTCGGTGTATACCACCTTCCAAACCATTGAGCAAATTGCAGGTATACGATGAAGACACTCAACCAGATGCTGATACAAACAAACGGATAAAAAATGCGCTTTGCCCACTCTTTACGTCCATTAGACAAAGCCCAAAATGAAAACCAGACTGATAGGATCAGGGTATTAACCCCGAGTCCCAGGAGGATCTCCAGCATTAATTTCCGCTCGACCAGGCTCCATAACACAAAATACACAGCCACATATATCTCAACTGTCCAGGAAATGACCATAAGCCGGATTGGTATGGATACAGGGTGGCTAGTCTTCCAACCTGAGATTAAATCCAGGATGAGGATTTTTAGACTGATCAGAAAGACCCATCCGATCAATACAGCTGTAAAGGTCCCCAAATCAGAAAACAGGTATGTGTTGGGAACAAAGAATACCACCCTTTGAAAGCCCGGGAACAAATAAGATAAAATACTTGCCAGGCTGGATACCGTTATGATGAGGAGAGACAACCTGATAAAAATGTGGTAGATATCCCAATTAATGACAATCTCCAACTTGGAGGTGAGAAATTTGAGGAATGTCTGGGATCTGAATGCATCGTAGAGGAGATAAATATCCACTCCAAATACAAAGAAGATCGCGAATCCTGCGCCAATTCGTTGCAGGGAAAAGCCAGCCAGAAAAACATTTTGGGGTTTCGTGGGAATACTGAACAAATACCATGTTGCCAAAATGTTCTCAAGCATGGCAAGGCCAAGAAATAATTTGTAAATGTCTAATAGAGCGGGTTTTTTATATTTTGACTCACTTGCCATAGATGACATTTCTCCCATGTGTCATTTGTTATGGTCAAAGGAATTATACTCCGGATAGAGCGGGATTGACTCCGGCTATTTTCTGATGTAAACTATCCATATAAATAAACCGACGGTCGGTTTATAAAAAGGATAATTATGGCGCGTATTGTCAAAGAAAATGAGTACGCTGTCAAACGCAATGAGATCCTGAACGTGGCCCAACGACTGGTCTACACCACGGGCTTCGAACAGATGTCCGTTCAGGATATCCTGGATGAGCTTAAGATCTCCAAGGGCGCTTTCTATCACTATTTCGACTCGAAACTGGCACTGCTGGACGGGCTGGTGGACCGGATGATGGACGAAGCTGAACATGTTCTGCAGCCGATCGTGGATGCGCGCGACCTGCCCGCCATTGAAAAACTGCAAAGCTACTTTGCTGTCGGAAGTCGCTGGAAAGTTGCCCGGAAATCTTTCATGCTTGATCTGATGCGGGTGTGGTACACCGACTCCAATGCCCTGGTGCGTCAGAAGCAGGAAACCGCGGCCATGAAACGCATTGCGCCGATGCTTGCGAAGATTGTCCGTCAGGGCATTGCCGAAGGCGTCTTTACGAACAGCTATCCTGACCAGATTGGGAGCATGATCTGGGGGCTGGCCGAGGGCATCGTAGATAATGTCGCCAGACTGCTGCTCAGCGAGGAACCACCCGCCGATGCGCTGCAGCGCCTGGAGGCCATCATCGGGGCCTATTCTGAGGCAATGGAACGGATCCTGGGCGCACCGGCCGGTTCCCTGCCGCTGGCGGACGTTTCGATGCTGAAAGAGTGGCTGGTTGCTCCGCCGTGGAAGAAAAAACTTTGAGCATGTCGGAGATAATATGAGCATGCTTTACACCTCGGTCTATGGTGATCCAATACATCCAACCATCTTTTTCCTGCACGGCGGGGGTGGCGGAGGCTGGATGTGGGAGCCGCAAGTGCAGGCGCTGAAAGAGGATTATCACCTGTTGGTGCCCGACCTGCCCGAACATGGGCGCAGTGCCGCCATCAAGCCGTTCACCATCTCGGGCAGCGTCGGCTTTATTGCAGAGCTTATTCGCACGCAGGCCAGGGGCGGCAAGGCTCACGTGGTGGGGCTTTCAGAAGGCGCCCAGATTACTGTCGCCCTTCTGGCTGCTTCTCCCGAGTTGGTGGATCACGCCATAATTAGCAGCGCGCTGGTACGACCGATGGCCGGAATGGGCTGGTTCGGGGCTGGTACTTGGGCGGCCATGTACCGGTCCATCCAACCGCTCAACAAATATGCCTGGTGGGCACTCCTAAACATGCGCTCCAACGGCATCCCTGAGCAATACCTGCAGGAGACGCTCGAAACGTATAAAACTCTGACAGCGGAAGCCTTCGCGCATGTCATCATGGAAAACCAGAAATTCCGCCTGCCGGCCGGCCTCGAGAAAGTGGCTGCTCCAACGCTGGTGGTGGCAGGCCTGAATGAATATAAAACGATGCACCAGTCTGTCTGTGATGTGGCGACTGCCATCCCGGGTGCGCATGCCTGTCTTGTCCATCATGCCAATAAACTGTCCCTTGGTGAGCAACACAATTGGAGCATGACTGCTCCGGAACTGTTTACCCGTACCGTGCGGGCCTGGATTGAAGGACAACCGCTTCCATCTGAATTACAGGAGTTGAAAGCATGAACTTCAGCGAATCTTTCCTTGAACGGAATGGCTGCGCCATCCACTACTGGACTGGTGGCATAACAGATGCCCCCCTGGTGGTCTTCACTCACGGCGCCATCTTAGACCATCACGAATGGGATGCAACCCTGCCTCTGGTTGCCGAACACTTTCGAGTGCTTGCGTGGGATGTGCGTGGACACGGCCTCTCGCGTCCAGGTACATTTGGTTTTATTGAAGCTCGTGCCGATTTGCTGGCTCTTCTGAATACTCTGGGTGTGCAGCAGGCCATTCTGGTTGGTCATTCGATGGGCGGTAACCTGGGTCAGGAAGTGGTTTTCCATCATCCTGAGCGCGTAAAGGCATTGGTCATGCTGGATTGTACCTGGAATTTTCAGCAATTGAGCGCTTCCGATAAGTTCTGGTTGGATCTGGCCGGGACGATCTTAAAACTCTATCCGTATAAAACCCTCATAAACCATTCCTTGGCGGTGACAGCCACGTCGAAAGAGTCACAGGAACTGCTGCGCAAATCCACGCAGGTGTTGAGCAAGGAAGATTACATCCATATTCTCATGCAGACCTCGCTTTGCCTGCACTACGAACCTGATTTCAGGATTGATAAACCCATGCTGATGCTCGTCGGTGACCAGGACAATACCGGCAACATTCGCAAGGTCATGCCGCTTTGGGCGCGGCACGATGGCGTGAAACTGTTTGTTATCCCGCATGCCAAACATGCCGCCAACCTTGATCAGCCGGAACTTTTCCATAAACATTTGCTGGAGTTCCTCCCATCTCTTAAATGAACCTCTCCTTCAACTTACTCGTACATATCCTCGAAAAGGAGTATAAGAATGAAACTGTATCTGCGTTTAGCCTGGCGTAATATATGGCGTCATCGCCGTCGCACAATCATCATCGTACTTGCCATGTCAATAACATTGGCATTGATGATGTGGTATGACGGATTAATGAGCGGCTTTACCGATGCAATCTATGGTAATGCCGTGAAAGTTCTGGGCGGTAACATCCAGGTTCATGCCGCTGGATACCGGGCCCAGGCGGATTCAACCCCGCTGCTGCCGTTGGCCGACCCACTGGCTGTAATTAAAGCCGCGGAGGCCAATCCTCAGGTACTTGGTGCCACTCAGCGCATCAACACCGGCGGGCTGGTCACTAACCAGGAGGGCGCCTTTGCGGTCGGTATTACTGGCGTCCAACCGGAGACCGAGTTGAATCTGAATATCATCGGGCAATACGTCAAAGCCGGTCGCAACCTTACCAGCAGTGATGGGGATGCCATCCTGATCGGCAAAGGCTTGGCGGATGCGATGAGCGTGCAGGTGGGAGACCGGGTCACTCTGGTTGGCCGGTCACAGCACGAGCAAATGCGCCAGCGCACAATGACAGTCATCGGCATTTTTGACCTGGGTATGGCAGATATCGAGAAGCAAACCGTTTATATCTCGCTCGCTGAGGCCCAAAACCTCTACAATCTGAACGGCCAATCCACCGAGGTGGCAGTCTTTCTGAAACACCTTGGCCAGGAAGGCGCGGTCATCAACGCCATGAAACCCGGCCTGCCCGGCTATGAGATCGAATCGTTCGAAGCCAACTATCCCGACCTCGCCTCGGCTATTAATACCAAAGGCGGGGTGATGAACATCTTCAGCGTGGTCATCATTGCCATCGCGGGAGTGGGCATCCTTAACCTCCTGCTGATGGCGATTTACGAACGCACACGTGAGATTGGCATGCTCGGCGCGATGGGGCTCAAACCTCGCCAGATCTCGTTGTTGTTCATCCTCGAAGGCGTAATGATCGGCCTGGTTGGGGTGGCAGTCGGGATCGTCTTTGGGCTGGCGATCAACGGCCTCTTGATGAAAGTTGGACTCGATTTCGGTTCCCTGTCGGGCGTCACCAGTTACATGGCTTTGATCAAGGGAAAGATCTATCCCACTTGGGGCACGGAAAAACTGGTTATGCGCGCCTCCGTGGTGGCAATCATATCCGCACTGGCATCGGTCATCCCTGCCATCGAAGCCGGGCAGCGCGAACCCGCCGAAGCTCTGCACTATGTATGAGGTGTTACATGCTGCAACTATTTAAAATGGCTTTTCGCGATCTCGGCCGCAACCGCCGCCGTTCATTTTTTTCGGCGCTGGCGGTCAGCGTGGGGCTCGCTATTTTGATGCTGATGGCTGCCGTGGTCAATGGTGAAATGGGCAGTGCCATTCAGGGAGCCATCATCCTTGAGACCGGTCACATTCAGGTGAGGGCGGCCAGCTACGACGAAAACAAGTCCAGCCTGAAGTGGCAGGACCTGGTCGAGAATCCGAATCAGATCGCCGCCCAGATCGCCGCCTTGCCTCAGGTAAAAATCGCCACGCCGCGTTTATTCGCAAGCGGATTCATCTCCGCCGGGAACCAATCGGCGGGCGCAAGGATTTACGGGATCGATCCAGCCTCAGCCGCGAACGATCCATATCGCTTGGGAATCATCAGCGGGAGTTACCTGACCGCCGATGACAACGGAGGCTTGCTAATCGGAAAACCCATCGCCGAAAAGCTCCATTTGAAGGCTGGTGACAATGTCAGCCTCTCGGTCAACACCACTAACGGCGATGTGGCCGAGCAAACCTTTGTCGTCCGCGGCATCTACTCAACCAACACGTATGGTTTTGACAGTGCGACCATCTTCCTGCCTCTGGCGAAAGCCCAGGCCATCACCCAGACCCAGAATCACGCCAGCACCATCTTCGTGCTGCTCAAAGACACTTCATATACGGATGCTGTTGCCAGCGCCCTGAAGGGATCCAGCTTAGAGGTGCTCACGTGGAAGGATCTGAACCCGCTGATCCTGGATTGGGAGACCCAGGCGAACAGCTATATCTCTATTTTATACTTGATTATTCTTGCGATTGCCGCTTCTGTGATCATCAACACGCTGATCATGTCGGTCTACGAGCGGACGCGTGAGATCGGGATTCTGTCTGCCATCGGAATGCGCGGCGGCCGGATCATGTCGCTCTTCCTGGTTGAATCCGCCCTGCTGGCGGTCGGCGGCGTGATCATGGGAGTGATCTTGGGTTTGCTGTCCAACTACCTTTTCAACATCCACGGATTCTATATTGGGAACATGGGCCTGACCGGATTCATGGTCTCCGACACTATCTTTGCCAAGTTGACGGTCAACGACACGATCAACCTTTCCATCGTGACCTTCATCGTAACGATATTGGCTGGCCTTTATCCGGCAATAATGGCTTCCCGCATGCAACCGGTCGAAGCCTTGCGCGCAGAGAAATAAGCGCGGCAATAAAAAAAGGAGAATAAAATGGAAGTCGTTAAAATTGAAAATGCTACCCGTGTTTACAAAGTTGGAATGGTGGAAACCCGGGCCCTGCGCGGTGTTAACCTTAATATCGAAAATGGCGAATTTACTGCCCTGGTCGGCCCTTCCGGTTCCGGCAAGACCACCTTATTGCAGCTGATCGGCTGCCTTGACCAGCCCACCAGCGGGTCGGTGTGGATCGACGGCAAGGATGTCACCCGTCTCAACCGCAACCAGCGCGCCGATATGCGCCGCGGCCATATCGGCTTCATTTTCCAATTCTTTGCATTGATCCCCACACTGACTTCTTATGAGAATGTGGAAATGCCACTGCTGCTGAATGGCTACTCCCCCAAGGAACGCCGCGACCGTGTGATGGAGCTGCTCAAAGCGGTTGACCTGGTCGACCGTGCCAAAAACCGCCCCGACCAGCTTTCCGGCGGACAGCAGCAGCGCATCGCCATTGCGCGTGCCCTGGCCCCCAAACCAGCCCTGATCCTGGCTGACGAACCGACCGCCAACCTGGATACCGAGAATGGCAAACAGGTCATGCAGATCATGGAGAAGCTGAACAAGGATACCGGTGTCACTTTTGTCTTTGCTACGCATGACCCCCGTGTCATCCAGTATGCTCACCGGGTTGTCACACTTCGGGATGGCCAAATTATCGAAAATAATGGCAATGGGAAGTAGTCCCAGGAGGCGCGATGAAGTTCAATCTGCTCTTGCTCGTGATATTAACCTTTTCCCTGGTGGCATGCGCTGGCCTTGCAAAAACCCCAACCGCCCTCCCGACTGTTTTACTGGGTAACGCTGCCTCCACGCCTGTGCCAACCAGTGTTGCTGGCGTGAGTGTAACCGCCTCCGGGATTGTTGTTGACGACCAGGAAGCCCATATGGCTTTCAGTCTGGCCGGAAATGTCAAACTGGTAAATATTGTACTCGGTGATCAGGTCCAGGCTGGTCAAATCTTGTTCCAATTGGACGATACCACCCAGCAGATCGAGTTGGAGCAGGCCAACCTGGCATTGCGTGAGTTGACTTCGCCCGAAGCGATTGCGAATGCCAAACTGGCCATCACCACCGCTCAGACCAATGTAACCAATGCGCAATTGGCATTGAACAATCTGCAATATTGGAAAAACACTGCCCTGATCCAAAATTACTATTCCAATTACGTGCTTGCCAAGGCCAATCTGGATAAGGCGCAGACCGCTTACGATAATACGCATGCCGGGCAATATATCAACAACGCCAACCAGGCTGCCGCCTATAATACTCTCTATACCGCCCAGCAAGCCTACAATAATGCCCAGTATTATTATAGTCTTTATTCGCAGGCGCCCACCCAGACACAACATGATCAGGCCCAGGCGAATCTGGACCTGGCCAATGCCACGCTGAAGAACGCCCAGGTCTACCTGGCAGCATTGACAGGCGGGACAGTCCCTGTAGATGCCACCGGGACAGCCTTACTCCAGCTCAAACAAGACCAGTTGGCTGTACAGATAGCCCAGGAAGACTTGGATGCCACCCGTTTGGTTGCGCCGTTCTCCGGTGAAGTCGCCTCTGTTGCTGCGAGTGTTGGGGATTACGTCTCGACTGGCCAGATTATCCTGGTCATTAGCGATGTGAATCACATGCACATTGAGACAACCGACCTGAGTGAAAGGGATGTTCCTAAGATCAAGCTCGGTCAAGCGGTAACGGTTTCCATCAAAGCCTTGAATCAGGATTTGTCTGGAAAGGTCAGTGCGATTTCACCGACGGCGGATACTCTGGGTGGGGACGTGGTATACAAGGTGGCCATCCTCCTGGATACCCTTCCCTCCAACCTGCGCTCCGGGATGAGCGTGGATGTGCTGTTCAATACTGGCCAGTAACATACTTTTGAACCAGCCGATAAAATGGACAGGTGTTCACCTGTCCATTATCTCTTTTCCTCCATCTCCTGGAATTTTCGAAGGTTCAAGGATTTGTGATTGGCGACTGGAAATTACTTACATTAAGGAATAGGAGCTGGTTTGGTCTTACCACCCAGAACTCGGAAGGTGACTGCCCCAATCGCTAGCGGGAACCAAAATGTGATGAAACGGTAGGTCAGGGTAATCAGAAGGGCGGTTGCCATATCGACGCGTAGCGTGTTCAAGGCAATTGTCATGACACCCTCGACCACACCCAGCCCGGATGGAGTTGGGGATACGATCAAGAACAGATATCCGATGGCAAACCCGCCCACCAGCGTCCCAACGGTAAAGGGCGTTCCCAGCGCCAGGAAGGTGAGAGCAAGTACACAAATGAGCAGGGCAAAGTTATTCAACGCAAAAAGGAAAGGCCAAAGCAATTCCTCGCGTTTGCCGCGCAACATCGAGATCCCATCACCAACTTCGTGTGCAAATGTAAAGGGACGCTCCGATTGTATATAATCCCGGTGTATAAAGGGTCGCAGGACGCGATTGATGACTCCCGCCAGCCACGCCAGTGCTTTACCCAGCCTTTCGGTTGATTTGTACCCCAGATATAATAAAAATGCTATAGCTCCGGCAATTGTTAACAGGATGGCGGCAGCAGTTAATTCGCCCGGATTCAGATTGTTCCGACGGATCAGGACGATGAATCCGAGCGTTAGTACGCAAAAAAAGGCCAGGTAGTCGAAGAGGATATATAAAACTCCCACTACCGTTACGCGACCGGTTGAATGGTTTTGCCGGGTGGCGTCATCCAGGAAAACGGCCATTCCTCCGATGCCTACACTGGGCGCGATCACATTGACAAAATTGGCTGCCGTGGCGACCAGCACCAAATGCGAGGTTTTTTCTCTAAGTCCCACCAGGCGATATATGGAACCGTAATCGGTGGCGGAATTGAACATCCATATTAATTCAACGATAAAGGCGGCTATCAGAAAACGATAGTTGCTGTGATGCAGGGTATTCAGGAAGTCTTTTAGTTCGGAAAAACGCAGGAAGACAAACACAATCGCCAGAAGCAGGATCAGCGCTACAATGATTTTCCGCATGACAGAATTATACTGGATTTCATTAAAACAAGCCCTTCCGCAGGCCCAAAGGCTGCGGAAGGGCTTGTTTAAGTTCTTTATGCCTGAATATATTATCGGCGCCGCCCGCCCAGGCCGCCCACCAGCGTGACGTAATAGAGTAATTGCAGTACCGCTGTTACCAGTGCGGCAATATAGGTCAGGGCAGCCGCGTTGAGTACAGTGCTGACGCCGTGCAGTTCATCCGGCCCGGAGATGATGCCGGTCTCTTCCAGCAAGACCCGCGCCCGGGCGGAAGCATTCAATTCCACCGGCAGGGTTGCCAGGGCGAAAACAACCCCTCCGGCGAAAATTGCCACACCCAGCCAGGCTAGATTTACTCCTAAAGCCATACCCGCATAGCTTAATAACAAGCCGAGGATGATCAGGATCCAACCCAAGTAGGAGCCAATGTTGACCATCGGTACCAGCGCAGCCCGGAACCGCAAAGGGAAATAGCCTTCGGCATCCTGTTGCGCATGACCGAGTTCATGAGCAGCCACCGCCAGCGAGGCTACGGAAGCATTTCCTGCCACGTCCTGGGATAAATGCAGCACTTTCGTGCGCGGGTCATAGTTATCGGTCAGGTTTCCGCGAACTCCTTCGATTTTGATCCCATGCAGCCCGGCCCGGGCGATTAACCGTTGCACCGCTTCATAGCCGGTCATCCGGCTGCGGGCCGGCACCTGGCTCCATTTATTGTAAGCTGACTTGACATAAATTGAAGTGATGACCATCAGCAGGAGAGCTGGAGCCATACACAATAGGTAAATCGGGTCAAAGAATAACATGCATCACCTCTTTCAACTGTGCCTTTCCAGCACAGGCAGCTTTGTAGTAGTGACTTTATCATCCCCATTGGGGATAATCGTTTTTTAGCCGGATGACGACTATTTCTCTTGGGATGATAAGGGCATTGCTCCGTTTTCATGATCTATCAGGTATACGTGTTTATGGATTCGTTAGTTGCTTTATAGCCGCATCCAATTGTGGGTCCTTGCCGGCCTTAATATCATCAGCAGTCATTGGCACAACAATGTCAGGCGTCAGGCCCTTCTTGTCGATGGTATTTCCCTTGGGTGTCAGCCATCTGGCAATCGTCACAGCGACAGCGCCTTGGTTGTTGGACGGAGTGCTGGAAAGGGGTATCCAGAGTTGAACGGTACCTTTTCCGTAGGTTGTCACTCCAAGCAATTTGGCGCGCCCGGTGTCTTGCAGTGCCCCCGACACGATTTCGGATGCGGAAGCCGAATACGCGTTTACCAGCACAATCATGGGGAGGCTTTTATCGGTCGCCAGCCCACCCGGAGTCGCATTGTGGGGCGTTATTTTACCATCACCGGTTTTTTCCGAAACGATCACGCCGCTGGGGATGAACTCGGATACCACGGCGATGGCTGTGTCCAGGTAGCCACCACCGTTATCGCGCAAGTCAAGGATCAGGCCTTTCGGATTCTGTGCCATCAATGCGCCTAATTGTTTGTGTAAGTCGCTCGCCGTGGTATCGCCGAAAGTGGCAATCTGTATATAGGCAATGTTGTTCGCCAGCAACTTGCTGGTAACACTGGGAACGACAATGGTTGCACGCGTAATTTGAACGTCAAATGGCGCTGCCTGCCCCGGACGCTGAATGGTCAGTTTGACAATAGATCCTTCCGGCCCAAGCACTTTCTGCCGGACCGTTTCGGGAATCAAGCCGGTCACATCCTTGCCATCCACTGCTATGATTTGGTCGCCTGCCTGCAGGCCGGCTTTTTCTGCCGGAGAGTTCGGGATCGGCTTGGTTATCGTCAACAATTTTCCAGTGGTATCCACGTAGGCTCCAATCCCGGCATAGTTGCCTGCCAACTGGCTGTTTGCGTCTGTATAATCCTGGGGGGTCAAATAGAGCGTATGGGCATCACCCAGCGATTGCATCATGCCGCTGATGGCACCCTGCATCAGCAGGGTGTCATTCACCGGCTGGTCCACGTAATCCTGGTGGACGATTTTCCAGGCGGCCCAGAATGGGGCGAATAAAGTGGTTAAATCTGAGGGCGTGCCACCCTGGTTACCATTTGTGGCAGTGAGTGGGGCAGAAGCGGTGCCAATCGGGATAAAATGTCCCGCTGCGAAACCCCCGCCAAACGAAACCACCACCAGTACAATCACCACACAGGTGAGTAAGACTGCACGTAAAGGTTTATTCATACCAATCTCCTTAAAGGATAGTGCCAAATGGTAGCATACCCTGATTAAAACATAATGAAATTTGGTGCTATGGGAATTTTCGAGTTAACGAGGTAAATGGGGGTTTGGGCAGGCTGCACTTGCCCAAACCCGTATATCCTTTCCTATAACTCGGAAATTTCCGTAGATCTACATTCTAGCAGGTTGGTGTTAGAAGAGTATTAAATCCGCCCATCCAACAGTCCCGGCAAATCCGTGAGATACCGCAGGGCCGCGTCTGCATCATCGCCGGGGGTATCCTTGCCTACCAGGATGGTATACATGTCCATGTTCCGTGCGGCCCGCGTAATCCGCATCTGGTCATCCAGCAAGACACAAGATGTTCGTACTGGATTGCCAGCCGCTTTCAGAGCCATTTCAAATGCCTCGGGCATCGGTTTGCAGAACGGCGCCATGCTGTGCACATCAATAATCCCGTCGAAAAGCCCCTGCAAGCCTACTGCATCCAGTACGCGCCTGGCGTGGTTCGTATCGGCATTGGTAAGGATGAACTTCCGGGCAGGTATGCCAGCAATCGCGGCATGTACGGCCGGGTCTGGATGGAGGTAATGGTCAAGTGGAACATCGTGGACAAATGCCAGATAATCATCCATATCCACGGAGTGTTTGGCTTGCAGCCCGCGTAGCGTCGTCCCGTATTCCCGGAAATATTTTTCCCGGATGCTTACCACCTGATCTGGTGGAAATCCCATCCGTTCGGTCATGTAAAGGGAGATGCGCCTCCCAATTGCTTCCCACAAGCCGGTGCTGGAGGGATAAAGGGTATCATCAAGGTCGAAGAATAATGTCGTAAACAACATGGGTCTATTATAAGCGGTATATAATACAGGCATGCCCATCCGAATCCTGTCCCCTGAAGTTGCCTCGCAGATTGCCGCCGGGGAAGTGGTGGAACGCCCCGCTTCAGTTGTGAAAGAACTCGTGGAAAATGCCCTTGATGCCGGGGCAAAATCCGTGAGCGTAGAAATCGCGGCGGCTGGCCGGACCCTGGTACAGGTGGCGGATGATGGGGCTGGTATTCCGCCGGACGAATTAGCCCTGGCGATTGAACGACATGCCACCTCCAAGCTGACCTCTGCCGAGGACCTATTTCGTATTGCCACCTTGGGCTTCCGCGGCGAAGCTCTTGCTTCGATTGGCTCCGTCTCCCGGCTAACAATCAATTCGTGCACGCCTTATGCACCAGTGGGGGCGCGTTTGCACGTGGAAGGCGGCCGCATTGGCAGGCTGGAGAAAACCGGATCGCCGGTTGGGACTGTAGTTAGGGTGGAAGATTTGTTCTATAATGTCCCAGCCCGCCTCAAATTTCTGAAACAAGATGCGACCGAGCGCCGGGCAATTGATACGCTCGTGACGCGCTACGCCCTGGCTTATCCCATGGTACGTTTCAAACTAACAGAGGACGGCACTGTGTCACTGCATACCGCCGGGGATGGTGACCGGCGTGCCATCCTGGCAGCGCTCTATGGTGTGGATGTTTCCCGCCAGATGCTGGATATAATTTCTGAAGAAGAAGGTTTTAAGGTAACCGGTTTTATCAGCCCTACCGCACTGACGCGTTCCAACCGCAAGGGAATCACCTTCTTCGTGAACGGGCGCTGGGTCCAGGATACTCCGCTTAACTCGGCCCTGCTCCAGGCGTATCACACGCTGCTCATGGTTGGTCGGTACCCACTGGCGGTCTTGTTCATTGAAGCACCACCCGAAGAAGTGGATGTGAACGTTCATCCGGCCAAGGCTGAGGTACGGTTTCGCAGCCCGGAAAAAGCCTTCAGCTTTGTCCAGCGTGCCACTCGCCGGGCTTTGCTGGCTTATACGCCAATCCCCCAGCTGGCGCCGCAGAATTTATGGGGCGCGTCATCACAGTCAGGACAGATCGACCCAACCTGGAATCTCGCCCACGATTTTGTGGACGAAAAACAAAATCAAGAAAACGAGAGACAGCCTGAAGGAGTTGACCTTCAATCACCAATTATCAATCTGCAATCAACCATTGCGCACTTTCCGCTGTTGCGTTTGATTGGCCAGATTGGAGCTACTTATTTGGTTGCCGAAGGCCCGGATGGACTATATCTGATTGACCAGCACGCTGCCCACGAACGTGTCCTCTTCGAGAAGTTAATGGCGCAGTTTGTGCAGCGAAATATCCCCTCGCAATCACTCCTTACTCCGGTAGTGGTGGAATTATCCCGTTCGTCTGCCGAAATGATAAATACCCAAATCCCAGTTCTTCTTCATCTCGGATTCCAAGTCGAACCCTTCGGGCAGAATAGCTACCAGGTGCGTACCCTACCGGTCCTTTTTGCCAACAGCGATCCAGCCACAGCCCTGCGTGCCCTGGTTGAGGATTTCGAGGAAGACGAATCCCCACTCCAGAACGAGATTGAAGCCAAAATTGCCGGACGGGTCTGCAAGCGCCTGGCGGTCAAAGCTGGTCAGGTCCTTTCACCAGAGGAACAGCGTGCCCTTCTGGCGGACCTGGAAGCCTGCACCTCACCGCGCACCTGCCCGCACGGCCGTCCAACCATGATCCATCTATCAGTCGACATGCTCGAACGGCAGTTTGGAAGAAAAGGCGCCCGCTAGAGGCTCAGCTTAGCAGAGTCCTGGTTGGAAAGGTATGGGTTTTTTCATGCAATCCCTCCGACTGTCATACCAATCCCTTTCACTGCGTGATATTCCCAAACCGTATAAACCCATTGAAGCCCTCATCTCCATCCGATTCCCTGACATCTCGGAATAGATATTCAAGATGCTATGCAATTACCAACTCACCTGCCAAATGGGTTGGTGGCAATAACGTCCGTGCAGGGGTTGAAAATGTTAGAGGTATTTCTGAAGCCATAATTTCCATGGATTCAGGATAATTTGCTTGAAAAGCGAACGGGTCAATGCTTTGATTTGGGAATATGAATAGTGAATGTTGCCCCCTGGCCATATTTCGATTTGACTTCAATGGTCCCGCCGTGTCCCGAGACAATTTCCTTGCAAATGGATAGCCCCAAGCCGGTTCCGGCCACTTTGCCTTCGGATGCCTGCACCCGGTAGAATTTTTGAAAAAGATGTGGGACCGCTTTAACCGGAATGCCTGTACCGGTATCGCGAATGGCAAGTGTCCACTCATTATCTTCCAATCCCCCAATCATGACCACCTTGCCATGGGGGCAGTTGTACTTGATGGCATTGCTCAGCAGGTTTAGCACCACTTGTTTGATCTTGTCCCGGTCAGCCTCTACCTGAGGAAAATCAGATGGAATTTCAACTTCCATGGTAATAGAACACTCATCCGCCTGGCTTTGCATGATTTCGATGCATTCGTAAAGCATGCCGGCCAGGTCGAAGATTGTGAGATTAAATTGGACACGACCGGATTCCAATCGTGCCAGATCAAGGTAGGCGGAGGCCAGAGTATTTAGGCGCAATGTTTCATTGTAAATGTTATGGATCATCGATTGGCGTTGTTCCTGAGACATTTCCGGGCGGAGCAGCAGGTAGGTGGCGGTACCAATGGAAGCCAGTGGGGTACGCAGTTCGTGTACGAATTCGGCCACAAGGTCAGACTGGTGGAACAGGCGTGCATTCTCGATCGCTACTGCCGCCTGGGCTCCCAACACCTGCATCAGGTCTTCGTCGTCATCAGTAAATTCCCCGACCTGCTTATTAATGACCTCCAGAACTCCCACAACCTTATCCTTGGTGATTAGCGGGACACCCAGCAGGGAACCGGTGGTGACATGTGTTTGTTTTTCGATGGTGGAGAAATGGCGGGGATCCTTCTGGGCGTTCGTTATGCGCGCCGCCTTGTGATTGGTAACGATCCACCCAGCAATGCTTCCATCCAACGGTACAACCAGACCGCGCATGGTTGGTTGGTCGAGATTGGTGGCAACCTGGAAAAACAATTGGCGCGCTGCATCATCATAGAGCAGGATTGAGGCAGCCTCCGACTCGGTCAAGTCGGATGCGGCGGAAACAATTTGGTTGAGCAGGATATCCAGATCGAGGGTCGAGGCCAGATCACGGGCGATATCAATCAGCCGTCGGTATCCCTCCAGCCGCTTTTCGTTGTTATTCATTTCTTTATTTCAAAGTCAAGCACTGCGGTAGCTAGCTTGGCAAACTGTTGTGCAGTCAGGCTGTCGGGACGTGAAATGATGGCCAGCGTTTTCATGCGGGTGGCCATGTAGATTAGTTCAGGGGCAGGGGTTATGGCAACAACAGGAAGTTGGCCAAGCTGGTTTTCCATCTCCTGCATGGTTAACTGTGTGTCTGAGCGGATTCGGTTTACCACAACAACCTGCACATTTGCTTTGGGAACACCTGCATCGATCAGGTCATTTATGAGCATATTGGAATGGGCTATTGCATTTGCCACCGGTTCGGCTACCACAAATATGAGATTGCAAGATGCGATCAGTTTCTGGGCCAGAGCTGTCAGACCGGCTCCAAGATCAAGCACCAGATAAGCAGTTAGATAACTCATCCGGTTCACCAGTGCTTCCATTGGCGCTACGGAATTTGCCAGAGCAGCGTCTTTTGGTTGAACGGAACCAAACAATAGGCGCAGGCCGGTATCATGGACAAAGAGTTCTTCCTTTACTTTCTGGCGTGTCATTTCAGCAATATTGCCTGTAAGGAGTTCAGTCAGGGCTCTTGGTTTTATCTCGCCCAAGTCCGGTCCGAGAGTACCCATCCCGGGGCGCAGTTCTGCCACGATGACATCCGCCTTGGTGGCCTGGCGCAGGGCACCACCGAGGTTGACGGCCACAGTTGATACACCCTGCCCGCCACGCGGGCTAAGGATGCCGATGGTCATAGCACGCTTCTCCGTTGGCAATGGGCTGGTCATTACTTTTCCTTTCGATGTACGCGCCAGCAGTGCCTTGACGTGGGCGTTCAGCTCGGATGGATGCGTTGGTTTGGTCAGGTAATCATCCGCGCCGGCCTCGAAACCGGTCACTTTGTCGTCCAACTGCGTCTTGGCAGTGAACATAAGGATGGGGGTATTGGCCGTCAGCGGATTGGCGCGCAAACGTTTGGCCACCTCGTACCCATCCATTCCTGGCATCATCACATCCAACAGAATCAGGTCGGGATTCTCGTTTTCCGCCTGTTCGAGACCCTGCAGACCATTATTAGCGGCTAATATCTGATAGGACTGTTTCTGGAGCATCAGTCCAACCAGTTTCAGGGTATCCACATCGTCGTCAATAATAAGGATTTTTTCGGCCATAGTAGAGCCTCCGGAGAATTAATAAAGTCTAGCATAAACCGGCTGGAGAAGCAAGCCGGCATTTCAGGTTTTTGCCCTGGTTCTCCGCAATTTCTCCCGCCAGGCTTCACACTCACTTCACAATCCCAGCCTATACTCAGGTTAGATTTCAAGAGAAATCTGAAAAATAAAATCACAATAAATATCTTCGAATTTTATTGTGATCATCCAATGAATATTTTGAAAAGGAGAAAAAATGAGAATTCTTTGGAGAGTTTTGGTTGTAATTGTTTTGATCGCTGCCATCCTCGGCATCGGCGTGTATGCCTATAACATTGGCATGGCCCAGGGGCTGGCGCAGAAGGTTCAGGCCCCGGCAGTTGGTTCAGTCCCGATGCCCTATCTATATTACGGGCACCCCTTTCCCGGGTTTAGTTTTGGCCTGCTTGGCTGCTTGGTCCCACTGTTCCTGTTGTTCCTGATCTTTGGCAGCCTGCGCCTCTTGTTCTGGCACGGATCAATGGGCCTCGGTCACATGCACCGCCGGCATTGGGACTGGCGGAATGATAATGGCAAGGATGTGCCGCCTTTCTTTGCCGAGTGGCACCGCCGGGCGCACGCCGGCCCGGAGCAAGAGAAGAAAGATTAATCCCTGCACAGCGCAAACCCGGGCCTTGGAAAAGAGCTCGGGTTTGTTGCGCAAAGCATTCCTTCCCCTTGGTGCGCGAATGCGGTAATATTCCTTAATTATCATGAAAAGCATCCTTGTCGTTGACGATGAAACTAAAATTGTCCTTCTGCTGCGCGATTATCTGGAGCACGCCGGCTTTCGCGTTTTGACCGCGGCCAATGGGAAAACTGCCCTGGCGTTGGCCCATACCGAAAAGCCGGATCTGATCATTCTCGACCTAGGTCTGCCGGAGATGGACGGATTGGATGTCACCCGCATGCTGCGCAAGGACTCGAATGTGCCGATCATTATTTTGACCGCCCGTTCCGATGAGACCGATAAATTGATTGGCCTGGAATTGGGTGCGGATGATTACATAACCAAACCGTTCAGTCCCAAGGAAGTGGTAGCGCGTGTCCGGGTAGTGTTTCGCCGGATGGAAAACTACAGCGAGACCAACATTGAGATTCTCCATGCTGCCGATTTGACGCTGGATATGCCACGCATGCGTGTCATGGCTGCGGGTCGGAACATCGAAGAGTTTACACCAACGGAATTCGAACTGCTGGCTGCCATGGCCCGCCACCCCGGACGCGTTTTCACGCGCAACCAGTTACTTGAAACGGTTCATGGGGTTGCATTTGAATCGTATGAACGCGCCATAGACGCGCATATCAAGAACATCCGTCGTAAGATCGAACCGGGAACGGGCGAACCGCGCTACATTCTCACCGTCTATGGCGTTGGGTACAAGTTTGGCGATCAATGAAATATGGGTGATATAAACGAGCCTTCGCCTATGCACAGGCACGTCCGTTTCCATCACAGAAAACCCAGATGGTGGCCGGAAAATGAATCCTGGCCGCCAGTGCAGCCACACTGGCGCGCCACGCGCGGGCGTTTTTTCCGGCGCATGGGCTGCGTGATTGCTCTAGTCAACCTGCTGGCCATTTTGGTTTTCGCGGTGGTTTTGGGGCTGGTA
This sequence comes from Anaerolineales bacterium, assembly GCA_050014055.1. GTDB lineage: Bacteria > Chloroflexota > Anaerolineae > Anaerolineales > Villigracilaceae > UBA877. The sequence goes on along the minus strand of JBEKEB010000006.1, from coordinate 8,460 downwards.
TTAAACAGCCTGGGCATCATTCACATCATTTATGAACCAATCAGGTGGGTCATTCCGGTTGGGATTGTTCTCTTGATATTTGCTTTCGGTTCACTGGTCTGGGGTGGACGCGGGTTGCGCCATATGTCTGCCCCTGTTGGCGATTTTCTGGAAGCCGCCGGTCGCATCACGGAAGGGGATTATTCCCCACGCGTAGCAGAGCGAGGCCCGTTGGAGTTGCGCGCACTGGCGCATGCTTTTAACGTAATGGCCGCACGCCTGCAATTGACCGAGGAACAACGTCGTGACCTTATGGCCGACATCACGCATGAACTGCGCACACCGCTGACGGTAATCCAGGGTAACCTGGAAGGCTTCCTGGACGGCGTTTATTCCCCCGACGAGGCCCGCTTGAAATCGCTGCTTGAAGAAACCCAGGTTCTTGCACGCCTGGTGGAAGACCTGCGTACGCTGGCGCTGGCGGAAAGCGGCGCTTTGCAGCTCAAAAAGGAACCCACCGACCTGGCGCTGTTGATTGGAGAGACCGTCTCTGCTTTTCGTACCCAGGCGGATGCTGCCGGGGTAAAGCTCGACTTCCAAAGCGGTTCGGACGCGCTGGTCCTCAACCTCGATCCGGAACGCATTCACCAGGTTTTATCCAACCTGATCGCCAATGCGCTTCGCTTTACCCCGTGCGATGGAACCATCCACGTGGGGTATAAGACCACCCTGAAGAAGGATGGAAAATACGCTGAGGTTACCGTGGAAGATACCGGGGTAGGTATTGCCCCGGAAGTATTACCCCACATTTTCAATCGCTTCTACAAATCACGCGACTCCAGTGGCACCGGTCTGGGGTTGCCAATTGCCCGGCATCTGGTTGAGGCGCACGACGGAAGTATTTCCGCTGAAAGCCAGACCGGCCATGGGACTACCATTCGCTTCCGCCTGCCTGCGGATTAATAAAGAAGGGCTCGCGCAGAATCTCTTTTTATCCGCTACTCTACGCTGCTATGCCTTTGTTGCATACTTACCGCTGCGTGGCACTCGTACCATTCCGTTCTGTTGATACTCGCCAACTTTTTCTGCCTTATGCTGCATAACAGCATAAGTCTGGCGAAAATTCACGTGGACGTTTACAACGCAGTGGCCTTAGATCATAATCTTGAAGTTCTATTTCGAATTTTATATGTGCTCGGCCTCTTCCGCCGCATCTGCCTCTGCCTTGGTCTTGTGGACCGTCCCTTCCGGATGATTGGGGGGTGAATACAAGGTATAAAGTTTTAATTGTCGAGTTTTTGAATTATTGATGACATTATGATAAGTGCCTGCCGGAACGATAACGGCATCCCCTTCCACTGCGATATGTTCTTCCGAACCATTGAAGATGAACTTTGCTTCACCTTTTTCAATCCGGAAGAATTGATCCACTTTGCGATGCACCTCATTCCCGATTTCCTCGCCTTTCTGAAGACACATCAGGACGAGCTGAGTGTGTTTGCCGGTGAATACCACCTGACGAAAATAATGGTTCTGTTCAGTCAATTTTTCTACGGATCCAACGAAACCAGTCATAATTTATTTCTCCTTGTCTGGTTGCTCGAAAGAAGGGCAAATGAAGTGATGGAAGGATATGTTTCCCTGAAAATATTGTAGCATAAAAAAGTAAGGACTTGGGGTATAAACACCCCAAATCTTCTTTTTCCCGCCCCGGTTTTGGATTGTGTGGTATTCAGGCATCTTGATCTCCATGAATCCGCATCCGTAAAAAGTGCCAGGGGTTCTTCTTATAAAGGGAAATCTGTATGAATCTTGTCACCGGCGCTACAGGTCACATCGGCAATGTGCTCGTGCGTGAATTGCTTGCAGGCGGCCAAGGCGTCCGGGCGCTTGTGCGTTCCGGAAAGATGCCACCTGCCCTGGCAGGGCTGGATGCGGAAATTGTCCCCGGAGACGTTCTGGATGAAGATTCCCTTGAACGTGCCATGCGCGGTGTCAGCCTGGTTTACCACTTAGCTGCTCGGATTAGTCTCGCAACCTGGCCAGATCGGGAAACAGAGCGTGTCAACCTGGAAGGAACAAACAATGTCATTTCGGCCATGCGCCGGTCTGGCGCCACCCGTCTGGTTTATGCCAGTTCCGTCTACGCGTTGCGGAAACCAGCCAATGGTTTCCGGATCGATGAAACACAACCTTTTGACGTCCTGCATTGCCTAGGCGCTTACGATCGTTCCAAGGCGCGTGCCTCGTTGGCAGTCCAGAGTGCCGTGGCGGACGGGTTGGACGCAGTCATTGTTTGCCCCACTGCGGTCACCGGACCGTACGATTTTCAAAATTCAGAAGCCGGGCGCGCCATCCGCCTTTACATGCAGCCGGGACTGAAATTCACCGTAAAGGGCGCGTACGACTTTATTGATGTGCGAGATGCTGCAGACGGTTTCATTCTGGCAGCCGAAAATGGCCGGCGTGGGGAGACATATATATTGAGCGGCGACCGGCTGACGGTTAGAGAAGTGGTCCATCTGGTCTGGCAGGCTACCCAGGGCTGGCATGCCAATCTCGAAGTCCCACTTTGGCTGGCCTATTGGGTTGCAGGATTGATGCCATTCTATGCAAACCTGACAAATACCCAACCGATTTTTACGCGCTATTCCCTGGACGCCATATGCAGTAATTCGCATTTCAGCCATGCCAAAGCCACTCGTGAACTGGGCTTTCAGGCGCGCCCGGCATCCCAGGTAATAACAGATGCCGTCAGGTGGTTCCAACAAGGGCCGGCAGCGGAGGTGCCGATACCTGCAACGATGCCCAAAACGGCCATCTGACGGCCGCTTTGTCTTCGAGGAGTATAATCGCCCCGGAGGAAAACCTATGCCATCCGTAATTGATCCCGAAACACTTTATGTAGACGATCTCCCTGCCATCTGGTCGCCGGTGCAATGGGAGTTGACAGAAGAAGAACGGATCCAGGCTGTGGAAGAACAAGCCACCGCCAGCCTGTTGTGGACGATGGACGCACCGGAAGCCATTCTGCGCCTGCTGCTCAGCGAAACCGGCATCCACCGATTAAGTGACCAGCCAAAAGGATACAACCCGGAAGAACAGGGCGATTGGGATAAGGATCTAATCACCTTTGGCCCTGACCGTCCCATCAAACTGGAATCGATAGAGCGGAAGCCAACCAGCCTATACCTGGTGTACGATTTTGGGGATTTGGGCCATTGGGAGTTTGTGATCGAGTCGGAGAAGGTAACCATCGAACGGATTTAAGAACTCTTTGGGGAAATCCCCGGTTTTGTAACCTGATCTAGCCGGACATATAGCCGTTTATTCATGCTACCCTTGTTTTCCGTGCGGAAGATCGAGAACCGGCCGGCTTCGGATGTGCAATGTACGTGTGTACCCCCACAGGCTTGGGCATCAAACCCCTCTATTCCCACCACCCGGACCTGCCCGTGGGAGATCGGCGGTTTGACATCCAGCGTTCTCAGCAAATCCACGCGCCGGCGGAATTCATCCTCCGGGATCACTAGAGAATTAATTCTATGATTCTCGACGATGACGGCATTCACTTTTTGCTCCAGTTCAGCGCTTACCACCGCGGAGAAATTTAGCGGGTTGAAGTCGATCCGGGAATAATCGACTCCGATTTGAACTCCGGTAATCCAGCCCTGGTAATCGCGTAAAGCGATCGTGTTCAGGATATGCAGGACGGTGTGATAGCGCATCAGTGCCATCCGCCTGTCTTTGTTTAGAATGAGCTGAATGGATCTTCCCAGCATGGCTGGGAGTGGAGGAGTGTCGCAGGTATACCAAATGATCTCATCCGCAGTTGCTTGGGCTGATGCTATCTCGAGCACCTCTCCGCTCTTCAACTTGACGAAACCTTCATCGGGAAGTTGTCCTCCGCCGCCCGGATAGAAGCAGGTCCGGTCGAAGGCCAGGCTGTCAGCCTGGATTGCGCTGACTACAGCATCTGTTTCAAAGCAGTAGCTATCCTGGAGATAAAGGCGCTCAGTTGCAGACATGCATTGATTTTACAGTAAATCCTGTTCCCGGGTTGCCAGTGCCATGCGACCTTACCCCGTTGTTTTCCTTGACAAAATGGCTACCAGGTATGTCTCATAAATCCTGTGGTATGTTCGTAGTGCCTTATGCTGAATGGCGGAGTAAAGCACTTTAGTACCTCTTATTTGATTAATAATTCATCCCAAAGGTTTTCAGGAAGTATATGCCGTTTCCACTAACTTTCGGGATGTTTATTGCTTTTTTTACTTGTTTACTAAAGTATTTCTTGGTGATTCTTTGTTCTTTTTGTGATTAATCTTTTCCCTTCCGGCTCTTCCAAATTAGTGTGTAGGAGTATCTGTCGGGGCAAGTGTGTCGGTGGCGGTAAAGCTGGGTATAACTGTAAGACTCCCGGTCGGAGTGGAACTAGGGACGCCGACATTGATCACGACAGTCAGTAACGTCCCAAAATTGACACTTTTATCATCGTAAAGGGACCAAACTCCCGTCAATTTGCCGGTCTTGTTGGGTACCGTCAGGCTTATTGAAATATCCGCAGTCTGGCCTGCTGCAACTGCAGAAGTTAAAGGCACCTTCGTTTGCCCACCCATCAGCTCCCCATAGGAATAACCGAGATAGAAAGCGGTGATCCATGTACAGGTGCCCGTGTTCTGCACGCGCCAGGTTTTCGTGAAATGCTGGTTAACGGCCATTTGCGTGCCATCCGGGATGGTGACATCCGAGACGAAGGCGGCATCTTCGCATTTCTGGACGGTCGGAGAGGCCGTTACCACCGTTGCCGGCATAAGTGTCGGGGTGTTGGTGAAAAGCGGCGTAGGCGTAAGAGTGGGAGCCTGTTCGGTGAGCTGGGAAATGACCGTCTTGGCAGCCTCGGTGAAGAGTGCTGGAACGTCTACGGGCGTAGATGTGGTTGTGGGGGTTCCGGCTGCGGCTCCTCCACAGGCGCTTAGAACCAGGACAGCGATGATTACAACCATGCCAAAATAAAGATTATGTTTTTTCATATTTTCCTTTCTTGGAGAGTACCCTCTCGAATATTCGAATCAACCGGAAACGGGGGAGCGGCTGCAATGCCGGGACCGAAGGCCGGTGATGATTTGTTAGCTCCGGCTGTGGTCAGCGTACCATCCGGGTTGTCCATGCTGTGCATGTCCGGCAGGTCGCCTAAACCCATTTTACCAGATTACTTGCCACCAGTATTTCTAGTTCGGAAACAAGCTGTGTGAGCAGCTTTTTTGACTTAATTACAGGTGTGCGCGATCATTATGTGAAAACTATAAGGAACAATGCCGAAAAAGGCCAAAAATGTGCACAGGGGTGGCAAAAAATGGCTTCCTGGCGGTTTTCTGCCATATATGGGGCAGTTGTTTTGCGGGAATCGGGGCAAAGACGAAGAAAAAAAGGTTGTTTTCTGCAAAATAGCGCCATTTTCGTAAACAATTTTTTAAGCGGTTTTAGGCAAAACCGGGCGTATTTCAGATTCTGTGGCATGGGTGGTCCTGCATTTTAATATGGAAAACCCGCCCCAAATTCTGGATGCACCTGTCCCGGGTGGATACTTGACTTGGGAGGAAAATCTTCTATAATGAATTCAGGTTCGGGCGGTATTAACAGCGCGGTTTTGTCCGTGGCTGATGAATATCCCAGGATGTTTATTTCATTCGAAATGCACACAGGGAAATCCATCAGAACGCTACGATATTTTGTTTTTGGAGATGATGGTATGAAAAAAGCCTTGGTCTGTGGAGCGGGTGGCTTTATTGGTGGTCATTTGGTCAAGAAGCTAAAAAAAGAGGGCATGTGGGTGCGCGGGGTGGATATCAAGCAGCCTGAATTCGCTCCCACACAAGCGGACGAATTCCTGCAATTGGACCTGCGTCAGCCTGAAAACTGCCTGGCTGCCCTGACCATCAGCGCGGGTACTTTTGACGAAGTGTACCAATTGGCAGCTGATATGGGTGGCATGGGCTTCATCCATTCAGCTGAGACCGAGATCATGTACAACAGCGCCCTGATCAATATCCACATGACCCATAATGCAGCCGAACTGGGTGTGCTGCGCTATTTCTTTTCCTCCTCGGTTTGCGTTTACCGTGATATGAAGCCTGGAGAACCGGAGATGACCGAAGCCGGAGCCATCCCCGCCAATCCGGATAACGAATATGGCTGGGAAAAACTGTACTCGGAACGTGTGGCACTTGCCTATGCCCGCCGGTATGGCATGCAGATAAGGATCGCACGTTTTCAGAACTGCTATGGTCCGGAGGGTACCTGGCGGGGCGGCCGGGAGAAGGCCCCGGCAGCCATGTGCCGCAAAATTGCCGAAGTACCGGATGGCGGTACGATCGAAGTCTGGGGAGATGGCACGGCCATCCGTTCTTATACCTACGTGGCCGACATGGTAGAAGGCATCTATCTGTTGATGCATTCCGACCTGGAAGGCCCGGCCAACATTGGCTGCCCGCAATATGTCAGTGTGGATGAGCTTGTCCACACGGTGGCGGAAGTTGCCGGGAAGCACATCCACATCAAGCACATCGAAGGTCCGGTGGGAGTGCAGTCGCGCAACTTCAGCAACGCCCGCATTTATTCTCTTGGCTGGAAGGCGAATTATTTCCTTAAAGATGGTATCGCCCAAACCTATCCCTGGATCGAGGCCCAGGTAAAAAAGAACCGGCCGGCGTGAGAATTAGTATACTGCTAGCGAACAATGGAACGGCAAATGTAATTCGTAAAACATTAATCGGCTGCTTTCCAACCCATAAACTCAATGAAAGCCCTTTATTTTCGTAGTCCGGATATTGCATGGCAGACTCGAATGCGCGATAATGGACAATAATTTAAAAAAAGGCGGTGAAAATGGCCAGGATCGTATTACAGGTGGCTTCAGGTTAGTGGATTGTCAATGTTTTATTGGTATGGTAAAAAGTATCAACGCAATGATCAAGTAAGAAAAGATGCAATATCCGAACGATTTCATACCAAAAGGAGAAGAATATGAATCAACAACAGGTTACGCCCGAAATCACCAGTGACGATAGACTGTGGGCAGCACTGGGGTATCCGATCGGCATCATCGCCCTTATCATGCTTTTTATCGAGGGAAAGAAAGACCGGCCATTCATCAAGTTCCATGCAGTCCAGGCGCTGGCCTTAACCGTTGCATTGATTGTCATCGAAATCGTAGTCAATATCTTAGAGGCAATCTTACGTCACATATCCCTTGGAATCTGCGGGCTGGTGGGTTGTTTCCTTCCGATCCTGTGGCTGCTGCTTTTCTGGCCGGCCATCCTGGCCTTTCAGGGAAAATATTTCGATATTCCGCTTGTCACCAATTTCCTACGCGGCCAGCACTGGATCGCATAAGCAATTAAGATCACATTCGGTTACTGCTTGTAGTGAAGAAGACAGTCGTTCTTCATCGTCTTCTCGTTCTTCGGGCTGACGAGATTTCTTGATGCTGTTGCCAGCCTTTTTTCCTTTGACAAATAGACAATTATCTATATAATACCAAATAGAAGGTAATCTATATGACAACATTTGACCCCGTTCTTTTTGCCAAAGCCCTCGCCGATGATACCCGCCAGAAGATCATGAAGATCTGTTGCTGCAACTGGCTATCGGTGAACGAGATCGTCGAGCATCTCAACGTGACCCAGCCGACCGTTTCCCATCACCTGGCGATCCTGCGTGAGGCCGGGCTGGTGGAAGTGCGTGAGGATGGCAAGCAGACCTTTTACCGCTTGAACCAGAAGCAGATCACGGTCTGCTGCGGTGAGTTGCGTACCACCTTCGCAGCAGAAGCGATCCCCACTGAGAAGGTTGCGTAATTTTTTTACGCGGATATATAGACCCTTGTCTATCCAAGAACGGAGAACCCATTGATGATTAATCTTGCTTCCATAACATCTGAGCCAAAAATACTGGCCGTTCAGACTCGGCTGACGACTGCAGACCACTGGGATCACTTCCTGGCGCGCATCGGCTGGAAACGCGCGGGACACCACGTGGAACCGGGGCTGTACGCCGTGGGTAACCCTGCGCCAGATTCGCAAGTCTTTGTTTCGGCCAATTATACGCTCAGTTTCGATGCGCTGCGTTCCGCATTGGATGGGATCGATGGTTATATTCTGGTGCTGGATACCAAAGGGATCAACGTCTGGTGCGCGGCCGGCAAGGGTACCTTCGGCACGGACGAGATTGTCAACCGGGTGTTTGCTACTCATCTCAAGGATGTGGTCACGCAGCGCAAGCTGATTCTGCCGCAGTTGGGTGCACCCGGTGTGGCTGCCCACGAAGTCAAGAAACGCACCGGCTTCTGGGTGGAGTACGGCCCAGTGCGGGCAGCTGAAATCCCCGAATACCTAAAGACTCACCAGGCCACCCCGCAGATGCGCAAAGTGGAATTTCCCCTGCGCGACCGGATGGTGCTCATCCCGGTGGACCTGATCC